>JAZNFH010000038.1:0-5892 GCA_045589055.1 Faecousia sp. | reverse complement strand
AACACCAAAAAGACGATCCCCTGTTGGGTATCCTCTTTTTGGTGCCGCTGACCGGAATCGAACCGGTACGGATTTTACTCCGAGGGATTTTAAGTCCCTTGTGTCTACCTATTCCACCACAACGGCGTACTAAGTCATATTATCATATTTTCACTAAATCGTCAAGGGTTTCTATGTCGACTGTCACTTTACTTTTCGATCCAGTTTCCCGCAGCGTCCCGGCACAGTGTCTTTCCATTCAATACCGCTTCTACCAATGCACTTCCATCGTAACGCAGCTTCAGCAGAAAGAATGGCGCATCCTCCCACAGCAGTTTTAAAAAGATGGCATCTCCTTCCCACTTGGGCAGGCCATCCAAAAATTCCCGGCTGACCCACTGCAGGTCACCCTCATCACACTGCTTCAATTCTCCGGCAAACTGATCACATGTAAACAGATACATGAATTCTCCCTCGTAGGGTTCATTGGTCAAAAAAGTCACCACACCCCGGCACTTCCATTCGATCAGTTCCAAGCCGGTTTCCTCTCTGGCCTCCCGCAGCAGGCATTCATCCGGTGTCTCCTCCCCTTCAAACTTGCCGCCAATACCGATCCATTTATCTTTGTTCACATCATTCTGCTTTTTCACCCGGTGCAGCATCAGAACCTCGTCACCCCGGGTAATATAGCACAAAGTGGTATTGATCATTGGGGTACCTCCGGGCAAATAACCTTTAACGCGTGCTGCAGGCAAGTAATCGTGATATTCTCTTTTCCCGGTTCACGCTCCCCGTCAATGGTCCAGTCCAATTCTGCCGGTGCATTGACAGTAACTGCTTCTGTACTGAGGAAAGTCATCATGGCGCAGTTGTAGGTTTGGCGCTGTAGGGCCATCAGACAATCCGCCAATTCAATGGCATCCTTAGGTGTGCGCACCAGCATCAGTTCCAGTTTACCGTCCGTCATATCCACCTTATCCGATGCCAGTGTCAAAATGCCGGCCACACTGGTGGAGTTGCTGATGGCGCCAAATAGATAGTCATCCTCGAATACCTGTCCATCCGGCAGTTCGAACCGCAGTCTATGCGCCCGAATCTGTGACAGCTCCTGAATGCCTCCAAGGATATATGCCACATGACCCAGCGCATTTTTGACGCTCTGGGGAGTTGCATAGCTGGCTCTGGTAAAGGCCCCAAATGAGGCCACATAGGAGAAAAATCGGCCATCAAAAGATCCCATATCCAACCGGCGTGTATTTCCCTCTACGATTCCCCTTGCTGCCTGCAGAATATCCGTTGGCAGCTTCAAGCTGTTGGCAAAATCATTGGTAGATCCCGCGGGAATATAGCCCACCGGAACATCCACACCACTCTGTAAAACGCCCGCGGCTGTTTCATTAAAGGTTCCGTCACCGCCACAGCAGACGATCACATCCACCCGCTCCGCATAGTGCAGAGCAGTCTTTCTGGCATCATCCCTGCTTGCCGTAACATGTACGATTACTTCGTAATCTGCCCGGTTAAATATATCCACAATTTCCGCCAGAAACCGGTTGGCTTTCCGCTGTCCCGCGTAGGGGTTCAAAATAAATAACAGTTTTTTCATTTTACTCATCTCCGAAAAAACGGCCTGCATATCAAACATTCTACTACAACAAGATATCATACCTATCTTTTAAATTATTATACCATGTTCCTTATTTTTCTCAACACTCCCGGTGGAAAATTTATAGTAAATTAATAAACACACCGTTCTTGCTGTCCTTGTTTACTTTCGCATTCGGATATGCTATAATAATGGTAAGAGAGGAGGCGCTGACTTTGCATTATGACAACACCTATGTAATCATTGATTTGGATGCCATTGAACGAAATATAGAAGCAGTTGGCGCCAAAGCAAAAGTTCCCGTAATGGCTGTCATCAAAGCCGATGCCTATGGGCACGGTGCCGTTGTGGTAGCAAAGCTTCTTAAAAATCGGTGTGCCTTCTTCGGTGTCAGTTCTATTACAGAAGCGTTGGAATTGCGTAACGCGGGGATACGAACCCCCATTTTGATTCTGGGCCATACCCCGAGCGCGGCCTTCTCCACAGCAATTCAGCAGGATATCCGTCCATCTATTTTCAGCTTAGAAGGTGCCCGCTGCCTTTCTGCGGAAGCCGGAAAGCTGGGCAAAACGGCCCGCTTTCACTTTGCAGTTGACACAGGTATGAGCCGTATCGGATTTCCCTTTTCCGAAGCTTCCGCCGATGCCTGTGCAGAAGCCGTACGGCTTCCCAATCTGTTTGCAGAAGGCATTTTCAGTCACTTTGCCACTGCTGACTGTACGGATCTCAGCCGCGCCAAGGCGCAGGCGGAACGGTTTGATTCATTCCTCTCCATGCTCCGCCACAGAGGTGTTACGATTCCTATCTGCCACTTGAATAACTCTGCCGGATTAATGAACTTCTCCCAATGCTATGATATGGTCCGATCGGGTATTGTGACCTACGGTCTGTATCCCAGCAGCCATGTGGATCCCCAATTGCTTTCGCTATCCCCGGCTCTGAGTTGGCGGAGCCGTATCTCCCACCTGCAGGAGCTCCCCGCAGGCCGTGAAATCGGCTACGGAGGTGCTTATGTAACAACATGCCCCACCCGGGTAGCTACCATCCCCGTCGGATATGCTGATGGTTATCCTTGGAGCCTTTCCAACAAATTCTATGTACTGATTCACGGAAAAAAAGCGCCGATTCTGGGTAGGGTCTGCATGGATCAGATGATGGTGGATGTAACCCACATCCCGGACGTTGCCATTGGCAATAAAGTTGTTTTAGTTGGTCGAGACGGCGATGAATGCATCACCACCCAGCAGATCGCGGAAGCAGCAGGCAGCTTCCATTACGAATTTCTCTGCGGTATTTCCCGCCGGGTACCCCGGCACTATGTGAAAGACGGCAAAACAACGCAAATCATTCATTATCTGCTATAAGCAGAACGGACGGCATTGGGGCGACACTCCAGAAGGAAGTATTGCCCTACGCCGTCCTTTTTGTAGATTTCATCTCAGCGCTGCTTACAGGCATAGGCATAGGCGTTCTGATAATCTCCCAACTCCCGGTAACACACTTCCAGCCTGCTGTAGGTCTCCCGGTTTTGCGGAGCCAGTCGATAGCAATCCGCTGCATCCGCGTATCGGCCAAGTGCAAACAACGCTTCCGCCTGCAGTTCATTCCAACGCACACTTGATTTATCCTCTGATGCTTTCAGAATCTCTATTTTCCGCAGAGGGTCCTGTGCCTGCATTGCCCGTACCAACAATGGGTCTTCGTCACATTCCAGTGTCGTATTCTCTCCCCCAAGGCCCAACAGCACCCGGCACCGGTACCGCAGCTCTCCGGTAATATATACACCATCCAGTTCCAACGCCCGATACAGCAATTTGACAGCATATGGTTTCTGCCCTTCTGCCAGTGCCTGCTGTGCCCGGCGGACACACCATAGATGCTCCAGAAGCTGCCGTTCCTCATAAAAAACCGGATCCGGTTCCTGAAATTGATCCAGTGCCTCCCGCAGCTTTTCTAAGTTTCCCAGAGCCAGCGCTGTCCTGGCCTCCGCCATCGGCTGCTGATTTGGGAAAAATACCGCCTGCTCTTCCAGAAAATAGCTGACCGGCCTTCCCAGTTGTTCCGCCAAATATTCCAGTGTTTTCACGGAAGGTTTCGCGATGCCGTTCTCAATCTGGGAGAGCATATTCCGGGTGATCCGGTCTCCACACAGCGCCCGCTGCGAAAGGCCTGCCTCTATGCGGGCAGCCTTGATCCTATTCCCTAAGCTCATTTTTCTTCCTCCGGGTAAGTATCATTTACTGTATTGTAGCATAATAGGTGCTTTATTTCCACAGTTTGCAAAAAATTCATTTGCTATTTTTTAGGGTTTGGTTTATAACTATACCAGCAACATTGCAATTGTTTTTCCTATGGGAGGAAATCGTATGGATATATGTGACCGCAAGGAACTCAAAGCTGCAGCCGCGCAGGCTTTGACCTGTGCGCCCAACAACAAAAAGATTTTGCTGATCTGGGCAGGCGTCAATACCGTTCTTCCACTGCTGGTCAGCGTAATCAGCTTAATCTTGAATTCTCAGATTTCCAACACCGGCGGCTTGTCCGGAATTGGCCTTCGCAGTGTACTCTCTACCGTCCAATCCGCACTTTCTCTGTCGATTTCTCTGCTTCTCCCCTTCTGGACCATCGGCTATACCGCCGCAGCCCTGTGCTTTGCAAGAAAACAGCCTGTCGGTCCGGCAACCCTGCTGGAAGGATTCCGCAGATTTGGTACCGTTCTGGGCGTGACTCTGTTAAAGGCACTGATTTTTGTCGCCGTCTCCATTCCCTGTTTCTACGCCGGTATTTTTGTTCTGTCCCTTACCCCATTGGCAGACCCCGTTTACAGCATTTTGAGTAACAGCGAACAATTGCTGTTATCCGGTACTTTGGATGAAACAGTCCTACAATCCGCTGCGGAAGCGATGATGCCTATGTTCCTTGTTTGCGCCGCTATTTGCTGTCTTGTATTGATCCCCGTCGCATACCGTCTGCGGCTGACAGAGCTGCGGGTTATCGATTCTCCCCGCTGCGGTGCGCTTTATGCCATTCATGAGAGCCGGCAGCTCATGCGCCGAAACTGCGTTCACCTTTTTCTTCTGGACTTAAGTTTCTGGTGGTTCTACCTGTTGGAGTTCCTGCTGACTGTTCTATGCTATGGGGATACGCTGCTCCCTTCACTGGGGATTTCCCTCCCCTTCAGTGATGATGTGGCTTACTTTGTTTTCTACATTGCGGGTCTCCTTGGACAATTGCTTCTTCTGTACTGTTTCGGCAACAAGGTACACACCACATACGCCCTGTTCTACGATGCACTCCGTACACCACCAAAAGAAGCGTCTGCCATCTCCCTATAAACTTTTTCCAAAAAACCGCCTGTTCCCAACAACGGGAGCAGGCGGTTATCGTTATTTTTTCAGCAAATCCGCAATCGTGATGCCTTCGAAAAACGCATCGATCATTTTATCCAGCTTCTCCCACATTGGCAGTGCCTCACAGCAGGTGGCACGACCGCAGGCATTGGGTCCTTGGCTGGTACAGCCGGTAGATGCCAGTGAACCTTCTGTCAGCTTCAAAATGCTGCCGACGGTATATTCCTCCGGCTTCCGGTTCAGACGGTAGCCACCGCCCTTGCCATGGACAGCATCCACCATACCCGCTTTGGAAAGAGTCGCCATAATGGACTCCAGATATTTCTGGGATATCTCCTCTTTTTCCGCAATCTCTTTCAACGGAATGTATTCCCCCGGTTCTTTTTGGGCAAAGCAAACCATAACCCGCAGGGCATAGCGCCCCTTCGTAGATACGATCATGGCTTACTCATGGCAGTGGGCACAGTTGCCGCAATCCGGAAACAGCGCCTTGTCGTAGTCGATGCCGTTCTTTTCGTAATAGTCTTTCAGTGCGGATTTGATTGCTTCCTCTGCCAAAACAGAGCAGTGCACCTTTGCTGCGGGCAGACCGTCCAATGCTTCACACACGGCTTTGTTTGTCAGGGTCAGCGCATCCTGAATGGATTTGCCCTTAATCATTTCGGTAGCCATAGAAGAAGATGCAATAGCACTTCCGCAGCCAAAGGTTTCGAACTTGACATCCACAATGATATCGTTTTCGATCTTCAGATAGATCTTCATAATATCGCCGCACTTGGCGTTGCCAACTTGACCGACACCGCTGGCATCCTCAATGACACCCACATTTCTGGGATGCATAAAATGGTCCATTACTTTTTCACTATACAGTGCCATACTTCATACTCCTATTTACAAAATATATTCTCTTACGCCGGTCTGCAGGTCCCGCCAAACCGGACTCATATTCCGAAGATA
>JAZNFH010000037.1:0-4829 GCA_045589055.1 Faecousia sp. | reverse complement strand
TACACATCGGCCCAAATACACTGCCTACACCGGGCCGATGTGGGCATCGGCCCCTACGACTTAGTACGCTAAACGATCAATTCTACTACTTCCAAAAACAGAGAGGCATCGAATCTATGGGTTTTTCCGCTTCGGCCCCCTGGCGGGCATTTTACGGGAGTACGCCCGTATCCCTTGACTACCCCGATTTGACTATGTATCAGCTGCTGCAGCGCAATGCCCGGCAGTATCCCAATCAAATTGCCTATTCCTTTATGGGAAAAGAAACCTCCTACGGTGGGTTTCTGGACCGGATTGAAGCCACTGCCAAGGGTCTCACCAAGCTGGGAATCGGCAAGGGTGACCGGGTCACCATTTGCATGCCCAACAGTCCCCAGGCGCTGGACTGCTTTTACGCGCTGAACCGCATCGGTGCGGTACCCAGCATGATCCACCCCCTGTCCGCCCCCAAGGAGATTGCCTTTTATCTGGAGGTCTCTCACAGCAAGGCCATTCTGACGCTGGATCAGTTCTACAGCAAGGTGGCTCAGGTTGCCAAACCGGCGTGCACTGTCTTGATTGCCAGAATTCAGGATGAACTGCCCTTCCCACTGAACCTGCTGTATCCCATGACCAAGAACGCCCGGGCCGTTCCAAAGCTTCCCAAATCCGGCTATCTGCTCTGGAAGGATCTGGTGGCATCCGGCAAGGATGTGACTCTGCCGGAGGACACCGGCAAAGCCGGGGACTGCGGTGCTATCCTCTATTCCGGCGGCACCACCGGCACCAGTAAGGGCATTCTTCTTTCCAATCTGAATTTCAACGCCCTTGGGCTTCAGACCATTGCCGCTTCCGGCTTCGGCAGCATTGCCGGCATGAAAATGCTTTCCGTGATGCCCATTTTCCATGGGTTCGGCCTGGGTATCGGCATCCACACCGCGCTGATCGGCGGCGCCACCTGCATCCTGCTGCCTCAGTTCAGCATCCAGACCTATGCTGACACCCTCATCAAACAGAAGCCCAACATCATCCCGGGGGTTCCCACCCTCTTTGAAGCGCTGCTTCGGGCAGATAACCTGCAAAATGTTGATTTAAGCTTTTTGAAGGGCATTTTCTCCGGCGGTGACAGCCTGTCCCCGGAGCTGAAAAAGAAGGTCGACCGGTTTTTGAAGGATCACCACTGCACCGAGCAGATCCGGGAAGGCTACGGCACCACCGAGTGCGTCACCGCCTCCTGTCTGACACCCAAGGATTACGCCCGCAGCGGCTCCATCGGTGTTCCCTTCCCGGATGTATTTTATAAGATCGTAGCCCCCGGTACCACCCAGGAGGTGGAAGCCAATATTGAGGGTGAGATCTGCATTTCCGGCCCCACCGTCATGCTGGGGTATATGGACAATCCCGAAGAAACCGCCCACACCCTCCGCAGCCACGGCGACGGCCGCATCTGGCTGCACACCGGCGATCTGGGCCGTATGGACAATGACGGTTTCATCTATTTCCGGCAGCGGATCAAGCGCATGATCATCACCTCCGGCTACAATGTGTACCCCTCCCAGCTGGAAAACATCATTGACGGTCATGACAAGGTACTGCTTTCCTGCGTCATCGGCGTAAAGGACGATTACCGGGGGCAGCGGATCAAGGCCTTTATCGTCCCCTTGCCGGGTATTGAGCCTACGGAGGAACTGAAGCAGGAGCTTCTGGACTACTGCCGGGAGCATGTGGCAAAATACGCCATGCCCCGGGAGATCGAATTCCGCACGGAGCTGCCCAAAACACTGGTGGGCAAGGTAGCCTACCGGGTTCTGGAAGAAGAGGCCAACGGACAGGCAGGAACTGCCCAATGAGAAAACGCATTTGGGAACTGGATGCCCTCCGGGGCATCTGTATTCTCGGCATGGTTGCGGTGCATATCGGCTATGATCTGGGTGGTCTTGGCTACGGCACCACATCTCCCCTCTTTTTGTTCGTGCAGAACTGGGGCGGTACGCTTTTTCTGGTGCTCTCCGGTATCTGCGTCACACTGGGAAAACACCATCTGCGCCGGGGCCTGCTGGTTTTGGGCTGCGGTATGCTCTGCACACTGGTAACCCTTTCGCTGTACCTGCTGGGTTTTGCAGACAAAGGGCTGATTATCTATTTCGGTGTTCTCCATTGTCTGGGTGTCTGCATGCTTCTGTGGAGCCTGTTTTCCCGGTTACCCGGCACATTCCTTTCTGTGTTGGCCTGTCTGTTCTCCGCGGTGGGGCTGCGACTTGCACAAACTGCACCGGTAACGGTGCCATGGCTCATTCCCTTGGGATTCCAGTTTCCCGGCTTCGCCTCCTCCGACTATTTCCCACTGCTGCCCAACCTTGGGTATTTCCTATTCGGGGCGCTGCTGGGCCGCCGCCTGTACCGGGTTCCGGAAACCCGGCTCCCCCGGATCGATCCTCATGGGCTGCCCATTCGTTTCCTATGCCTTTGCGGCAGGCATTCCCTGCCCATCTATCTGCTGCACCAACCTGTGATTGCAGGGATTCTGGCTGTTGCCATCCCTATTTTTTCCTAGGAGTGATCCACCATGAAGCATCTTTCCAGACTGCCCATTCTCACCGCCCTGTGTGCCGGTTTGGGCATTCTTTGTCTTTGTATCCGTCAGTGGCTTCTGCAGACCGGCATTGACAGCAAGGGTCTGCTGACCGCAGGGCATCCCGGCTCACCCATTTCTCTGCTGCTTCTGGCGGTGGTGGTCTGCATTCTGTGTCTTGCCCTCCGCCAGCGGCAGGCCTATCACTTCCACCCCAGCACTTTGAGCGCTGTCAGTATGGTGTTTTTCGCCATCGGCTATGGCTTTGCCGCATGGAAGCTGATTTCCGACCGGGCCCAGACCCTTTCTCTCATTGCCGGTATCCTGGCATTGGTCAGTGTCCTTTGCGCGCTGCTGCTGGCTTTCGCGCTGCTGCGAAAGCTCCGTCTGCATCCCTTTGTCTATTGTCCCCCGGTACTCTTCTTCATGCTGCTTCTGATTTGCCGGTATCAACAGTGGAGCGGGGAATCCCAGCTGCAGCGCTACCTGTTTCAGCTGCTTTCGGTCCTCTCCCTTATGTTTGCAGCCTACCACCGGGCAGCGTTGGAAGCGGATAAAAAAGGCATCCGCCCCTATCTGCTGCTGAGCCGCGCCGCTATTTTCTTCTGCATTTCGGCCATTCCCGGAGGCAGCTATGCCGTTTTGTACGGCTGCTGTGCCGTGGCACTGGTGCTGGACGGTTTTACCGAAGCAAACAGGCAGGGGGCATAAGCTATGTTTGTACCAGAAGATATCCGCGCCTGCATTGATGCGCTGGAAAATGCCGGCTTTGCCGCCTATGCCGTTGGCGGCTGCGTAAGAGACTCCCTGTTAGGCCTTACCCCCCATGATTACGACCTGTGTACCTCCGCCACACCGGAGCAAATTCGCGGTGTGTTCTCTGCTTACCAGTTGGTTCTCGCCGGAGAGAAGCATGGAACCGTCACAGTCATTATGAACGGCCAGCCGGTGGAGATCACCACCTTCCGGTCCGAGGGCGGATATGAAGACAGCCGCCACCCCAATTGGGTGCGGTTCGTCACCGATATCGAAGCCGATCTGAGCCGCCGGGATTTTACCGTCAATGCCATGGCCTACTCCCCCTACAGGGGATTTGCCGACCCCTTTGGGGGCAGAGAGGATTTGAAAAACCGTTGCCTGCGAGCCGTGGGAGATCCTGCTTCGCGGTTTTCCGAGGATGCGCTGCGGATTTTACGGGGCGTCCGGTTTTCCGTGCGATACGGCCTCGCTGTGGAAGAAAAAACCGCCCGGGCCATGACGGAGCTGGCACCCCGGATGGATGCCCTTGCCCGGGAACGGGTCTTTGAAGAGCTTTGCGGTCTGCTTCCGGTAGTAAAAGAATCAGATCTTCTCCGTTTCCATCCCATCTTGACGCAGGTCATTCCCGAACTGGCACCCATGGTGGGCTTTGACCAGCGCAGTCCTTACCATGCGCTGGATCTATATACCCACACCGCCCGGGTCACAGCGTCCGTACCCGGAACGCTTCCCCTGCGCTGGACCGCTTTGCTGCACGACATTGGTAAACCGGGCACCTTTTATCTGGACGAAACCGGACGCGGCCACTTCCCCGGTCATGCCAAGCTGGGTGCGGAAATAGCCAATGCTATTCTGCTGCGGCTGAAAGCCCCCACTGCTTTGCGCCAGCAGGTCACAGACTTGATTGCCCGGCATATGACGCCCCTGGAGCCGGATAAAAGGCTGCTGCGCCGCCGTCTGGGGCAGTACGGACCGGAAGGCACGATGAATCTGCTGCACTTACAGCGGGCGGATTATTACAGCAAAGGAACAACAGAAAAAACCGATCTTTTTGATACCATTGATCTTCTGATTCAGGAGATTCTGTCGGAAGATGCCTGTCTGACCGTGAAAGACCTTGCCATAAACGGCAGGGATCTGATCGAACTGGGTTTTGTTCCGGGGCCGGATATCCGGGCCTGTCTGGAACAGCTTCTGCTTTCGGCACAAAACGACACCCTTCCCAATCAGCGGCAGCCCCTTCTGGCAGCTGCCAACACCTACAAGGAGGAACATCTATGAAAATTGCGGTTGTTACCGGTGCTTCTTCCGGCATGGGCCGGGAGTTCGTTCTGCAATTGCAGCGCCATGCGGCCGTAGAGGAAATTTGGGTCATCGCCCGCCGTGCAGAGGCAATGGCTGCCCTGCAAAGTCAGGTTTCCGTGCCGCTGAAGGTTATTTCACTGGATCTTGCCAAGGAAGAGAGCTTCACCGCCTATGCCGATCTGCTGCGGCAGGAGAAACCGGATGTGAAGCTGCT
>JAZNFH010000036.1:0-31030 GCA_045589055.1 Faecousia sp. | reverse complement strand
CCGGATGGTGGTGGTATTTGACGGCTACAAGGTCAAGGGCAACCCCGGTACCAAGGAACAGTTCCACAATCTGCAGGTGGTATATACCGCCGAGGGAGAAACCGCCGACGCCTATATTGAGTCGCTGGTGGCCCAGATCGGTGGCAGCTACAACCTAAAAGTGGCTACCTCCGACTCTCTGGTGCAGCTGAGCAGTCTCCGCAGCGGTGTTCTGCGGATGAGCGCCCGGGAGCTGCGGCAGGAAGTGGAGGAAGCCTGCACAGATATGCGGAAATTTTTCCGTTCCCGGGAAAAATAACTTCCTTTTTTGGAAAATTTAGTGTAAAATGGCTGTATCTATTATTGAGGAGGAAGCCCCATGCATCCGAAAACACAACCGCCCATGGACCCGAAAACCGCCGCGCGGATGGAAAAGCTGGAAAAGCGCGACCACAAGGTGGAACATGTCTTCCGCCGGATCCTGCACTTTCTGGAGCGTGTTGTCGCCGCGATCACGATAATTGTACTGGTTGTGGCGCTGATTTTTGAAATATATCAGTGCGTTGTGGATGTTTCCTACATCGCGGATATCAGCCATTACCTGCACAATGTGCTGACCATCGTGGTTGGTTTGGAATTTGTGCGAATGCTCATCGACACCACACCTGCCAACATACTGGAAGTGCTGACAGTGGCCATTACCCGCCATGTGATTTTGTCCCACGATGATCCATGGAGCAATGTGGCCTGCATTGCCTGCATTGCGGGTCTCTTCGCCATCCGGCGGTTCCTTGTCCGCCGCCATGAGCTGAAAGAAGAAATGGTCGAAATGGAATAAACCTATATAGTAAAAAGCTCCTCACATGAGGAGCTTTTCTTTTTGGTTGTGGATCCACTGTGCCTGCGGGCCGATGTGGTCATCGGCCCCTACGGGTTCCGGTGTGAAGAGGGGCCGTAATATGATTGGACAGAATTATATCATATCGATACGGCGCAGCGGGCGCTGGTTCTCAAGGGCATCGGGATCGCTGATCTTGGGGAAGCAGATGCGGATGGTGGTACCGGTGCCTTCCTCACTGTCCAGCTGAAAATCCTGTTCCTCCCGGAAGCACAGGAAGAACCGCTGGGCCACATTGGCAAGGCCGATATGGGCCGTGGTGATATCGCTGTGGTCGTGGATGCTTTGCCGCACCTCCTCCAACCGCTGGGGGGTAATACCCGCGCCGTTGTCAGTAAGCTCGATGCACACCGAGGGCAGTGTGGTTCCGGTTTTGTAGGTAAAGGAAACCTCCCGAATATGCAGCTTGATAATGCCGGGCTGACCGGTTTTGCTGCCGGAGATGCCGTGCTGAATGGCATTTTCCAACAGCGGCTGCAACACCAGCTTAGGAATCAGACAGGTTTGCAGGCGATCCTCAGCATTCAGGCTGTATTCAAAACTCTTGAACCGCTGGCGAAGTATGGAAAGGTATTTTCCGGCATACTCCATCTCCTCCCGGAGGGTGGTCAGCTTCCGGTCCGCCAGAGAGTAGCGGAGAATATCCGACAGGGAGCGGATCATCTGGCTGCCTAGGTACTCGTCCCCGTTGTCCCGTTCGATCATCAGACAGATCATGTTCAAGGTGTTGAACAGAAAGTGGGGATTGATCTGGGCCTGCAGGGCCAGCATCTGGGTGCGGTTCAGCAATTCCAAACGCTGACTCAGCTCATCCTGCAGCTGGGAGTTAAACTGCAGGTTCTGGACGATCTCGTCGGCAATCTCCTGCACCTCCCGGCTGTGCCTGCGCTTTTCATTTTTCCAGTCCAGAGGGCTTTTCAAGACCATCTGGATGGTGTGGATAGGCCGAACCAGGCGGATACTGTACAGCAGCGCCAGCAAAGCCACCACAATCAAGGAAGCAGCGCCCCAGGTGAAGATCCGCTGGTGGATGCCGGACAGTGCGAAGAAGTAATTGTCCAGCTCGCTGACCGCTACAATGGTGTAGCCATATCGTTGGGAAACGGCCTGCGCATAGGCGGTTCCTCTTTCACTGTCAATAAGACTCAATTCCTCACCGGGCTGGTAGTTGGCCAGTTCCGGGAACCGGTCCGTGCTGGCTGTCAGCTCGGCCTTATGTTTTCTAAGGAAAACATGCTCCCACGGAGTCACGCCAAAGAATTGCACACCTTCGTTTTCAGACCTTGCTAACTGATCGTACATTTCCATCAGATCGATGTTGATGATCACATAGCCGTCAATGACGCCGCTGCGGTAGTGCTTGATGAGGCTGATGTAGTAAGGGAATGTATCACTCTTTGCCCGAATCTCCGTGGTGGTAGTGATACCACGCTGGTCGTTCAGAAACTCCATCCAACCCAGATCTACCTGCCCATCATACTGCTGAAGCTGCTCTACCGTGTAGGACTGGGAAGAAAAGCTGGGATTATAGACACGGTCATATTTGGGTGCATAGATAATCACGGAATCCACGCATCGGACACCGTAGGTATTGGCTTTACCCTGAAGGCGGCTGTAAAAATCACTGTACAGGAGCGTGGGATCCTGTACCGTGAAATAAAACTGCACGATGCTGTCGGTGATCACGCTGGATGCCAGCATCTCGCACTGGGCGAGAATATCTTCAAAGCGGTCCCGGTAGTTCAGTGCGTCCTCCCGGTTCAGCACCTGTACCTCCCGGTCCAGCGCGTTCTTGGACATGCCGTACACGGCAAAGAGAACCACTGACAGGAGAACCAGCAGGATCAGCATAACCGAAAGGAAGCTGCGAAGGAACCGCGGGTCCTTCCATTGGATCTTCATCATGCCTTATCCCCCACAAGACCCTTCATCAGCAGTTTGCGATATTCAGAGGGCAGGTAGCCGACCTTGGATTTAAAGATGCGGTTGAAATACTTCATGTTCCGGTAGCCGACAGCTTCGGCAACCTCCCGGATGGAAAGCTTCTTTTCCAGCAGCTTCATGGCGTGCCGGACACGCAGATCCACAAGATAATCGCTGTATGTCATGCCGGTAACCTTGCGGAACAGAGAGCTGAAATAGGGGGAAGTCAGATAAACAACCTGCGCCACTTCATCACGGCTGATGGGTTCGTTCAAATGGGACTCCATATAGCGGCAGGCAATGGCGATAAGCTCATTCTTCTGGTCACTGTCGGGAAGCTGGGGATGGTAATCCTTCAGTTCCTCGGCAGATTTCAGTGTGCCGACCTCCGTCAGCTTGGTTTCAAAATTCAGAACCCGGCTGAGGTATTCACCGGCGGCGGAAAGGCTGCGCTGGTTTTCCGCGTCTTCCCGGTCCGTAATCAAATACTCAAATTGATTCTCCTGACTGTACAGCCACAGCACGGTCTGCCGGGGAAGGGCAAGGGAGAGCATATTCCGCAGGAAGCAGGCCAGCGCTTCCTCTTCCATGGCAGGAAGTGCCGGAACCTCCACAGAGGCGATGCGGCCACCGGCAGGCATCAGCTTTTTCAGTTCCGGAAGCCACTGGTCACTCACATCACCGGAAACCACCAGTTCCCGAAGCTGGGTCTCCAGGGACTGGTATTCGCTCATACGATGGACAGACACATAGCGGCGGCTGTTTTCTGTTTCCCGCTGGCAGCCGCTGACCAACTCCAACAGGTTCTTCACCTGCACAGGCTTGAGAAAGTAATCTTTCACGCCGTACTTCAGTGCGCGGCGTGCATATTCAAATTCATTATGTCCGCTGATGATGACCATGTTGCAGGAGGGATCCAGACGATGGCAGAATTCCGCCAGTTCCAGGCCGTCCATACCCGTCATCATAATATCCGTGATAAGCATATCCACCTTGTGGGAAAGGAGGTATTCGCTGGCAGTGATGCCGTTGGCACATTCGGCGGCAACGGTAACACCGGGGAGTGTCAGAAGCCGTTCGCCGACGATCTCTCTGGCAAAGGCCTCGTCATCCACCAGCAGTATCAAGAAATTATTATTGACCAAGACCAGTACCCCCTTTAGACGAGAAAAATATCATTATTTTTGGTATTATATCAAATATTTTTATAAAAAGGAAGAGGGGTATTTAATTTTTTGCAGCTGCCGCGGGTTTTGTCACAGAGGACGATGTCGAAATCGCCCCACGGGCGAATATGGGCATCCACCACTACCGGCTCTGCCGTAGGTTGGTGTAGGCGTAAAGCAAAAGCCACCCTTGTCAAAGGGTGGCCTTCGTGGGGATTGGGACATAAAAAAGCAGGGCGGAAATCCGCCCTGCTAGGGTTATGCATTTTAGAAGAAATTCAAAATCAGAATTACTTCTCAGCCAGGAAGTCTTCCAGCTGGTCGTTCAGTTCCTTAACAGCAACTTCAACGCCGGCCAGCTTCAGCTTCTCTACCATCTCGTCGTAACGAGTCTTCCAATCCTTACCCAAGGACCAGATGGACTTAGCGGTGTACTCCTTGTTGATAGCATTCAGCTGCAGAATGATATCGTCAACCTCGGAAAGGTCCCAAGTCATGCCCAGAGCGACGGACTTAGCAGTGTTGGGGTCAGCATGCACAGCATTGATGTAGTCGTTCTGTGCATCGTCCACAGCCTGGTTCTTCCATGCGTTGAAGGAGTTACCAATCTGCCACTTCCATGCCTGGTAAGAGCAGGAGGAGTTGCCCTGAGTGCCGTCGAATTCCAGAGTCTTGATGCGCTTGTTCTCCTTGTCGACCCACTCATAGTGCTCGCCTTCGATGCCCCAGCACAGAGTGTTGTAGAACTCATCGCCGTGCAGGTCAGTGTGCAGCAGCTCCATGATCATCATAGCTTCCTCGGGATGCTCGCAGTCAGCGTAAATGAAGGTGCCGCCTGCAGCGTAAACGGAGGGAACATAGTAGTTGGGGCGCATCTGGATGCAGGTATAGTCGTTACCGGCGGCGAGCTGAATAGCCTCAACCATTGCTTCGGTAGCAACGTTGGTGATGTAGCTGTAAGCGAGGTTGTCCTCACGGCCGATAGCGCCGGTGAACTTAACGGTGATATCCTTATGAACGATGCCACGCTCGTACCAGTCAGCAACACGGCTCATCCAGTACTGGTACTCGGGAGTCAGAGCCATCCATTCAACAGTGCCTCTCTGCTCGGTCATGACCATCTTGCCGTAGTTGTCGCCGATGTATTCCTGAGCGAACCACAGGTTCATTTCGCCGGTGGTGTTGGCGTAGATCTTCTCGGTGCCCAGGTAGCCGCGCAGCCACAGGGTGTAGTCTTCCAACAGGTCCAGCTTAGTCTTCATGGAGTCAGACTGCAGAATGCTTCTGAACTCGTCGATGGTCAGCAGGTTCTCTTCCAGGTAAGCAGCCAGCTGAGCCTTCTGGAAGCGCATGAAGTACATGGTGGTAGCCTGCTGAGCGGAGGGGATGTAGGCCTGCTGGCCGTCGATCTGGCCCATGGGAACCATGAACTCAGGGATCTGAGAAGTCATATTGGGGAACTTCTCCAGCAGCTCATCCAGAGGCATGATGGCGTCGTTGGCCCACAGATCGGAAACAGCCAGTTCGTAGGAAGCAACGATATCAATCTGCTCCTTGTCGGCCTGAGCCAGCTCGAAGTTCTTCTTGAAGGAGTTGGTGGGACGCAGGTCGATGGTGATGTGCTCGTAACCGGGGATGGTCTTCAGGATTTCATTCAGCTTGTCTTCGACCTTCTGAGTGTCTTCCATCTCGCCCTGGCCGCCGTACCAGTAAGTAATGGTAACGGGATCCTTGGCTACGGGTTCGGTTTCCTTGGGCTGGGTATCAGTGCCGCCCTGGGTTGCGGGGGGGGTGGTCTCAACGGGTTTGGTTTCGCAAGCTGCCATGGACAGAACCATGAGAACTGCGAGAACAAGCGCTAAGAGCTTCTTCATTTGTTTTTCCTCCTTGTTTATTGTATGCCTTTCGGCTATTATCAAAATCCCTTTATTGCGGGACTAAGATACTGGATGGGTCCACCGGGGGGTGGAAAGTGGAAAGATCTCGGCAATCCCTCCGCCACAGCTCGCGCCGTGGCACCTCCCCTTACGCAAGGGGGGGCTCTTTGGGCATTAACCCTTGACGGAGCCGATGGTCATGCCCTTCTTGAAGTACTTCTGGAAGAAGGGGAAGATCACCAGTGCGGGGCCGGCAGCCACAACTGCCATAGCGAAACGCATGGATTCCAGATTCTTAATAACATTTTCATCGTAGCCGCCCATGCCGGCCTCAATCATCTGCGCGATGAGCTGCAGGTCCGCAAGAAGAGCCTGCATCAGATACTGCAGAGAGTACAGCTTGGGGTTACGGATATAGACTTCCGTGGTGGACCACTGGTTCCACTCAGCGATGAAGCGGAGGAATCCAACAGAGGCCAGAACGGGGGTAGACAGAGGCACAGCGATCCGGAAGCAGGTGCCCAGCTCAGAGGCACCGTCCAGACGGGCACATTCAAACAACTCACCGGGCAGGCCCTGGAAGTAAGTACGGATAACGATGACATTCCATGCACTGACCAGACCGGGAATAACATAGATCCAGTAGCTGTCCACCAAGCCCAATGAGGAGTTCAGCAGGTAGCTGGGCACCATGCCGCCGCTGAAGAGGGTGGTGAAAAACAGGATAAAGGTGATGGGACCCCGAAGCCGGAAGTTTCTTCTGGACAGGGCATAGGCAATGGGCACCATAAAGAGCAGGGACAGACCCACACTCAGGATGGAGTAGGAGGCAGTGACACCGTAGGCACGGAGAATCTTCGTAGGACTGGAGAAGACCATATCATAGGCCAGGGTGGTGAAGGAACGGGGAATCAAGGAGAAACCCAGAGAATCGGAGGTATCGAAGGAAACGGAGACCAGCAGCCACAGGGGGATAATATAGCACAGGCACAGAAGGATAAAGAAGATGTGCAGGGCAATCTGGCCCATGGGGAGTTTTTTCTTATGTAATCTCATATTGCTGCCTCCTTCCTTAGAACATGCTGTTTTCGGGGCTGATCTTCTGGACGATCTTGTTGACGGTGACCACCAGAACCAGACCAACCACATTCTGGAACAGACCGACAGCGGCGGACTGAACCAAGCGGCCGCCCAGCAGGGCACGGTAAGTATAGTAGTTGATGATATCAACGGTCTCGAGCAGGCCGCCTTCCTGCATGGTAACCTGGCGGCTGAGACCCAGGGAACCGGTAAAGATATGACCCAGACCCAGAATGGTCATCATGGTCATAATGGGGATCAGCTGGGGGATTGCCACATGCCAGCACTGCTTGAAGGTACCGGCACCGTCGATAGCGGCGGCCTCAAAGAGGGACTTGTCAATCGCCATCAGAGAGGAGTAGTAATACAGAGAGCCGGAACCGGCAACCTGCCACACATGGACGATCGTCAGAATCAAGGGCCAGTACTTAGGCTCCGAATACCACATGATGGGTTCTCCGCCAAGGGCCTGGATCAGCTGATTCAGAACGCCGTAGCCGGGGGACAGAATGGCGTAGGCCATGAATGCCACGATGTTGATGGAAATAAACCGGGGCATCAGAATGGTGGTATGGTAGACCTTCAGAGGCACCTTGGCCTTCATGTGGTACAGGAACAGAGCGATGGAAACACCAACGATCAACTCCATGAACAGGAAGTCGATGGAGTAAAACATGGTGTTACGGATGGTACGGGCAGCATCCTGAGACTTGAAGAAAAACATGAAGTTCTTCAGGCCGACCCACTCACTGGCCAGAACGCCCTTTCTGGGGTTAAAGTTCTTAAAGGCAACGACAGCGCCGCCCATAGGAATGTAGTTCCAGATAATAACCATAATCAAGGCAGGGATGCACAGAAGCAGGAACTGAATATCGTCCTGAGTGGCACGGGAAAGACCCTTGCGCTTCTTATTAATATCCGCTTGCATTTTCTTTTTCTTGATACTGCTCAACAATTGACTCATGTGTGGTCATCCTTTCTGTAAAATTCGCACAAATTACTAAAAAGATTATACATCAGAGATGTTTGATCCGCAATGTACACAATTGTAAGATAAGGGGTACTATTGTTCGTTTTCTGCGTAAGAAAAGATACAAATGTAACCCTTTGATCAGAATTACGCTCTGCCCGCAAGTTATTTTTCCGGGCGTGGACGGGTGTCCGGCGGAGGCGTACGGATGGTGGAGAGAACCGGAGGACGGCTTCCCCGACTTTGCCGCCCTTCGTGCAGCTCCGCGCAGAACGGCCCGCGCAGGTGCGAAAAATGGGGGAATGTGAAATAATGCTTGCGCAATAGTGACAAAAGCGGTACAATATACAAAAGGCTTTGCCGTAATTTTCGGGAGGAACTATGAACGACAATTTTTTTAACTCCAAGCTATTTAATCTCTTTTCCGCGTTTACCAACATCATGCTGGTAAACATCTGCTGGGTCGTCCTGTGCCTGCCGGTCTTCACCGCCGGTGCTTCCACCTCTGCGCTCTATTTCTGCATGGAGCAGCAGCGCACCGATGAGCTGGTATACCCCGTCAAGACCTTCTGGAAGGCCTTCTGTGAAAACTTCAAGCAGGGCACCGTATTGCTGGTGATTGGGGCCGCCGTGTTGCTTCTTGGCTTTTTCGATGTGCTTCTGATCCTAAAGATGCGGGAGGGTCTGGGCAGCATTGTCACGCTGATTATGCTGCTGCCCTTTATCCTCACCCTGCCTGCTCTCTTTTACATATTCCCCCTACAGGGCAACTATTCCAATACTGTAAAGAATACGATTATGAACGCATGGCGGATGTCCATGGCGCATCCGCTGACCACCATCGGTATCATTGTCATCAATCTGCTGCCCATCGTGGCAGGATTGATGTTCCCGATCATCCTGCCCTATGTGATCATGCTGAGTCTCGCCTTCGGCGGCAGTGTGCCGGCATGGCTTTCCATGATACTGCTGCACCGGGTGTTTTATCAGTACGACGAAGATTAAAAAGTACGGGCGGCCATTGGCCGCCCGTACAATATATATATTGTAATTAGAAGTTGCAGCTGGGAGCAGCACTGAACCGCCCCCTGCCAAGTAGACCGGGAAAATATTTAAAATAATAATTGCAAACAGCTGCTGCCTTTTGGGCGGCAGCTGTTTCGCTTAGGCTGCCGGAGCATGTCCCGTATCGCTGTGATTGGATTTACCATGCCGCAGAAGCGCTGTCAATCAAAGGGTCTGCTGCAAGCCTTCAAAGTAGTCCACCAGAAATTCCAGAAAGGTATCCCGCAGCCGGGAAGCGGTTTTCTGGCGGTTGCAGAATACATAGGTGGTACGGGTTGCCTGGGGCACCGTGGGTACGCAGACCATGGCGTCGTTCTGGATGCCCCGCCAGGAGATCTCCGGCCACATGCTCACAGCCATTCCCGCCGCCACATACTTGGTCATACAGTGGAGGTCTCCGCAGACCATGGATATCTTCGGCTCAAAGCCCGCCTGATGGCACAGGTGCAGGGCGTGGTGCCACAGGCTGCTGTTTTTATTCAGAAAGGCAAATTCTTCCTCCCGCAGCTGCTCCATCCGGACAAAAGGCCGGGATGCCAGGGGATGGTTGGCCGATACCATCAGATGCAGGGGTTCCGTGATCAGACATTCCCCCTCCCCATAGGAAGCATCCGGGGGGGTGCAGGAAATGCACAGGTCATAGGGATCCGGGGCATTGCCCTCCTGGGTATAGAAAATGCGGAATGTGACATCCGGATACTGCTTCCGGAATTCCACGATACAGTCCACGATGGTTCCCCGGTGCTGCTGTACCAGCAGCGTCAGCTCGCCACGGAGTTCGTCCTCCTCCTGCATGGACTGGACTGCCGCGTCCAGTCCCCCAATGGAAGCGGTGACGGAATCCAGGAAGGCCTGCCCTTCCGGGGTCAGTGTCAGTTTATTCTTTTGCCGGTCAAAAAGGGGTTTTCCCAGTTCCTTTTCCAGCCGGGAGATGGTCTGGGACATGGCCGGCTGGGGAATCATATGGTGCTGGGCCGCCCGGGAAATATTCAGCATCCGGGCAACGGTCAGAAAATACCGCAGCTGCAAAAGTTCCATAGCAAGAGCCTCCAAGTATACATTGTATAATATATTATACATACAAAATTATATATTTTTCAACATAAATTTTCCGGAATATAATGAGTATTCATAAAGAACATACTTGGAGGTGCCTTTATGGAACTGATTTCATTGATCGTACTGTGCATCACACTGGCCATCGCCTTTCTTTTTAAGATGAACAGCGGCCTTGTGGCCATTGCCGTTGCCCTGATCCTCTCCATGGTCGCCGGGATCGACGGCAAATTCCTCATTTCATCCTTCAGCAGTTCCCTGTTTTTGATGCTGCTGGGTGTCATGTACTTATTCAGCATCGCACAGGAGAATAAGACCCTTGAGCTTCTGGCAAAAAAGATCTTCGGTCTGTGCAAGGGTAAGGTCAAGCGCCTGCCCATCGTTCTGTTCTTGACCGGCGCGCTGATCTCCGCCATCGGCCCCGGCATCATCTCCACCACTGCTCTGGTGAGTGTTCTGGTGGTGGCTCTGGCAGAAGAACTGGACATCAAGCCCATCCGGCTGTTCCCCTTTGCCATGCTGGGCGCTTTCTCCGGCGGACTTAGTCCCATTACCCCCTCCGGCATCGTTGCCATCGATGTAGCCGCCAAAAGCGGCATCACCGGCGTAGAGGCCTCCCTGCCCTGGGCCATGGCTATGACCTGTACGATTTATGCTGTGATTTTGTACTTCGTATTTCAGTGGCACACCGCAAAGGACATTCCCCTGCAGGCGCAGTCCGGTGCCGAGCGCATCCCGCCCTTCTCCCCCAAGCAGATCGCCACACTGGCTGGCATCGTGGTGGTCGCCGTTGTGACCTCCGTGTTCGGCATCAATGTGGGTCTGGTTTCCTTTGCCGTGTCCGTGGTTCTGACGCTGTTCAAGTGTGCCGATGAAGGCGCGGCGCTGAAGAAAGTGCCCTGGAGCACGCTGGTCATGGTCACCGGCGTTGGCATTTTGATTTCCCTGATCACCGAGCTGGGGGGCATTGACCTGCTGTCCTCTGCACTGACCAAGCTCAGCACCCCGAAAACCGCCAGCGGCATTATGGCACTGCTCAGCGGTGTCATGTCCTGGGTCTCCTCTGCCTCCGGTGTGGTCATGCCCACCCTGATCCCCACCGTGCCGGATATGGCCGCGTCCCTCCCCGGCACCAGTGCTGTGGAACTGGTCAACTGCATCTGCATCGGTGCCAATATCGCACCGCTGAGTCCCCTCTCCACCTGCGGCGCACTGATGCTGGCTGCTTACTCCTCCTCCCCCAAGACCGATGCCGCATCCAGAAACAAGATGTTCGCCAACCTCTTCGCCCTCTCCGCCTGCGGCGTGGCCCTCTCGGCTGTGCTGGCATTCATTGGACTGTACTAAGCACAGATATAAGTAAGCCCGCCGGCAAAGCCGGCGGGTTTGCTTTTGGTTCTACCCCAACTATTGACATAGAACCTTTATTATCTAAATAGTTTGATCGTCTGGATAATTTGCGGTAGAGCGATTATTATCATCAGGACAACACTAATTGCCGAGAAGACATACGGAATCGCACCGCTCACAAACGTGTGTGCCGCGCAATTTGCACACGCCATTACAATGCAAATGCAGAAAATCCCAACAGGGAACTTATACCACAACCGTCTGGAGATCCATGTTCGTACCGCAAAAAACACCACATAGGAGATACCCGTTGCCAAAGCTGCACCCACTCCGCCCCAAATGGGAATGAAGAAATAATTCAGCACTAAGTTTGTTAATCCCGAGAGCAGCGACACGACAATGTTATATCCCGTTTTTCTATTGAACGAAATTCCAAGTGTTGTGGTTTCCGACATGGTGTACATGATAGGCTGAAGCATCAGGAAGGGAAACACGCCGATTGCCTTGACAAAGTCGTCACCTAAGAACCAGCCAATAAGGTCTTTGCACATTAAGATGCCAAAGCAGATGCAGCTCATTCCTGCTGCAACCAGCTTCATAACCAGTTCGAAATATTTACGATCCTTCCCCTCTTCATGCCAGCGGAAAGCAACCGGCACCCAGATCGTTGTAAAACAAGTCTGGATAATTCCCAAAGCGTTCACAATTTTGGAAGCCGCTGTGTACAAGCCCAATTCATCATAGGTACATAATGAACGCAGCATGACCTTATCCATGGAGGTCAAAAGCCAGCTGATCGCCGTTGCAGGAATCAGCGGCAATGCGAACTTCAGAAGAACCTTTATGCGCTCCGCCTGAATGCATCCATGCGTAAGATGGAAGTTGCGAAAACTGACGATACCCAATACGATACCGTTCAGAATTTCCGCCAAGGCCATTCCATACACCACGCTGCGGAAGCTTCTTTGATACGTAACCAACAGCGTAACGCATAGTATTAAGGTCCAAACCTTTAGTAATATGGAAAGGAACGAATAGAGAAATCCCTTTTCTTCAAAACGAAGTTTCAGTAAGCCGAACTGCTGCACAACCATAAAGGGGAACATAATGGCCATTAAGCAAACCGCCAGAGTTTCCTCCTCATTGTCAAACAGCAGGTAGCTAACCCAGTCTTTCAGCAGGAACATTCCTACACCCAGAACCACGGATATCGCCAGTGGCAGGAGCATAGCGTTGACCATCAGATCATCCTTGCTGCCCTTTGTCGCAGAGAACTCCCGGGCAAATGCCTGGTCCATGCCCATATACATGATCACAGCGATCAATCCCTGTGCCACTACAAACATGCCCGTCTTACCGTATTCTTCCGGGGAAATAAAGCGGGTAATAATCGGAACCAGGATAATGCCCAGCAATGCAACAGCAAAAGGTCCCAGGGAGAAGCCAAGTATTTTATTTAGAAACCCTTTCATAGCATTCCTTCAATCCCTTCATCCATTTACTTCTTCCACTTTGGCTACCTCTTTTTTCTTTGTAATCAGCGGAATCTGAGAAAGCATATACAGGAAGAACAGAGAGCCACCCACCAGGGAGAACAGGTTTTCCACCAGATAATACGAACCGTAAGCAACAGCAGCCACAAGAGGAAGCAGCACGTACGCTTCATCGCGATGCTTCCACACATGAACTACCGCTTTCACACCACCTACCAGGTTAAAGATCAGGAAGAAAACGGCAGCCAGAATGCCGTAATCATAAGCAATCTGAAGCAGGGTCAGGTGAGAAGACATTTCGATCTTACTGCCATCCTCACGAAACACTTCGTGATCATCACTATGGCCAAGGAAGCCAACCTCAGCCCAATACGCCTTCCAGAGCGTCACGCGGCCGCTGGTGAAGCTGTTAAAATCTACACTGTTGTTTTCCTCTATACGATCTTGCTGACGGTTCAGAATATCATCCAGAGCGTCTTTGGCAGGAGGTGCAGCGGGAGGTGTCGTAGGCGGCTCCGTGGGAGGTACCGTGGGAGGCTCCGTAGGCATCTGTGTTGTCGGCTCTGTAGAATTACCGCCAAACAGGGTAATGTGTCCATTTTTTAGGTTAAATCCGAATTCAAAAACAAAAATGCAGCTGGGAAGCGCAATGGCCACTGCCAGGGCAATGGGCAAAAATCCGCGCACCAACGGACGGAGGAACTTTTTGCCATATTGTACCACTATTGCAATCACTGCAAAAATTGTACCTGCGATGGCAGAAATCTGTCCTCCCCGGGAGTTGGAATACAGCAGCAAT
Source organism: Faecousia sp. (assembly GCA_045589055.1). Lineage (GTDB taxonomy): Bacteria > Bacillota > Clostridia > Oscillospirales > Oscillospiraceae > Faecousia. Next base: position 17,374 of record JAZNFH010000036.1, on the reverse strand, counting down.
GCCGCAGCAACACCGGCCACCACAGCCGCCACCACCAACCGCTTGCAGAATTTCTTTTGAGAAGTCGCATCAATCAGCGCCACTGTATACACAAAGGCAGCATAAACGCTAAGTGAATTCCGGTTGGCAAAAAAGCTCATATAGTCTCCTCCCTCAATGGGGAAGAAGATCACGCTGATCAGCATAAAGACCGCAAAAGCTACGTAGATGCCGTTAAAAATCAATTTTACCAGCTTCTCAAAAGAACGGTTGCCCCAAACCAGATAAAAAACCGGCACAGCAACCAGCCAGAGCAGAGAGCTTACTGCATTGTTCGGTTCTACCAGGACACTGGTAAGCAGTATAAACGCACCCGTGCCCAGCCAGGGAATCAGCATTGCCCAAGAAAACTTCAGTGGCTTCATGTCCGGCCGAATACCGACCAGGATGATCAATCCAAAAAACACGCAAAAGAGTGCGGCTTCGATAATATAGCGGTTAATAAAACCCAAACTGTTCGCAAAGCTGGTCAGAATAATGCCACACATGGAAATTGCGGTCACCCAGTCCCACACTTTCTCCGGAATCTTCCCTGTGAGCTTGCTCAGAGGAAGGAAGACTTTACCAATCAGAAACTTTTGCATCGGTTGCCAACTCCTTAAACAATTAACATGGCTTTTGACATTTGCCAGCCACGTCAGATTTCCTTTCAATCAACGTCCGGAAAAGTGCCACATACTTCTCTGCGTTTGTTTTCCACGTCAGCGCACGGGCTGCCTCCTGCCCACGTTCCGTAATGGCTCGCACCGCATCAGGGCAATCATGGCAGCGGCAGATAATGCTTGCAATCGCATCCGGATCGTTAGCCGGAACCAAGAAGCCGTTTTCGCCGGACACAATTAGGTCTGCGATACCTTCTTTTTGTGTACCAATGGTCACGCAGCCGCAAGCCATGGCCTCCAGATAGACGATTCCGAAGCCTTCACGCACACTGGGCATGGCAAAATACTGCGCCTTTGCCATTTCTTCCAGCACGCGCTCGTTGCTGATCTGACCCGTAAAGGTCACGCCATCCAGCACATCCAATTCCCGGCACAATTTTTCGAGATTTTCCCGTTCCGGTCCCTGCCCTACAATGGTCAGCCGGGCTTCCGGGTAACGCTGCCTTACCTGCGCATAGGCCCGGATCGTCACATCCACTCTTTTCTGGGCCAGAAGATTACTGACCTGCAAAAGTGCAAGTGGCTGCTTTGTCCGGTTTTCGGGGACATGCCGCAAATTAAAACCATTGAAAATAGACACCACCGGGATGTCAACGCCGCAGCTTTTTACCTTTCCCGCCAAGGCTGAGCTGACGCCCACAACCGTGTCCACATGCTCACAGCAGACCTTCAGATAGTCCGTGTTTCCCTGTTCAAAAGGAATCGACACATCCGACCCATGGGTTGTAACCACCAGAGGGCATCCCGTTTTTTTCTTCAGCAAAACACCGATTTCACTGTCGAAACCAAAGGTATGGGCATGGATTACATCTGGCGCAAACTGCTTCAGCAATGTCATGCAGTGTGTCTGAACCGCCAATTTGGCACTGGCTGTGTTGAAAAACTTTTTTCCATAGTTCGACAAAGAGGCATAGCGAATGTAATGCAGATGGACACCATCCACAATCTCACCCTGATGCAAAGGCAAGATGCGGCACCGGTTTCTGGATTTTCCCAAGGCAATCGGAATCAGAACATGGACATGATGTCTCTGCTCTGCATATGCTTTGGCCTGTGCATGAACATAGGAAAATGACAGATCTTCATACAGCCCGTAATGGCAGACCACCAGAATGTTCATTAACCGAATCTCCCGGTAAAGTCAGTAGAAGCCACGCCAACCAAAGGCAGCTTCACGGGCTTGCCGGTAGCAGCGGACTGGTAGATGGCCAGGATCATTTCCAGCGCATTGCGGCCGGCAACGGCATCTACATAAGGCTTGCGGTCGTTCTCGATGGCATCCATCACATCGGCAAAGAGGCTGGTGTGGCCGTTGCCGTAGACATTGGAGGTTGCTTCCTGCAGGCCCTTATTTTTCCGGTCTGCTTCGCTCTCTTCCGCGAAGTCCCACACATCGATGTTGTTGGTGGAGGTGCCGCCAATCTTGACGGTGCCGCTCTCACCGAACAGGTACAAGGTTTCTTCCAGATTCTTGGGATAGACATTGGTGGTACCTTCGATGGTACCCACAGCGCCGTTTTTAAACTTTACAACGGCCATACCGATGTCCTCGCACTCCAGATAATCATGGAACTGCTGCTTGGTCACACCATAGACCTCTTCCACTTCATCGCCCATCATCCAGCGCAGCAGGTCGATGCCGTGGATGCACTGGTTCATCAGGCAGCCGCCGTCCTGTGCCCAAGTGCCGCGCCAGGGAGCCTGGGTATAGTAATCCCGGTTCCGGTTCCAGCGGACATGGATGGAACCATGGGACAGACGGCCGAAACGGCCGGATTCCACAGCCTGGCGCAGTTCCTGAATGGCAATGTTGAAGCGGTTCTGGTGGCAGGCGGAAACCTTCACGCCCTTGGCTTCGCTGCGGCGGATGATCTCTTCGGCATCGTCGATGGACATAGCCATAGGCTTTTCGATAATGACATTCACACCACTGTCAATACAGTGCAGGGCGATCTCCGCATGGATGCCGCTCTCGGTGGCAATGGATGCCAGCGTAATATCGTTCTCCGCGATCATCTGCTTGTAATCGGTATAGCGCTTGATGGAAGGATCCTTCTCCAGACCGTGCTTTGCCAGCAGGTTTTCCATCGCCTCGGGCAGCACATCGCAGACAGCCACGATGTTCAGCTTGTTATTCACAGCAGCCTTAATATGGTTGGTGGCAATACGGCCGCAGCCGATCAGTGCATAATTCATAATTGTTCCCCTTCTCAGCTTTTTAGAATATCTTCATATAGCGCAAAGAGCTTTTCTTCTTCCACGCCCCAGTTAAACTTTTCCTTAATAGCCCGACGGCCATTTTTACCCATGCGGATTGCTTCTTCCGGGTGTTCCACCAGGAACTTCATAGCTCGGGCAATATCATCCGCGTCATCCGGATCGGCAAAAACGCCAAATTCATATTCCTGCATGACTTCTTTGCTGTAAGGATACTCCGCAAGGATGACCGGAAGGCCCATAGCCATATACTCGTAGGTTTTTGTTGACAAAATATCTACAGCATGGTACTGTGAAACATTTTTTTCAGGGCAAAGGCCAATGCTGGAGTTTTGCAACAACCCAGCTACTTTAGAATGGTCAATGGGTCCTATCCAGTGAATGCTATCGTGGCCTTCCAGCAGTTGCACACATTGTTCCTGATAGTCAGAATTGGTAAATTCGCCAGCAATTACCAGCGAAAGTCCACTTTTCAATGTAGCAAGAATTATCTCTTTCACACAGCGCGCAGAAGACAGATTTCCCACATAACACATAGGGGAACCGGTACCATACTTTGATTCCTCATAGCAATCATAAAGATCGTGTAAAGACGCAACATTGCTTATCAAGCTTATACGCGGCGCAACATCTTTGTATGGAACATCTCCATTTATAGTGCACGGGAAAATCAGGGCATCCAATCTTCTGATGACATATTTCTCATAGCTGGAATATGCCCATCCTACCATTTTGGAAACTGCTTTGGAGAAGTACGGTTTATTCTGTATCTGGACTGAATAGAACTCATGGCTATCAAAAACAACCTTTTTACCCTTCTTCTTCAGCTTCAGCCCGTAAGGGAGAAGCTCCGGATCATGAAAATGGTAGATGTCCGCATCCACTGCCAAAGCGGCACGATAAACCTTTTTGGTAAAAGCAGTCATTCGGTTCAAACGGCCGCCCGAGGGCTGACCCACACCGACAATATGCACACCGTTTTTTTCGTAGCTGTCACCACGGGTTACCAGGGTAACATCATATCCGGCCTTCGCCAGGGATGTACACTCTTTTTGAAAAATACGCACATCTTCTGGGTCATGCACACTGGTCATATGGCAGACTCTTTGCACTTACAGCACCTCAACATTTGCCTTATTGGCAATATTCTTTGTTATATTCTTGCAGTCAAATACGGGCACGCCGGCATTGCAGACCATCTCATAGTCCACGGGGGTATGGGCGGTGGTGATGCAGACCAGATCGTAGCTGTTCAGGATCTCGGTATTGATCTCCTTCAAGCCCTCGAACCACTGGCCCTTCTCCCGGTACTTGGTGATGAAGGGATCGTAGAAGTCCACATTTGCGCCGGTCTTGTGGAACTCTTCAATGACATGGATAGCGGGACTCTCACGGTAGTCGTCGATATCCTGCTTATAGGCAACGCCCAGAACCAGAACCTTGGAGCCGTTCAGTGCCTTCTTATAACGGTTCAGGATCTTGCCGGCACGCTCAACGGTGTACTCGGGCATCCGGTCATTGACCATCATGGAGGCCTCGATCATGGAGGTATGGAAGCCAAACTCACGGGCCTTCCAGCTCAGATAGTAGGGATCCAGGGGGATGCAGTGGCCGCCCAGACCGGGGCCGGGATAGAATGCCTGGAAGCCGTAGGGCTTGGTCTTGGCAGCGTCAATGACTTCCCAGATGTTGATGCCCATCTTGTTGCAGAGGATGGCCAGCTCGTTTACCAGACCGATGTTGATATTCCGGTAGGTATTTTCCAGAATCTTTTCCATTTCCGCAACGGCGGGGCAGGAAACGGTATGGACATCGCTGTCCAGAATGGCGGAGTAGACCATGGAGATGACTTCGGAAGCATCCGCACCGATGGCACCCACCACCTTGGGGGTATTGCTGGTCTTGTAGGTCTTGTTACCGGGATCCACACGCTCGGGAGAGAAGCCCAGATAGAAGTCCTCACCGCACTTCAGACCGCTGCCCTTCTCCAGAATGGGCATCAGCAGCTCCTCGGTGGTGCCGGGGTAGGTGGTGGATTCCAGAACCACCATGGTACCCTTGGTCAGATACTTGGCAATGGCTTCTGCGGAGGAACGGACATAGCTGATGTCGGGCTGCTGGTGGGCATCCAGAGGTGTGGGCACGCAGATGGCGATAAAGTCCACATCCTTGACAAAGCTGAAATCGGTGGTGGCCTTCAGCATACCGTTGGCAACCAGCTCTTCCAGATCGGCATCCACCACATCACCGATGTAGTTCTTGCCGGCATTGACCAGATCGACCTTTTCCTTCTGCACATCAAAGCCGATGGTCTTGAAGCCGTGCTTTGCCTTGTCCACAGCCAGCGGCAGGCCTACATAGCCCAGACCGCACACACCCATAGACAGGGTCTTATTCTGAATCTTTTCAATCAGTTCCTGCTTGATAGACATAATTAACCAATCTCCTCTACTTCGTTATTCTCATTCATATGATATTTTCTTCCACAAGCGTGGCAGGTTGCTTCGCCGTTTTCAAAGGACATCCGTTCGCCGCACCGGCAGACATATCCCGCAATTCTGGCGGGAACGCCCAGCATCAGTGCAAAATCCGGCACATTGCAGGCCACCACAGCCCCGGCACCGATGAGTGCGCAGCGGCCCACGGTATGACCGCAGACGATGGTGGCATTGGCGCCGATGGAGGCACCCTCCCGGATCAGCGTCAGCTTATAGTTGGCTCGGCCCTTGGGATATTTTGCCCGGGGGGTCAGATCGTTGGTAAATACGCAGCTGGGTCCGCAGAACACACCGTCTTCCAAAACAACGCCCTCATACAGAGAAACATTGTTCTGCAGCTTGCAGTGATCGCCGACCACGACATTGTTGCTGATATTTACATTCTGTCCCAGAGAGCAGCCTTTGCCGATTTTGGCACCGGTCTGCACATGGCAGAAGTGCCAGATCTTGGTGCCTTCTCCGATTTCGCAGCCATCATCCACATAGCTGGATTCATGTACGAAATAGTTTTTTTCCATTACAGTGCCTCCAGAACGGCGTCAATGACCAGCTGCTGTTCCTCCGCACCCAGGTAAGGATGCATGGGCAGGGACAGGGTCCGGGCGCAGTAATCGTCCGCATTTGCAAAGGTCTCGCCGTAGTGCGGCTCATTTACGAAGACGGGCAGAGCATGCTGGGGCGTGGGATAGTAGATCATGTTGGGGATTTTCTTCTCGCTCAAGTGGGCGATGACCTTGTCCCGGGTAGCGGTGTCTTTTGCCAGAATGGCATACTGGGCATAGACGGACTCGCAGCCTTCCTGCACGAAGGGGGTGGTGAAGTGGGCGGCAAAGGCATCGTTGTAGCGCTTGGCGACTACCTGCCGGTCGGCAACCTCATGCTCTGCCAGTGCCTTGAACTTGGGCAGCAGGATGGCTGCCTGAATGGTATCCAGACGGGAATTCATGCCCACCCGGACATTGTCATACTTGCCCTTGGGGCCCTTGCCATGGACACAGATGGAGCGGATGATGTGGGCGGTCTCGTCGTCATCCACGAAGATGGCACCGCCGTCACCGTAGCAGCCCAAAGGCTTGGCCGGGAAGAAGGAAGTGGTGGCGATCTGACCGAAGGCGCAGCACTTCCTGCCCTTGTAGGAAGCGCCGAAGCTCTGGGCGGCATCCTCGATGAGGATCAGACCGTACTTCTCGCAAATGGGGATAATGGCATCGTAGTCACAGGGGTTGCCCAGAATGTCTACGGCTACCACCGCTTTGGGCTTCAGCTTGCCCTCTGCCAGAACCGCCCGGATCTGCTTTTCCAAGCTCACGGGACACAGGTTGTAAGTATCCGGCTGGATGTCGCAGAACACGGAGGTGGCACCGAACATCTTGGACGGTTCGGTGGAGGAGATAAAGGTGATGTCGGGGCAGAACACCGCGTCACCTTCCCCGATGCCGTAGACCATGTAAGCGATCTGCAGGGCATCGGTGCCGTTGGCGCAGCTGATGCAGTGCTTGCGGCCCACATAGGCAGCCAGCTTCTCTTCCAGCTCCTTCACCGGTGCGCCGCCGATGTACTGGCCCGCGTCCAGAACGGCGTGGATACTGGCGTCGATTTCTTCCTTCAGTTCTCTGTACTGTGCTTTCAAATCAATAAATTGCATGTTTACTCCCTCGATTTCCATAAGTTGCAATGAAATTTCGTTATACAAAAATGTATGTGGAAAACAGTTCCTCCGCGGTTTGGGGCCGCTTGATCAACCGTGTATTTCCCTCTTGATCCAGCTCTACCATGCCGCAGCCTTCCTGAATGAAGGGGGGTGCCAGTACATTGGAGTAGGAACCCACATTGCGGATATGGATGATATCCCCCTTTCCCACAGGCTGCGCGCAGTCGGGGTAAAGGATATCGTCTTCCAGGCAGGTATAGCCGGTGATTTCAATGGGAGACAGCCTTTCCGACTGTTCCTCGCCGGGGATCACGCTCATGGGAAGGCGCTTCTTCTTGCTAAGCTCGCCGGCCTGGTGGGCGCTGCCGTCTACCATGGCGATATTCCGGCCACGGATGGTTTTCACCGACAAAACCCGGGTCAGATAGGACAGGGTATTGGCCACCAGTGTGGTGCCCGGCTCCACCACCAGCGTGGGACGCTGCGCCTCCGGCACCGCGGCATAGTGCCGGGCAAAGATTCCGGCAACCCCCGCACCGTAGTCTTCAAAGGTGGGGATCGTCTGCCCGAACTGCTGGGCAAAGGAGGGTTCCATATTGCCGAACATGCCGCTGCCCAGATCGATGATTTTCCGCTCATGGGGAAGCAGCAATTTTTCCCCGTAGCCGATCATCCTTTCGGCACGCAGCTTCCATGCCTCCAGAGAGCGGGCACCGCTGAGATGGAAATGGATCCCTTCGATCCGTAAATTGGGGGTCTTTCGGGCCGTGGCAATGGCCTGGGCCGTCTGGGGTGCCTCCACATCAAAGCCGAAGCGGGAATTCTTACCCCCGGCAATGGGGAAATTTAAACGGAAGCCGATGCGGGCCGGTTTATTTAGTTTCGGGGCGCATTCCATGGCCCGGTTCAGTTCTTCCATATTATCCAGCATCACCAACGCGCCCTCTGCCAGCATCACCGGCAGCTCGCCCCACTTGGCCGGGCCGTTTACGATAATCTGTTCCGGCGAAAAGCCGATCTTCTTTGCATGGCGGTACTCCATGCCGGAAACCACCTCCGCCAGACCACCCAGCGCCAACACCTGCCGGCAGATTGCCGGGGTATAGTTGGTTTTAAAGGAATAGGCGATGCGGAAAGAAGGATAATAGCGCCGGTATGCCGCCGTTAAGCGGTTGAAATTCTCCGCGAATTCCCCGGAGTCATAAACATATAACGGTGTGGGCCATGTCTGACAGATGTCCCGGATCTGAGACATATTCATGCTGTATCACCCCATACTCATCAAATTGCCGTTTTCATCGTAAAAACGCTCGTTCCAATACCGCTGCATTTTGACACCGATCCGAAGCTTCGGCTGTGTCACTTCCATGCCCAGCCAGCAGCAGATACCCAGCCAGGGCATATTGGCACCTGCGGCAAGGCAGGTGACGATACCGCCGGTCAGACGGGGATTGATTTCCAGAATGTAGGCATTGCCCTTCTCATCCCGCTTCAGGTCAAAGCCGATGTTGCCGCTGAGGTTCAGCAGGGAAACCACTTTCTCACACTGTTCAATGACATCCGGCTCATCCACTACGACACTGGTGGTCTGGTTGCTGCTGACCACCTGCATGGCCTTCCGGCACAGGGATGCCAGCACCTTTCCGTCCTTAGTGATGAGATCCACGGCGTATTCCGCACCGGGAAGCGCCTGCATCAGCATCAGTTCCTTGGGGAATTGGGGGGGTTCCTGAAGCAGAAGCATCAGATCGTGCTTGCTGATATACATGCCGTTGGGTTTTTCATTGAAGAAGAGGTTGCTCATGGAAATATTGGCATCCACAAGCCGCACGGCGCGGCTTCCGTTGCCCTCCACGGCCTTCACGCAGACAGCCCGCTGGGGATAGCCCAGCTTGGTAAAGGCTTCTTCCACCTCTTCGACGGTATTGGCAAGGTAGAATTCCGCAGTGGGCAGGCCGGCTTCCCGGGTGGCAGTCAGCAGTTTGCCCTTATTGTTGGAAACTTCAATGGCCTCCGGGTCCATGGCCGCTACGCAGATGCCGTGCTCTGCGAAAAGCCCCCGGGACTGGGCAAATTTTGCCAGCTCCCGTGTAACACAGGGAAAGACCAGATCTACTTTTTCTTTCACGGCGATGTCCAGCACCCTGGGAATAAAGCTGTCGTCCCGGGCTGCGGGGACTGTATAGAAAGCATCAAAATCCGTTCTGCTGGGAGCATTGGGATCCATATCCACACCCACCAGGCGCAATTTCTGCGGAGCGCTTCTCAAGCAGGTCAAAATGCCGGGCATACCGGGGGCACCGGCGCCGGTCAGCAAAACAGTGATGGTTTTGTTTGTTTTATCCATGGTTTTCACTCCTATCGCTATAGATTGGTTCGTAAAGTGTATTACTCGACAATATCAGAAAGCGTCACAATTTGATCCAATGCGCGCATGTTTTCAGAGAAGTACTGGTATCTTTCCTGCTTTGCCGCAAGAATGTGTCTTTTCACCGCTTCGTGGATTGTTTCTTCTTTCTCACCGTACCAGAACGCGTGCGTCAGGATATGCAGTTGGGAATATTCCCCGCTGCGAACGATATCCATTACCGGCTCCCGCCAGTTCCGGCGGCTGTCGGACAGGTATTTGAACCGGTGGAAAAATTCCTCACCGTAGGAATTTACCAAGCCCGAAACCTCCAGGGACTTTTCAAGCGTCACCTGATTAGGTCTGTGCATCGAAAAGCTGCGGATGGGGAACCCGCAAATGTCGGACAAAATATTTGCCTCTTTCCGGATTATTTCCGGCATGGCTTCCGGGCTGCAGCCCTCATACACGGTTTCATCAAAGTGAAGGCCGATTTCATGGCCCATATTCCGGATAGCCTGCAGGCTGTCGTTCACCCGCTTGGAAGCAGGATTGTAAAAGTCCGTCTTCAGCAGGACAAAATAGGTAGCGCTGATGCCTTCCTCCCGTTCCACCTCTGCCAGCCGGACAGCCTGCTCCACGCTGTTGTCGATATCATGCCGCATGATCACGCATTTGTCCTTGTCCGCATAGTCGAAATACCCGCAGAATTGGTAATCCTTCTGCTTCAGCAAGGAAATCAGCTCACGGTAGGCTGTATAAGTAAACTCCATTGTTTTCTCTCCTTCGTTATCCCTCGATCACTGCAATCAGCATTTCCGTTAAGTTGGCAAAGCTGTATTTTTCGGCCGCCTGTTTTGCCCCGTCGCACATCTTCCGGTAGGCCTCCGAAGGCATCTCCAGCATCTGGAACAGGCCTTCTTTCAAGGCTTTCGCATTGGGTTCGCGGACAACCGCGCAGCCGAAGGGCTCCGCAGGGTTGTACTTTCCCGCAAATCCCATCAGGATCGGCTTGCCCGCTGCCAGATAATCAAACAATTTATTGGAACTGATTCCGTACTTTGCAATATCTTCATCAAAGGGATCCACATAGTTAATGTCGATTTTGCTCGTTATGTAAGGAACGTACTTTTTCTCTACACGGCCCTTAAAGACAACATTGGTGATTTTTTCGTCGATCACACGCTGTCTAAGCATTGCTTCTTCATCGCCGGCACCCCAAATCAAAAAACGGACTTTGGGATTGGCAGTCGCTTTTGCAACATCAAGAAGCATTCCAACTTTATTTGCCTGACGGATAGAGCCTGCGTAGCCAACCTTGATCAGATCGTCATTTTCCAGATCTTCATCCTCTACCGTACAGTTCTCACGGTTAAACCGGAATACCTCCAGATCCACACCGTTGTTGATATAAAACACCTTGGATTTGGGAACAACCTTTTCCCAGCCTTGCTCTATGATGTAATCGTAGGCACCCTCCATGGTGAAGATCAGCGAATCCGCCTTCTTGTAGATCCACTTTTCCAGCCACCGAAGAAGGATGACCGCCGGGTTCCGGGGACCGGCGATACCGTAGACCACCAGGCTTTCCGGCCACAGGTCACGCACCTCGCAGATGCATTTCACGCCGTATTTCTTTGCCAGCTGAATGCCCGCCACCAAAGTCAGGGGATGTACCGAAGACGCATAGATTACATCCGGTTTTCCATTCTTTTTTGCATATTCTGCTGCAGCTTTTTTTACATTCAGGAAATAATCCATCATATTTAAAATGCGCTGCTTTCCGTTTCCGACATAGGCGCGGGTTTTTACGAATACATAGGGGACATCAATTGCTTCCGCCATGTGCTCATGCCACAGTGAATCATCATTCAGGTAATAACCCGGTGCGTTATGCTTTGCGTTGGCGCAAAAAATAACCGGTGCACATCCTGCTCTCTTCAGGTATTTGGCCAGGCCGTAATGCCGGCCTCCGTTGGCAAAAAACGTATCACCTGCATAGTGGTTCAAAATCCAGATGTTTTTTTTCATTATAGAATCCCCTCTGTCAATCCTCTGTTATGCCCGATAACGGGGGAAGAATCCGCTTTCCGGCAGATCCATCCGCAAAGCTACCAACTCTTCATATTGCTCCGGCAGGAAGGTTTTCTTGCCAATATGAAAGCGGCAGGGTTCCTCCCGATAAAACGCCTTTTTAAAATGGTAAAGGCTGTCCTCTCCGGAACCGACACCACCGCCCAGGTGGAACGTTTTGCATCCGTTTGCGCACCCCCACATTGCTGCTTCATACAGCAGCAGATTGGATGGCGCTAAATGCTGATACTCTCTTCTGGAACCGGACAAATGATAATTCAAAAAACCGTTGGCCGCAAGAATGACGGATGCGGCAATGATCGTGCCATCCTCTGCAGCCGCGTAAAAAATCTGGGAATTCCGGGGCATATCGTACAGCATACTGTCATAGAACGCTGCCGGGAAATAGTAATATTGTGCGGCATTGTCCTTGTCCATGGTTTCTTCGTAAATATCCTGGAATACCCGGTACAGCTCCGGACTCCGGCCGCTGTAGATCCGGATGTTATTTTTCTGAGCCTTACGGATCATGTTTCGGTTCTTGCTGGTAATATTTGTCCAAATTTTTTCTTCGGAGGACAAATCCATGGCAATGGTATTTCCTAGGGGGATCACTTCATATGCATCCGCAAGCCTTGCCTGGTTTCCCAGAACCGGATGGAACCGGACGAACTCACTGACAATCCGGTTTTTCCGGCACCAGCACTCATATGCTTCAAACAGCGGTACAGTATCGCCTTCGCCCTCCAGCAGCCATCCACCGTAGCCATAGGGTGTGGAGAAGTCAAACCATGTATTTTCCGGGATTTTCTGTGCAAAACGGGCATCCTTCGCGATATCCCGCTTCATAACGACATTGATTCCCCGCAAATCGCTGCTTTCATAGAAAAACAGCAGTGGTTCTCCATCTCCGTGAATTTGAAAAGCTTTCACGTAGCCGCTCAGATAATAAACATCATGCCCCTGAAACAAACGGACAACGGCATCCCATTGCTCGCTCTGTTCAAGTGTAAATACCGTCAGCATCCTCTTGCTCCTTCTAAAAAGGTTTTTACGATCGTCACTATTCGGTCCATATCTGCCTCCGTATACCGCTGGTCGCAGATCAGACTCAGTTCTTCTTCATACAGACGCTGCGCTTCCCCTTCGATCCGGTGGTACTCTGACAGCGGCCAGTGGATTGGACAATAAACTGCCTGAGAGATCAATTCTCTTCTCAGCGCGTTCCGCAGCTCCTTGGGCAGCCGTACGGGAACAAACAAGGGGCAGTCTTCCTCTTCCAGTTTTGGAAAAACAGCGATATCTGACAGAGATTCCAACAGCCGGGCAGCATTGGTGCGCCGCTTTTCCCGGATGAACGCCACATCCAATCGACCCGCCAGCGCCACATCTCTGGGATCCGCAGGTATCGGTCCACACTGCTCCAACGCTTCATCTGCCTTGGCAAAGGTTTCAAGAAAAACCTTATCTTCAATTGTGCCTTCCATGTATTCCGTTTTTTCTCCCATTGCCTGCTTTCTCAATGCAGTATAACCGAAGTCATTCCCGGCATCGGCAGACAAGCTGTGACCGTCTTTGGTCCATGCATAGCCTCCGGTCCAGAAGCCGGCCCACTTGCGCAGACTACCGAAACAGTAGTCTGCATCGTCATAGGCTTTGGAAAAAACAGAGTGGGTCACATCCCGGATCACGGTGCCCCGGTAGCCTTCCATATCCAGAGGCCGGACATAACCGAAATAGTCCATGATCAGAATGCCATCCGTGCGGATATTCCGGATCGGTTCCATAGCCGGGTAGAATTCCACAGCAACCCCGGCATCCATGAAGGGTTTGATCATGCTTTCACACAGCCAGGAAGGCAAGGCTACCGACTTTCCGCCCCAGTCCCGGATAATTGCCTGCAATGCACAGCGCCCGGAAAGAAACCATTCGGTACAGGACGGAAACACCCCATTATCCTTATGGGAAACCGGAATATTCCAAAACTCACTTCCGATTTCTGGCACAGTTTTAAACTCCCCGCAGATCCTTGAAGCGGTCAAACTGTGCTTCATACTTGTAGTCTTCAAACAGCTTGTGCACGTCCATCACAGGTTCGTATCCCAAATCCTCCTTGGCGTTGGTGATATCCATCAGGAAACCGCCACCGCTCTTGCCGGGATGGTACTCAATGGTAGAAGGATTGTCCTTGGGAGAGAACACATCAATAATTGCCTGACACTGCTCCCTAAGTGTTACAGGGATGCCGGTGCCTACATTGTAGATTTCATGATCCTTGCCGTTAAACAGGATTGCCTTGCACAGCATCTGTGCGCAGTCGTAGACATGCACCATATCCTTGGCGTAGTCGGGATCGCCCCACAGTTCCAGAGGTTCGCCGTTCTTGGCCCGGTTGATCTGCTTGTACAGCGGACGCATAGTCTTTACACCGTTGGGATAGTAATACTGGAATGTGCTGTATTCATAAATGGTCGGGAAACGGAAAATGAAATACTTCAGACCGTACTCTGCCAGATAATGCTTCAGCATTTCAATAGCAGTATTCTTGGAGATAACATATACAGCGTGGTCACCGCTGTAGCTGAAATAAGCAGGCAGATGGGGATCCAGAACATGTTCGGGATCTTCCTGGGAATACAAACTGATATCAAACACTGTCTGGCTGAAGAGAATACGGTCAGCCTTCACCTTGCGGCAGTACTCAAGCACATTGTAAGTGCCCATAATATTGGTCTGCAGATATTTCTCGCCGCTGTAATTATCCATGTAGGACGGAATCGTTGCGGCCAAAAGGATTACTGCATACACATCCTCCTGCGGAAGCTTATCAAAATCGCTTTTGTTCAGCATATCAACGGATACATACTTTACACCAAACTGGTCAAATACATTTGTATCGCGACGACCGGAAGCAATGACCTCAAAGCCTTTTTCCGGCAAAAACTCAGAAGCATATTTTGTGACGTAAGAACCAACATTGCCGCTTGCACCAAAAATAATGACTTTTTTCATTCGTTTTTCTCCTTCAGATATTTATTATGTGTTAAACTTTTTCACCGGTATACGAAGAATCCTGCCGTTTTTCTATCAAGCCCTTTTCCCACTGTTCCTGCCGGACAACATGGAAGGCTTTTGGCCGCTCCGCTCCCTGTGCAATACCCTCCCGTTTCAACACAACTGCAACTGTCTGAAACAGAATCTTTAAATCCAGCCAAAGGGAGCAATGATCTACATAATAGGTATCGTAAGCAAACCGCTTTTCCCAAGACGCTTCATTTCTTCCATGTACCTGTGCCATGCCTGTTAATCCAGGTCTGACATCATGGCGTCTGTTTTCTTCCTCTGTATAGTAAGGAAGATAAATTGTCGCCAAAGGCCGCGGTCCGACAATACTCATGTCACCAATGAATATATTCCAAAGTTCCGGCAGTTCGTCCAAGCTCGTTGCTCTGAGGAGTCTGCCAAATTTGGTAAGACGTTCCTCATCGGTCAGGATATCTATTCCCTTTTCAATGCATTCCAACCGCTCTTTATCGGTAAGCTTTCTGCCATCCCGGGTCTGCGGGTCAAGCATCGTTCTAAACTTGTACATTTTGAATATTCTGCATTTGCAGCCCGGGCGTTCCTGGGCAAACAGAACCGGCGAGCCCAATTTAATACGCACCAAAATTGCAACCACTGCTATGATCGGCCACAGAACCAACAAAGCAAAACCCGATAAAACAACATCCAGAAAACGCTTAAAAAAATTACGGTACATCATGCAAAGCACCTCTTTACTACTTCGATAATCACATCCTGCTGGGCAGGGGTCATTTTATTGTCACTGGGCAGGCACAGGCCCCGGTGGAACAGATCCATACCCACATCCGCGCCGCTGCCGGCAATGTAGGCGTTGCTTTGGCCACGGCCGTCGCCCTGCCGGGTGACGAAGCCGTGCATCCGGAAAACAGGCTGCATATGCATGGGCTTCCAGATGGGACGGCCCTCGGCATTGATTTCCGCCAGCTTTTCCAGAATCTCTGCGGGGCAGGTCTTCCCCGGCTCTTTCCGGTAAAGCTCGTCGGTTTCCCCCCGAACCTGCTTACACATGGCGCTCTCGTCAATGAGCATGCAGGAGAGCCAGTAGTTGGGCTGGGAGGTTTCCCCATCAAAGGGGTTCATGGTCACAGGCAGGTCTTTAAACCCTTCCTGATAGCGCAGGTAGATGGCCTTTTTCTGGGCGATGTGTTCTTCCAGATAGGGAAGCTGACCCCGGACTACGCCGGCAATGACATTGCTCATGCGGTAGTTGTAGCCCAGCTCCTCGTGCTGGTACCAAGCCGCATTCTCCCGGCTCTGGGTGGACCACTTCCGGGCCTTGTTGGCTTTCTCCAGATCATTGGTCAGCAGCATGCCGCCGGAGGAACCGGTGATGATCTTATTGCCGTTAAAGGACACGATGCCAAGGTCTCCGAAGGTGCCGGTCTGCTTTCCCTTATAGGTAGCGCCCATGGACTCCGCCGCGTCCTCGATGAGAACCGCTCCGTGACGGTCACAGACCGCCCGGATCTCATCCATCTTGCCGGGAACGCCGTAGAGGTTGGCCATGACCACATGCCTGACCTCGGGGTACAGCTCGAATGCTTTTTCCAGGGCTACCGGGTCCATGTTCCAGGTGTCCGGCTCCGTGTCGATGAACACAGGGATGCCGCCCTCATAGACCACGGGATTGACTGTGGCCGCGAAGGTCACATCGGAGCAGAAAACTTTCATGCCGGGCTTAATTCCCGCCAGCTTCATGCAAAGGTGCAGCGCCGCCGTGCCGCTGGAAAGTCCCACGGCGTATTGACAGCCGATTTTCTCCGCAGTCAGCCGCTCCGCTTCGTTGATATTCCTGCCAACGGTACTCATCCAGTTGGTTTCGTAGGCTTCTTTGATATATTCCAGTTCCTCTCCGTGCATGGTGGGAGAAGCTAACCATATCTTATTTTCAAAAGGTTTGATTTCCACGCAGATACCTCAAATTTCCGTTTTTTCAGCGCACAGGGCGCAAAAACGCACAATAATTCATTTGACATTATACCGCATATGCACCCAAAAATCAACCGGATTTCCTTGTGCATTGTAACGAAATACTGCCTTTTCTTTGGAAAAAGTTGGATGCTTTTATTGCATTTTCTAAAAGGGGCATTGCATCCCATTGCTCTGCATGGTAAAATAAAGAAAAACCTAAGGAGGAATCCCAATGAACGAAGTTTTGAAGGCACTGAAAGAGCGCAGAAGCTGCCGCAAATTTCTGGATAAGCAGGTAGATCAGGCACAGCTGGATGCCATTCTGGAGGCCGGCACCTATGCCCCCACCGGCAAGAATATGCAGGCGCCGGTGATCGTGGCCGTGCAGGATCCTAAGGTGGTTGCCCAGCTTTCCCGGATGAACGCCGCCGCTATGGGCGCAGACACCGATCCCTTCTACGGCGCGCCCACGGTTGTGGTGGTACTGGCTGATCCGGAGATCCGGACCTATCTCCACGACGGCGCGCTGGTCATGGGCAATCTGATGAACGCCGCTCACGCCGTTGGCGTGGACAGCTGCTACATTTTCCGGGCCAAGGAAATGTTCGAATCCGAAGAGGGCAAACAGCTTTTGCGGCAGTGGGGCATTCCCCAGCGGTTCGTGGGCATCGGCAACTGCATCTTAGGCTACGGTGCAGAAGGCGGCAAGCGTCCCCTGACCCCCCGGAAAGAGGGATATATCATCAAAGTGCTGTAAATGATCGTTTAGCGGCGCAGTCTCCTAAAACGCATGTCATTCTGAGCGGAGCCGTAGGCGGAGTCGAAGAATCCGTTCTCCTAAAGAAAAAACTTTGTAATTACAGTATTTTTGGGATGCGGATCCTTCGACTCG
>JAZNFH010000035.1:0-10136 GCA_045589055.1 Faecousia sp. | reverse complement strand
GGCAAACGGCAGGCTTTGTCCGATAAAGACATCGAGGAGATCCAGCGCATCATCCAGGGATAAGGAGGTGCTGATATGCAAACCGTATTTCTTGAATTGGTCAAACTCAGTTTGATCGGTTCCTTATTCGCTGTAGCAGTTTTGCTGGTGCGGCTTGTATTCCGCAAAGCCCCCAAGTGGCTGTTCTGCGTGCTTTGGGGCGTGGTAGCACTTCGGCTCATTTGCCCAGTATCTATTGAGAGTAATGTGTCTTTGGTTCCGGACAGATTGGCCAGCGGACAGATTATCACTAATGTCGGAAACGAGTACATCGGTGACGTGGATATCATCTACGAAAGCAACGCCAGTTACAGCAATGCCGTTGAAGCCGGCAGACAGCCTGTCTACTCTAACGATGGCTATTATGTAATCACCGAAAAGGATTCTTTAGAGGCTCCTAAAACAGTTGGAGAAACGGTATATCCCATCTTGAGTTGGATCTGGGTGGCCGGTTTGGTTCTGATGCTTGCCTATACTGCAGTCAGTTATTTTCTGCTTCGCAAGAAGATGGAGGAGGCTACCCAGCTGCGAGATAACATCTGGCAGTGTGAGCAGGTAGATTCGCCCTTTGTCTTAGGCTTCTTAAAGCCGAGGATCTATCTGCCTTATGCAATCACCGACTCCGATATGGCGAATGTAATCGCCCATGAGCAGGCACACATTCAACGTAAAGATCACTGGTGGAAGCCTATCGGATTCCTTCTGCTTAGTATTCACTGGTTCAACCCTGTGCTTTGGCTGGCCTACATCCTGCTTTGCCGGGATATTGAAGCGGCCTGTGATGAAAAGGTCATCAAGCACATGGAGAAGGATGAAATGCGTGCATACTCCACCGCGCTGCTCCATTGCAGTGTCCACCGCCGCCGAATCGCTGCCTGTCCTCTTGCCTTTGGTGAGGTAGGTGTGAAGGAAAGGATCAAGCGTGTTATGAATTATAAGAAGCCGGCTTTTTGGATCATCATCACCGCTGTTGTTGCTTGTTCCATTGCGGTTGTCTGCTTTTTTACGAATCCGAGTAATTCTTCCGATGCACTTCCTAACATCCATTCTCATGCCTATGTGGTTGAAGAGGTTACCTATGAAGGCGGAATGTATAGCTTTACAGTAATTGCAGGTGAAAACTCGCCTATTTACAGGGTAGCCGAGGACATGACGCTTGCGTCTCAAAAGGAAGTGAGTGAAGCTGGCCAATGGGCAGAGCTTGGCAAGTTGGAAGAAACAACGCTGACAAAAGAAACTTTTGATGATCTGTTTTTCGATTATGGAAATTGGAAAAACGGTACAAATGCAAAAACTGTTCGTAGAAACACGGTAAAAGCATGGCAGCTGATTTATAACCAGGATGTGCTTTATTATGTTCTGCAGCAGAAAAATGGTGATCTGTATCTTGCATATGGGTACTATGACTATTCCGAAAAGAACGATCCGTATTCTGATGATTCCAGCATTCGCTGGCTCTTTAAACTCACTATGGATACTACCGGAATGTCCGGAATGGTTGCGAAATCCGGAGATAGTGCTGTGCCGATGCTTTCTTTCCCCAAGGGGACAATGATTAAGGATTATGTGGGTTCTATTTACTGGCTCACGATCAATCCGGGCAATGATAAATTTGCTCCCTTTACTGTTTGGAAAGATGGAGAAGAACAGCGGGGATTCTACACTGCATATGATGCAATAACATTTGAACCGCTAAAGCACTTTATACCATCCGGATTAGATCCGCAGGCCTATTTGTTCCAGAAGGCAGATCCCACGCGTGGGTATATTGTTCTTGCAACATTCTCAACAGAGCCTGATGCGGAAATTTATGCCTTCGGTGCTAAGTTTGAGGATTTTGATGTTGATAACAGTAAATTGCTTGCGCTCGTGAGTGAAATTGCAAATAATCCGGATTGTGCAGCCAGTTCCAATCCATTTACTTTCATTGAAGCCAAGCAATCCCGGTATAACGAGATCCTTACCTATGGCAGCAAAACTGTGGATTGCTTTGTGGAGCAGCTGCGTGCTGGTGAGAATGGTCTGCAGGGATATATCATGGCAGTTGCCTGTGCAGACATCACAGGAATTGGAGATAAGGACTTAGGCGCAGATTGGGCAACAGCCCAGGAATGGCTTGCTCTGTATGATAAGAGCGAAAAGAGTACGATCATTCCTCCGGTAATTGCAACAGACTACATAAGTGACAAACAGGCGCAGCTCTTGTCCTTCGGTTATACCTCTGATAAGGCCGGGCAGTCTGTGATTGCCTGTGGCATCGCTCCTTATCAAGGTGATTATAGCGACAGCAACACTTTGGTATTGGACGGAGAGATCGGACAGAATCAGATCCTGCTCACCCCTCAAGGGGCATCCTTCTCGCAGTATAGGATTTACCGTCCGGATGGAACCGTATATGATGACGGAACAAGAACCTTGTATGATTCTCTCAGTCTTCGTGTCATAAATTCGGATAAAGGAATCTGTTTGATTGCCCCATTCCATACGGGTGAATATATCTATGAGGTTGTATTGAACTGGCCTGATCAGGGACTTACTGTTACCTACGGTCTTAAAGTTGTTATGACAGGGAAGGAAAGTAATTACGACCGGGCATTAGATAGCGTCTTCGCGGCATACGGTGAAGGGAACCCGTTGATTGCAGTAACTCTAGTTGATAAATACACCTTAGCAAATTCCTTATCCAGCTCGAGCTGTTATCTGTTCATGGTTGAGAATGTTCCCAACGCACCCATTTGGGTCGCGGTATCCCAGACTACTGGGGAGATCATTGGAGAAACGGACGACCCGAATCAATGGCTGGTAGATCCTCCATATGTTGAGAATCAGACGCAAAGTTTTACCGAAAACAGTGTTACTCGGGTGTGGGACAACCATCATCCTGACGATAGCGAACGGTATCGGTTTTTCTCAATTAACGTTCCTGTGCTCAATAATGCGTTGATTGAATACAGGAAGGATAGCAAAATCTATGTCAACGGTGAGTATCTCTTGGGAGGTCCCGGAAATGGTTGTGAAAGTTTCTATTTGACGGATTTAACAGGGGATGGAATTCCAGAGCTATGCTTTGGCATGAACGCAGGGAGTGGAATCGTAGATTGCAACATTGCGATCGTTGACTATGTAACAAAGAACACCATCTTTACACTTTCGGATAGGATGTTCCATGATTATTATCTGTTTTCAAGAAATGGTGTGCTGTGCGTAAAAGAAACCGAGTATACAAAGAATGATGCAGTTCGCACGGGCGTGTTGGAATTTGATGGTTCTCAGATTTCTGTGGTGTGGGAGGCTATCGTAAACGACACCCAAAACCAAAGTGAGATTCCTGGAGCAAGAGTACATGTTGTTGATGTCTGGGACCAAACAACGAGAGAGCAGATTGCTTGTGCATCAGCTTTGGAAAAATTTTGGGAAGATGATAGCGCCGAGTACTATTTTGCGTGTATTAAGAGCCAGTATATTATGGTAATGGATAGTACGGGCAGAATCGTAGATGTTGTAACAGCGTTGGAAGAAGGCCTTATTACTATTGAAACCTTAGATTACTATGGTATCAAATATGGCACAGAGCCAAAGAAATGAGTGTGTGCTTAGCATAAAAAACAGAATATGTATCTGATATGACTAACTAACAACATTTTAAACCCTGCTATTCAACTCGGGTAGCAGGGTTTCTTTATTTTTAGGGAATTTATGCTATAATAAAAAATAACATAAGGAACTACCCCTGGCTCAGTCGTATAATAAGTGAAAGGATCTTAAAGTGAGCCTTTCGCCCTAAGGAGGGAAACACATGGATAACGGCGCAAGTAGCTACCGCCGTTTCCTTGATGGTGATGAAAGTGCCTTCGAGTCAATTATGAAGGAGCTGTTTCGCGGACTTGTCTTCTTCATCGATGGCTTTGTGCATGATACACACGCAGCGGAAGATATTGCGATCGATACTTTCTCGGATCTGGTCGTACATAGGCACCGCTATAACTTCAAGGTAAGCCTGAAAACCTATCTGTATATGATCGGAAGATCCCGTGCCCTCGATTACATAAAGCACCGCAAGGTTATTGAATTTGTGGAGCTTTCCGAAGCGCACGCGGTAACCGATGAAACAGCTACTCTTGAAGAAATAGTACTGGCAGATGATCGCAAACGGCAAGTAAATGCTGCGATTGCCAAGCTGCCGGAGGATATGCGTGTGGTGGTCCACCTCATATATTTTGAAGAAATGACCTATGAGGAAGCGGCCAAGGTTATGAAAAAGAACCGTAAGCAGGTTGATAACCTGCTGTATCGTGCAAAGAAGGAGCTTCGCACCGTTCTTGGAAAGGATGGTGAGCTGTTGCTATGAGAGAATTAAATGAATGTCAGGCGGAAGTGTTCCGCCGTAGCGAAAAGAGAATAAAAGAGCGCAAGCAGCGCAGAAATCATATTCTGATGGCTTGCATTCCTTTGGCGCTGTGCCTTACAATTTTTGGCGCATTTCTTTTCCCACAATTATACAACTATAAGCAGGCACCGGAGAGTATGCCCGATCCTTTTGGAACACAACCGGCTATGGGACAGAATGATTACCAAAGCCTAACTTGTTCAATTGCGGAAATCAAAGTATCTGGAAATGGCATATCCATTCAATATACAGATGTGGCCGATCTTCTGCTAATTTCTGATCAGTTGAATACCTATAGCGCGATGGCTCCAGAAACAAATGGCACTGCCAATGAAGACGGTTCCGATATGAAAGAAAATGCCGACGATGTCATTGGTAGTGTTATGGAATCCGCAAATGCTGCGTATACGATTACGCTCATTACACATGAAGGTGTAATGACGGAATATCGTCTTTTTGGAAATACGCTCAGAAATCAGACAACAAATCAAGCATATACCTTAACCTATGAACAAACGAAGGAACTGCGAGAAATGTTGGGTATTCCACAATAGTTAATTCCAACCGAAGACTCCATAGAAAGGGTGTGAAGTAATGAAGAAAATGATTGCTATTATTTTAGCCTGTACGATTCTTTTGGGATTGATCGGCTGCAATAGTACCAAACCAGATTCACAGGATCCAAGTTTCGTTCCATTGGCTATGACCCCGGGCGAGTCTTATACCTCTTATGACGGTGTAGAAATTCAGATTGACAGCTTGAACTGGCATGAAGGAAATCTTAAGTCTTCCTTGGTGGTTGCTTGGAGCAATGAGACTCAGTTTGAAGTTACCTACGGCGCTTCCTTTGCGATTGAGCGCTTGGATGGTGAAGAATGGGTCAGCTGTGCCATTCCTGACGACCTGGTCTTTATTGCAATTGGGTATTTACTGCCGGCAGGAAAAATGAAAAATGAGACATATACGCTGACTGGTATTTTCGATGTGACCTCACCTGGAACTTACCGTTTTAAAACGGATTGCTATGTATCTGACAATGCCGAACAGGGTACGAAGTGTGAGCTTACTGCAGAATTTACACTAGGAAATGTTAAGTGTCCGGATGACAGCAAAGTAACAGGTGCTGATGTTCAGTGGGCCGCCCAGTATATCCGCACCAATGGATATTCTGAAGGCGTTCTGTATCCCAGTGTGCGGATCATTGACAGCATGCAGGAGCTGAAGGATTACTACAATACGTGGCATGAAGTCTTTGACTTGGACCGTAAAGACAAGGTGTACTCCGATACTACCATCGGCTTTCTGGATGCCTGCGATCAGTATGATGAACCTTTCTTTGAAGAGAACTATTTGATCTTTGTTATTCTGGAAGAAGGCAGTGGCTCGATCCGTCATGAGGTCCGCAGCGTTGAGCAGACCGAAGATAAGAAGATCAGCATTTCCATTGACCGAAAGGTGCCCGAAGTTGGTACAGACGATATGGCCCAGTGGCATATCATCCTGGAACTTAGTCGGGATGTTTTGGTAGAGAACTCTATTGATACATGCCTTTATGTGGACGGCTTGCCTTCCTATATGGATGATAAAATCGTGATTCCTCAGACAGAAGGTGCATTTAAGAAGCCTCCGGAAGGCACTGTGATCACGCCAGAAGGGCAGACTGCTATTCATGCTGCCGGATACAGTTGGTTCTGTATGCTAGGTAACGGTCTTGAGGAAGCGGTCATCGAGGATCAAGCAGGCAGACCTCTATCGAAAGAGAGCTTGAATCCGGTTATGATCAGCAGTAAGTATGCAGAAACGGTCTATGCCCCCGTTCCTAGGAGTGACGCATATGCGCCTACCAATTCGTTAGGCTATCTGGTGAAACTGACTTGGGAAACGGAACCCTCCTCTATAACCTATAGCTGCTGGCCAGAAACGGTGTGGCAAAAGGAGAATGTTCCGGAAGAAACCGTTGTTTCACAGGACGGTGCGTTCTATGCAAAACCGGGTGGTTATGTCTATGAGATCGTTGCAACCTGGGATGATACTGGGTTAGGCTACCACGGAACGGCTAATTACTATGTTTATATCGTTGGTGGAGATGATCACAACCATCAGGCAGCTGCGACTGCGCAAACTGTGGATGATCCGTTTATCGGCTACTGCGGCAATACCCAAACTACCCTGTATATTGGGGATAAGGAATATACCTTCATGTACGGTAATTCTGTGGCACTGACGGATATCCTTCTCAATCTGAATTACGATCCCATGCGCATTTGCCGCTGCCGCCCGGAATACACAGTGGATGCGGAATTTGGCAAAGGCTATGGCATTAACCTTACTGCAGGCTATGCCCGCTGCGAGAAGGGTCAAGCAGATTTAACCCAAGAACAGATCGATACGATTGCCGAGATCATTGAGTGGGCTGAAACAACCAACTGTAAATACCCAATCGGCAATTAACTCTCATCCAACCTTAAGGAGGTACCCTTATGGTAAAAAAGATAATTTTTACAGTAATTGCTATTGTGCTTCTTCTTGCCATCTTCTTTGCGCCTATTCCTAAGAGCCCGGATAGAGACGGCGGTACAAGAGAATATTCTGCGCTGACCTACAAAATCGTAGACTGGAATCGGCTGACAGATGATGGCGTTTACGAAGCAGCCAAGGTGTACTGGTTTCCCAATAACTTCAAGTCCATTGATGATCTTTGGACCTATGAAGAGCAGGAAGTGGTTCACAAGTTTGTAGCTACCATTTTGGAATTAGATAGCACTTCCGCACTGGTTCAGCCTGTAGAAGGGGAAGATGAACTCCGCAGTGCTGATAAGATACATGTTGGCATTGCAGATCTCGGCGATATTGGCGCTCAGGTAGGCAGCGAGGTGGAAATCTACTACACCGGTGGAATCATGGAATCTTATCCGGCGCAGATCAACGCAGTAAAATGGGAAATGGCCAAGACTCACCGGGATAAGGAATTTGCCGAGGAATGGTTGAATAAGGAAACCGCAGAGAAATGTGACTACGAACCATTTGATCATATCATCATTACAGAGATATACTCCAACTGCTTTTTTGCCACACCGGCAATTCCTATGCCATGGACAATTAAACTGAACGGGCAACTTTCGGAAGATTGGTGTGTAGGCGATCAAGTTATCTGCACTTATGATAATGTTTATCGCGATAATACTAGGTTCGAGGCCGATTTCTTAACTGTTGAAGCCAGTGACTGGCAGCCGGAGCCAGGTATGGCGTATAAGCCTGTTATTTACCTCTATCCGGAGGCAGAAACCGATGTATCTGTCAAACTGATTCTGGATGGCAAGCTGACCTGTACTTATCCTGCTTACAATGCAGGTTGGCAGGTAACCGCCGCTCCGGATGGCACCCTGACAGATGCCAAGGGCCAGACCTACAACTATCTCTACTGGGAAGGTGAAACGAATGCCCAGTGGGATATGACAGAAGGCTTCTGCATCAAGGGTGAGGATACAGCGGCATTTCTGGAGGAATCTCTAGAGAAGTTGGGACTTAACCGCAGAGAAGCAAACGAGTTTATTGTGTATTGGCTGCCTCTTATGGAGCAGAATCCCTACAATATCATTTCCTTCCAGACAGACATCTACACGGATGCGGCAAAGTTAGAGGTAACTCCTGCGCCGGATGCAGTGATCCGCGTCTTTATGACCTTTAAGGCATCTGATTATATGATCCGCCTTCTGCCCCAGAAGCTGACCGCACCGGAACGCTCTGGCTTCACTGTGATTGAATGGGGCGGCACTGAGGTTGCGTAATCCTTCTGCTTAGGCAGGAAAAGTTGTACCGCTATAAACAAAGAAAAGACCGACAGCGTTTTGTGGGGCGCTGTCGGTCAAACTATTATGCTTGGGTTTCGGGAGAAACGGATGGTAGGTTACCGAGGTTATTGTTTTCGCTGCCGTCAGGGATGGATTTGAGGTATTCTGTGTCGCCACGGTGGGCGATGCCGACACCGGCGATCTGACCCTGCTTTGCCATATCTACTGCCTGTTGTTTCTCTACAATGGAATTATCAGAAAGCTGATACCCGGTGATTCTGCCGCCCTCTTTTACAAGACCGACGATCCGCTTTGCGTTGGAATCAACCTGCGGAATCTGATCCAAGGTCTGCTTTACAAGTTCTTTTCCGTCCATGATCATCACTCCTTGCGTTTGCATTAGTTTTTGTTTCAGGATAGATAATATACATGGTGATCGCGGGAAACAAGTCAGTCATCCCATTCAAAGCGATTCCAATGTTCCATCTCTAGACGAAGGATTTCCTTGATTTGGGGTACGATGGTTCCGGCAAAGGTTACGGTGTTTTCGTGGGAGTAATAGATAATCCAGGAGAAGTCTTTCGGACAGTATGCGGTCTCGCACCCGGAGAAGTTCTCCAATTCGTCCACTTCAGCACAATGTGGGCGATCATACCAAGCTTCGCCATATTCGTAAATATGATCCTGTGGCAGCCCCAATAGTTGATAGATTTCTTGGAGATACGGCTCAATTCGTTTTGGAGAAATAAACAGTTTATCATCCCCAGACATGCCGTTGAGAGGATACCAGTAAGTCGTATCATATCTCCAAGTTTCATAGAAGCGATTTGCAACGTTATTTGCTTCCTCGCCATGGATTATGCGATAGTAAGGTACATTCGGTGATGGACAATCTGGGGAAACAGAGTCCATGTATTCACGGAATGCCGATTCGGCGTGCTGAACGTAATAGGTTTCAATCTTGCCCAATTCCTTTTTTAGGGTATGATCGATGTGGATAGGGATTAGTTCGAGTACGGCATTGCGATATGATTCAAAAGAAGGATAATCTTTGTCGATGAGGGTGCCCAGTTTATAACTGAGTTCTGCTGTTACGAGATAAGATAGAAAGCGTACGCTTTGCCCAGTTCTTGTTCGTTCTAATTGATATTCATCCGAATAACGATGCATCATTTCATTGCACCAGTTTCGAAGGGTGTTTGTGAGATTATTATAAACCATATATATCACCTCGCATAATATCATTATAACAGGGAACCGGGAGATTTCAACAGTGTCACGATTACCCCTAACGATTTCGCATTTGCTCCGCTGTGGGATACACAAAAAGCATCCGAACAAAAAAGTCCAGACTCCGCAGAAGCGGATTCTGGACTTTTGGTCCGAGTGGCGAGACTCGAACTCGCGGCATCCTGGTCCCAAACCAGGCGCCCTACCAACTGGGCCACACCCGGATATTAAGTTATGAGAAAAAGCTCGTTGTGGTCAAATATGTGGTCAAGGAAATTCTACCACAGTTTTGCCCAACTTTCAACGGAAGTAATCGGGGGTATTTGCGAAGATAAAGGGGAGTATGCAATATTTCGGGAAGTCGAACCGTTTTGGTGTTCCAGCTCCCAAACCAGGCGCCCTACCAACTGGGCCACACCCGGATACACATGATCAAGACGGATTATACACCATCTAAGTCGGAGGCCAAGCGGCCTTAGGAAGACAATGACTAGACCCACCTCCTTGGCTCACAGAACGACATGGCTACGATCCGACTTGTTGCATACTCCCCTTTATCTTCGCAATTACCCCCGATTACTTCCGTTGAAAGTTGGGCAAAACTGTGGTAGAATTTCCTTGACCACATATTAAGTCGGAGGCCAAGCGGTCTTAGGAAGACAATGACTAGACCCAACTCCTTGGGTTGC
>JAZNFH010000034.1:0-2509 GCA_045589055.1 Faecousia sp. | reverse complement strand
CGGGATTCCAGACTTTCCGGCGAGACTCTCTGCGGCTGGCTGTGCGAGGCTATGGTGCAGCAGGGTCTGGTTGTGACAAACTTCGGCATGGCAAGTACCCCTGCAATGTTCATGGCCACGGTCACGGAAGGGTATGCCTTTGACGGTACCGTGATGATTACCGCAAGCCATCTGCCCTTCAACCGTAACGGCTTTAAGTTCTTTACCGCTGAGGGCGGTCTGGAAAAGGGCGATATTAAGGAAATTTTGGAATATGCTGCCGGCGATGCTGTGACCGGTATGGCTGTTGGCAGCCTGGTTGACGGCGCTTTTATGGATACCTATGCCAGGATCCTGGCGGACAAGATCCGTGCGGCTACCGGCGAGGAAAAGCCGCTGGAAGGCTTCCGGGTTGTTGTGGATGCCGGTAATGGTGCGGGTGGTTTCTACGCGGATAAGGTTCTGAAGCCTCTGGGTGCCAATACTGACGGCAGCCGCTATCTGGATCCCGATGGCAGCTTCCCCAATCATATTCCCAACCCCGAAGACAAGGAAGCCATGGAGAGCATTACCGAGGCGGTCCGGGAGACCGGCGCAGATCTGGGTATCATTTTCGATACCGATGTGGACCGTGCCGGTGCGGTACTGTCTGACTGCAGCGAGCTGAACCGCAACCGCATCATTGCCATGTTGTCTGCGATCCTCCTGCGGGAGTACCCCGGTACTACCATCGTTACCGACTCCATTACCTCTACCGGTCTTGCCAAGTTTATCGAGGGCAAGGGTGGTGTACATCACCGCTTCAAGAGAGGCTACCGGAATGTTATTAATGAGTCCATCCGGCTGAATAATCTGGGTCAGGACAGCCAGCTGGCTATTGAGACCTCCGGTCACGGCGCATTTAAAGAAAACTACTTCCTGGATGACGGCGCTTACATCGTGACCAAGCTGCTGATCGAGCTGGCTCGGTGCAAGAAGGAAGGCTATACCCTGGAGTCCATGATTGCCCAGTTGGAAGAGCCTGCTGAGAGCAAGGAATTCCGCATGAACATCCTGGTTGAGGATTTCAAGACCTATGGTCAGCAGGTTATTGATGAACTGAATGCCTATGCTGCCAAGCAGCCCGGCTGGTCTTTGGCTCCCAATAACTTTGAAGGTGTTCGTGTGAATTTGGATGCTGAACATGGTGACGGCTGGTTCCTGCTGCGTCTTTCTCTCCATGACCCCCTGCTGCCTCTGAACATTGAGAGCAACAGTGTCGGTGGTGTTAAGACCATCGCCAAGGAAATTGCCAAGTTCCTGTCCCGCTATGACAAGCTGGATGCGGCTGCATTGATGAGCTTCTGCAAATAAGAGATAATAAGGAAGAGCGTATTGCCAAGTGCAATACGCTCTTTTTGTCAGTTTTCTATTTTCCGCCAGAGACGAATGCAGCTGATACTGACCAGAATTCCGCAACCGGAGAGCACAAGCCACAAAAGCAAGGTGGATTGCCAACCGGAGTTCTCTGTGACAAGGGGCATCACATAGGCTGAAAAGGCGCTTCCTACATATGCGGTGCAGTTTAGAATTCCGGAGTATGTAGACACATTTCCGTTCTTTGCGAAAACGGTGGGAGCAATGCCAATGAGCATCAGATTCACACCATGCATGCAGCCGGTGATGATCGCAGAGAACAGGATAGAAACAATTGCGCTGCCGTTGTAAAAAAGATACAAGGCTGTACAGAAAATTGTGCTGATTCCAAAGATCAGTGCGGAACAGATCAAGGGATTCTTCAGCTTTCGGTACAGTGTGTTGCCAAGAGAATAGCAGAAAATCGAAAATAAGGGCAGAACCACGCCGGAAAGAATGGAAATCTCATTGCGGATGCCAAATGTTTCAGATATGTAAGAGGGCATCCATGTGGTAACGCCGTCCTTCAAAATTCCTTGAAGAATGATGCCGACCATAACTAAAACCAGTGTGATGAGAAAGACGGCATTTCCGGAATGCTGGGATTTGAAAGAAGTTTTTTTGGAAGGCGTTAAATCAATTTTGGGACACAGTTTCAGCCAGAAGATCAGCCCCAGAATGCCTATAGCCGCTGCGGCCCCGAATACACTTTTCCAGCCAATGGCGAGGATCAAAAGGGGGGCAGTCAGATAGACCAGAAGGTTACCGATGGAACTGCCCCAGGATACCCGAACGCAGCCGATACAGTAATCCTGCTGCGACAGCGCGCAGTACAGAATCTTTACAATCGGAGGCCACATGAAGGCTTGGGAGAAGCCATTCACACACCAGACAACGGTCATTTGGGCAGGATTCCGACACAGCGGGATCAGGAGATTCATGCAGCTGGTGGTTACAAGACCGATGGCGATCAGGGTTCTGGGCTGCACTTTATCACCCAAATAGCCGCTGACCAACTGACCGGCACCATAGGTGATGAAGGCACCTGTCAGAGCAACAGACAGCGCGGATTTGGCAAGACCGGTGCTGGTGACCATTTCAGATATGATGGCATTATAGCTGTTGCGGGTAATAT
>JAZNFH010000033.1:0-5907 GCA_045589055.1 Faecousia sp. | reverse complement strand
CATGGGTATGCAAAATACCATGAAGGCTCTGTCGGATCCTATTCGGCGGGAGATTCTGCAAATCCTGAAATCCGGGCGGCTGTCTGCCGGCGAAATTGGGGATAAGTTCCCGGTTAGTGGTGCTGCACTTTCTAAGCATCTTGCGGTGCTGAAGGAAGCGGATCTGATTCGGGATACCCGAGAGGGGAAATTTATTTTCTATGAACTGAACGCCTCCGTTTTGGAGGAAGTAATGCTGTGGCTGGCGGGATTGAAAGGAGCAGAAAAATGATCAAGAAGAATTGGAAAGTATTACTGATTACATCACTGGTGACTTTGTTGCCGGTTCTTGTAGGCGTGGTTTTGTGGAATCAGCTGCCGGAGCAGATGCCGACCCACTGGAATGCGGCAGGGGAGGTTGACGGATGGAGCAGCAAACCCTTTGCGGTGTTCGGTCTGCCGCTGATTCTGCTGGCTGCCCAATGGCTGTGCACACTGGGTACCGGCGCGGACCCTAAAAAGAATAACCATCCCAAAAAGATTCTGCATCTGGTGCTCTGGATCATTCCAGTTTTATCTGTGGTGCTGCACACGGTTACTTATGCAGCCGCATTGGGGAAAGAAGTGCGGATGGAAATGGTAATCCCCGTCCTTATAGGCATTCTGTTTGCTATCATCGGTAATTATCTGCCCAAGTGTAAGCAGAATTACACCATCGGCATCAAAATTCCCTGGACATTGAACAGTGAAGAAAACTGGAATCGGACCCATCGCTTTGCGGGTCGGCTCTGGGTAGTCTGCGGTCTGGCAATCATGCTTACCGGCTTCTTCGGCGGTTTTTGGATTTTCCTGCCCATCGTGCTTTTGATGGTTATCGTTCCGTTTATCTATTCTTATATGCTCCACCGCAAAGGAATGTAAGCGGGCATGGCCGTATTCTACAATAGCAAAACGGACTGCGAAAAACGCAGTCCGTTTTTGTGTAGTATTAGATTTAGATGGCGATGCCAGCCAGATCCAGGATCTTGGGAACATTCTTCTCTGCGCCGATGGCCATGATATGTACGCCGTCGCACAGCTTCTGATCTTTGATCTGGGCGATCATTTCGGCAGCCATTTCCATGCCGACCTTTGCGGGCAGACCCTTGATGCCCTTTTCCTTGCCCTCTGCGGCAGCAGCGGCCAGACGGTCGATCATGTGCTGGGGAACATCGATGCCGGGAACATTGGCATTCATGAACTTAGCCATACCGGCAGCCTTCAGGGGGATGATACCGGCCATGATGTGGGTCTTGATACCGGCCTTGTCCACTTCTTCCATGAAGCGCTTGAAGGAATCCAGATCGAAGATGCCCTGAGTCTGGATGTACTCAGCGCCGGACTCAACCTTCTGGCGCAGCTTGTTGATCTGCAGGAAGATGGGCTCGTACACGGGAGTGACGGAAGCACCCTTGTAGAACTTGGGGGTAGCGGACTTGTCTGTGATCTCACCGGTCTCCTTGTCGACAACATTGCCAGCCAGAGGATTGCCGCCGCAGTCGCGGCCGGTCTCTTCCATCTTGCTGAGCATTCTCAGAATGCCGACGGAGTCCAGATCGTAAACGGGCTTTGCATCCTTGCAGTCACCACCGGCGCAAACAGGGTGGTCGCCGGTCAGAGCCAGCATGGAGTCGATGCCGAAGGCATAAGCAGCCAGTGCGTCGCCCATCAGAGCCATACGGTTACGGTCACGGCCGGTCATCTGCAGGATGGGCTCGCAGCCTGCCTGCTTCAGCTTGATGCACAGGCCCAGGCCGGTGGCCTTCAGGCATGCGGACTGCATATCGGTAACATTGATGCCGTGAACCTTGCCTCTCAGCAGCTCAGCAGCTTCCATCTGCTCGGAAAAATCGCAACCCTTAGGGGGTGCCATTTCGGCGGTTACGCCAAACTTACCAGCATCCAGTGCTTCTTTCAACAAACTCATTATTTCTTCCCCCTCAAGCTGATGGTTCTGGGATATGCAAAGTTGCCATAACCCTTAGCGTCTCTGGTCAGTTCGATCTTTTCGACTTCGTTGGTGGCCTGCAAACGCTTGTAGATCTCGATCCACGCGCAGGGATTCTCGGGATTGACCTCGCACTTGCCGTTCTTCTGACCGCCGCAGGGGCCGTTCATCAGGCTCTTGGCACACTGGGTGATGGGGCAGATACCGCCGGTCTTGCCCAGGACGCAGTCGCCGCAGAAACGGCAGGACTCTTCCCAAACACCGAAGCGGACAGCTTCGCCTAAGTACATGGTGTTGTTGGAGGGGTAAACAGGCTTGTCACCTGCGTTCTTGGCAACACACTGTACGCCGTCACCGCAGGACATGCAGATGACGCAGTCGGGGTTAGCGGCATTGATGGCCTTCATCTTGCCCTTAACGCCCAGATTCATGCAGCAGTAGTCGCAGATGGTGGTGGCAACGACCTTCTTGCCGGCAGCTTCCAGAATCTTAGTCAGCTCGTCGATCTGAGGCTGACCGCCGGTCTGGCAGGCGGTAGCGCAGCTGTTGCAGCCAACCAGAGCAACAGTCTTTGCACCCTCGACCATGGCCAGAACTTCTTCGATGGGTTTCTTCTGAGTAATGATCATGTACAACTTCTCCTTCTGTATCCTAATACGGTAGATAAAAGAATTTGCTGATTGAGGCAGGCATAGACCCACCAGAATATCGATACTATTATATCGGCTTCCGACAAAAAAATCAATACCATTGGAAGAATAATCTACCAGAATCCGTGGAGCATTTCTGGCATGTATGCAAAAAAGACTTGCAGTTTAATCAACAAGTCCTTTTGCGGTGTTCTGTTACGGAGAAATGCCGACGGCTTTATTAAACAGCTGCAGGGTATCCGGGAAACGGTCGTCTACTTCCTTGCAGCCAAAGACACCTATGATCAGAGTACGATCCTTGTATTCAAAGGCAGAGAGCAGACAGCTGCCTGCCATGGGGGTCTGGCCGGTTTTCAGTCCGGTACAGAGGGAACAGTAATAGTCTGACTCGGGATCAATGATGGCGTTGGTGTTGTGCCAGTTGACGGTGCCGCTTTGTAAAGACACACCCATTTTACTGGTGGCTGCATACTGCATGATGATGGGATCTGCCAGTACCAGCGTACCCAAAGCCGCAAGATCAGCATAGGTGGAGTAATGGTTGTCAGAGTGGATGCCGTCGGGATTGGCGAAATTGGTGCCGGTCATACCCAAAAGTTTTGCCTGGTCATTCATTTCCTTGACGAAGCGCTTGATGGCCTCATCGGTGCTGACGGAGTTTGCTTTTTCTCCGTGCATGGCTTTTCCGGCTTCTGCCGCCAGAATGTAGGCAGCATCATTACCGCTGGGCAGCAGCATACCGGCTACCAACTGCTCAACAGTCAGAGAATCACCCTTTTTGATCTCTGCGACGGAAGAACCGGCGGCAACTTTGTTCAGCACCTCTCCGGCAGTGACGGACTTGGACGCATCCAGATACTGAAGCGCAACATAGGCAGTGAAGAGCTTGGTAACACTGGCGGGGTAAATCTTGGTAGTAATATCCTCTGCCTTGGTTACAAACTGCTTTGCATCACAATCATAAACAAAATACTGAGCGGCGGAAATAGTCCTGTCTGCAGGAAGGGTCATCCAGCTGACTTCCGGTGTTGGCTCAGTGGTGGTCTGGACAGGCGGCTCTGTGGTGGTTTCCACGGGCTTCTCACCGCCGCAGGCAGAAAGGAGTGCTGCCAGAATCAGGAGATATGCAATTAATCTTTTCATGATGCTGCACTCCTTTAATTGACCTTAATTCCGCAGATTTTTTCTGCGCGGGTACCGACTACCAGCATGTTCTCGTAGGCGGCGGGGGAGGCTTCCACCAATCCGCCCAGCTTCAAGGTGCTGTAAACCTCGCCGGTGGCTCCGTTTACCAGTGTGGCATTGCCTGCGGTATCGCATACAACAATATAAGCGGTTCCGTCAGCGGTATAGAGGGCCACGGGGGAACTCCAGGTGTAATAATCCATCTTCATGGTCCAGACTTCCTTGCCGGTGGCAGTGTTTAAGGCTACCATTACGCCGGACTTCTTGTCGGGCGTGCGGGAAACAGTATAGATTACCAGATTCTCAATGGAGGAACCGGCTTTTCCTAACAGCGGGGTAGACTGCACACCACCGGAAACACCGTCAACGGTGTGGACAGCATAAGGCTTTTCCCATACGATCTCGCCGGTAAGCGCGTTGAGCTTATAGATGGAGATACTGCCCTGCGCGCCGGAATCCTGTGTCCAGTGAAGAGAGGGAGCGGTGTAGAGATAGGCTTCCGTATCGGAAATCTTCTGGAATACAGGGGAAGAATTGGAGTCGTCCTTGGTGTCCTGTGCCCATACCAGTTCCATGGTATTCAGATCCACGCAGTAGAACAGACCGCCATTTTCGGAAACATACAGATAATTTTCGACGATATTGGCGCTGGCTTCATATCCCATCCAGTAATTTGTCTGGTTGCTGCGGCCTGCCAGATAGCGGGTGG
The DNA here is from genome assembly GCA_045589055.1 of Faecousia sp. GTDB lineage: Bacteria > Bacillota > Clostridia > Oscillospirales > Oscillospiraceae > Faecousia. Next base: position 1,397 of record JAZNFH010000033.1, on the reverse strand, counting down.
CTACCGGAGAATCCGGCAGGATAGAGATGGTGCCGGCTGTCTTATTATAGTTGGTGTTCAGCTTGAAGGTATAAAGCAGACCGCTTTCTGCGGGCCAGATGAGAGTGTCAGTCTCTGCGTCCACCAGCGGGGAAGAGTCAAAAGCACACCATCTATCGTTATCTTTCCGGTAAGAAAGGTTTTCCTGATGTCCGTATTCGTAGAGTACCTTGCCGTCAATGAGGCTGATGACAAACATTCTGGGGCGCTTGCCTTCCACATTCTCGTCACCGGAGCCAACATACATCAAAGGATATCCTCGGGGATCCAATGCGCCGGAACCTTTGAAGCACATACCCATATTGATGGGATCCCGGGTGCGGCTGCCGTCATCCAGATCCAGGAAATAGATATGGCCGTCCAGCGTGGCATAGATCACTTCTACCAGATCAGCCTTGGTTTTCTTGCTGTCATAGAGATTCATAATCGCCTTGGTAGCATCGTCCCACTTGACGATCAGTGGCTGACCGGTCCAGCCGCTGCCTTCCCAAATGCCGCCGGGGAGCTTGGTGCTGTTAGCGGTCCATGCCATGGAAAGGGTTTTGTCCTTGATTGTGGCAGTGCCGTAGGCGGCATTGTCGCGATAATTGTTCCCCCGGAAGGTGGCAACACCGGGAAGCGCAAAGTAATTCTCGGGTGCGCCGATGGAAATCTGATTTTCCCGGTTGTATGCATGGGTGACAGCACCGTTTTCGATGATCTCCCAACGGATCCCCCAGTTGGCAGGGTCGGAAACGGAGGTCATCTTCGGTTTGAACAGGGAAACGGAGGGAATGTCTTCCGTTTCTGTGGAGGGGGTAGAATCGGCAGTGCTATCCGGTGTGGTTTCTTTGCCGCAGGAGCCCAGCATGGAGCCGAAGATCAGCAGCACCGCCAGTGCATACATGCAGAGGGTCATAGGGTCCAACTTTCTGGGCCGTCTTCTGCGGCCGTTTCTGGCAGGACGGCGGTTATATTGGATAACACTGTATGTGCGAAGACCTGCCAGTGCCAAAAGCGCCAGAGCCAGAAGAATCAAAAGTACGGGCCACAGCTTAAGACCGGAATCTGCGGAATCACCACAGCCTGCCAGTGTGGCAGCAACGCCGGCGAGAAGGAGTGTAAGCTTTGTGTATTTCATAAGCAAACCTCGTTTGGTATTGATATGCCAAGTATACCACTTGCGCGGAATCGGCGCAAGTTAATTTTTCCTTATGTTACCTGGTTCCCTTCTGCGTTAAATGATCGTTTAGCGCACCAACTATCAAATTTCCGTGTCATCCTGAGCAAGCGAAGCGCGTCGAAGGATCCGCATCCTCAAAACCCTGCAATTACAAAGATTTTCTTATAGGAGAACGGATTCTTCGACTCCGCTACGC
>JAZNFH010000032.1:0-9226 GCA_045589055.1 Faecousia sp. | reverse complement strand
TCCTTGGCTCACAGAACGACATGGCTACGATCCGACTTGAAGGTAAACAGCATCAGCACCAGCAGGATCCACGCGGCGATGACGGAGGACTTATTCTTTCGGAAGCGCAGCAGCGCGTCTTCAAAGTAACCCCGGGCTTTGGTCTCCAGCTTGGAATCGTGGATCTGGGTATCCATCTGGACAAACTGGAATTTTTCCTGGGGAATATTTTCGTAATTGTAAGTATTCATCATTTCTTAGACCCCATTCTGATACGGGGATCGATAAAGCCGTAGCTGATATCGACCACAAGGCTTCCGGCCAAACCAATGGCCGTATAGAATACAGTGGTCAGCATAAAGATGGGATAATCACGGCCGTTAATAGCCGCCAATGTCAAACCACCGACGCCGGGGATGGAGAAAATACGCTCAATAATCAAACTGCCGCCCAGAATGCCGATGAACTCACCAAAGATGGCAGGAACAACGACTACGAAGCAGTTACGCATAGCATGGCGAATGGTCGCCTGTGCCTTGGTCAGTCCCTTGGTACGGGCCAGCAGCATAAACTCACTGGTCAAAACTTCTGTAAGTTCTGCACGGGTAGTACGGGTAAAACCAGCGATAACACCGAAAGACAGGGACATAATCGGTGCCAGAATACTGATAAACATGGGGCCGCTGAACCAGTCAGTGCCGGACTTCATCAGGAAAGGCAGCCAGCCCAGTTTGTAACTAAAAATATACTGGATTACAAAAGCGTATACGAAGCTGGGAACGGAAATGACCACCATTGTCATTGTGGAGATCAGGTAGTCAACCCATGTATTCTTCTTCAGAGCGGCAAAAATGCCCAGCGCAATACCAATAGGAATGCTAAAAATGATCGAATAAAGGTTGACGATCATGGAAGCAGGAAGCTTCTTCACAAAAATATCCCAAACATTCTGACCGAAATACAGCTTGTCACTAATGCCCCAGTCAAATTCAGTAAAGATATCTTTCAAAAAAATGCCAAACTGCACCATATACGGCTCGTTATAGCCCTGTGCCTCTCGGCGGGCTTCCACAATCGTGGTATGTGGATCTCCGGGGGGTAGGGTTTCCGGAGGCAGCATACGCACCAGAACAAAGCACATGCATGTGATGATCAGCAGCACCAGCAGCATGTACAAGCATCTTTGTAACGCGTACTTAAACATAAGCACCCTCCTATTTCAGGATTCTTTCTTTTTGGAACAAGCATCTATACTCTTGCGCAAAATAGCAACCGCACTGCACAACTGAAAGGAATGGACTTGACCCTTTTGGCGATGTTTCCGTGATAAGACACCAAATGCCCCTTTTAAAAAGGGGCGCTTACGGAATCATCTGGACCCAAACCATTGCGGTAGGATCTTCTATCGCCAGAACGGTCAGGCCCGTTCCAGACAATCCCGACGCATTGTCCTTTTGAATTTATACAAACCAACTGTAGCAGGGGTTTTTACGCCCCTGCTACAGTGCGTTTATTATGAAGCTTTTGCAATATTGGAAAATATTATCCCAATATGCCACTTAAACCAAAGAATTAGTACTTCAGCTCGCCGCCCTGAGCCTTAACATAAGCAGCCCAGTCAGCCTCGTTGTAGTTATACTTGGTGTAAGCGATGCCGCCGCGGCCCAGGATGGGGTTGTACTCTTCGACGACATAGAAGACCTGCTGGGTCAGCAGAGCCATGGAGCCGTCCTGCAGCATGGGCAGGTAGTTGTAGCTCTCCAGGATCTTGCCTTCGCAAGCAGCCAGAATGTTCAGACGAACTTCGGTATCAGCCTGGCCGGAACCGTAGTTGTACTCAACACCGTCGACGGTAACAGCAGTACCGTTCAGGACATCGGACCACTGCTTCAGAGTCAGGGTAACATCCTTGTTCTCGCCATTGACGGGAACATTGATGGTCAGGTTAACAGCAGTAGCATTGTACCAAGCAGCGTCGTACTGCTTCTCGGGGTTGGTGTACAGGTCAGTCAGACCGAAGGGATCCAGAACGGAGCCTTGCCAGCCGCACAGAGAGGTGTCAGCCTGACCAGCCTTCAGCTTATCAGACCAAGCATTGCCGTAAGGAGCGGAAGGAATGAACTCGATCTTGCCTTCGAAGGGAGTACCCTTAGCAACTTCAGCAACCTTCTCGTTCATGTAACCCAGAGTCTTACGCATGAAGTCGGTCATCTCGGAAGACATGGAGTACTCGATCTTGATGGTCTGATCACAGATCTTGTCGTTGTTGGCGTCGGTGATGTAGCCGGCAGCCAGACCCTCTTCGAAAGCCTGCTTGAAGTAGACCTTAGCCTGCTCGGGATCGTAACCGGTGATGGAAGCAACAGCGTCATCCAGGCTAGCAAACTTGGTGGTGTCAACGCCGTAGAAGCTGCACAGAACCTTCTTAGCCTGGTCGGTGTCACGGTATCTTGCACCTGCATCGGGATCGTAGATGTAGGAGTTACCAATGATACCCAGAGCGCCGGAACGGGCGGGAGAAACGGTAGCAGCGAAGTTATCCTTATCGTAGGTCAGGCCCATAGCCTTGTGGAAGGTAGTATTGGTCAGCATTTCCAGATCCTGGGTGGCGGTATCAAAACCATCAGAAGCCTCACGCTCCTTGATAGCTTCCATGTGGCCGTTCAGGATCAGGAAGAAGATGGTCTCAGCGGGAGTAGCGTAGCAGTACTCGGACTGACGCAGAGTTGCGTAGTCATCAGCCTGCAGGCCGTAGCCCATCAGCTCACCGCGCATGAACATCAGCTTACGGGTAGCGGACTCAGCAACAACCTGGATGTCGACCTCGGTGGTCTGGTACATGGGGTAAATCTTGCCGTCTTCGGGATCCTGGTAGATGTGCTTGCCATCAGTGTAGCCGAACCACTTGTCGTTGCGGACGAAGTGCATAGCCTTGTCACTCTGGAAGGAGCTCATCTTGTAGGGGCCAAAGGAAGCGGTGGTCTCAGCGCTGGTGTTGTAGGTGGAGGAGTAAACTTCCTTACCGTTAGCACCGGCTTCGACCTTCAGGCACTTGTCATACAGGTCGATCTTAACCAGCTGGGTAGCAACACCGGACAGGTTGTACAGCAGGTCGAAACCAGCCAGAGACTTATCCAGAACAATGATCAGCTCGTAATCGCTCTTAGCGATCAGACCAACGGTCTCGTAGCCAACATTGGAGGGGTAAACGGACTCAACATAAACCAGGTACTGCTTGGAGTAGGACTCGTAGGGGCAGCCGGGTCCAAGATAGGTGTCGTACAGGTACTTGCCGGAGACATAGTCTTCGGGCTGGCCCTCAGCGACAGCGGGGTCACGGACCATGGTGTCATCGGTCACAGCAGCGTACTTGGTGCCATCGGGAGCCATAACGCCCCAGAAGGACATATCAACATACAGCTTGGTAACATCGTTGCCCTCAACAGCAGCCCAATCGGAAACCTTCTTGCCGATAGCAGCGTACTTGTTGGTGCCTTGCAGGTTGTAGTTCTCAGCACCGGCGATGGACAGGGTCTGGCCGTACCAGTCAGCAGCACGGTAGTTCAGAGCCTTGGGGTTCAGCAGGCGCTTGAAGGACTCAACATAAGTCTGAGCAGTGATGGGGGTGCCATCGTCCCAAGTAGCATTGGGGTTCAGAACGATCTTGTAGGCATAGCCCTCTTCAGCGGTAGCGGGGATGCCAAATTCGGGGTTGGAAGCCTTGATGTCCTTAGTGACATCGATGGGCATTTCAGCGGCCATCTCGGGGATGATCTTATAGCCCTCGTAGGCGTCCTTACCTTCAACGGGATTCAGCTCATCGTTGAAGATGAAGGTGTACAGACTGCTGGTGGTGTAGTCCAGGGGGACGGAGTCATCAGCAGTCTGGTAGGTGTGGGGATTCCAGTTGGAAGCCAGAGTAACAACAGAGCTCTTCCAAATGTAATCACCAGCGGGGAAGGTCTCGATAACCAGCGGAGGCTCGGTTGCCCCAGTGGTCTCGGTGGGCTTGCTTTCGTTGTTGCCAGTGGTCTCGTTAGGCTTGGTGTTGTTGCAACCAGCGAACACGGACAGAACCATAGCAACAGCCAGCAGTAGAGCAAGCAGCTTCTTTGCGTTCATTTTCTTTTCCTCCTATTTCAATAATTGAAATATATTTACTCACGGATCCGCAATAAGGCATGCTAGATACACGAATAAATTTACGGCTATTGTACTTCTTTATCAACCGAATGTCAAATATTTTTTTCTTTTTTCATGTAAGTCTTACGACGATGTGTGACACTTACAAGTTTGTAAACGGGGAAATACGGCAGTAACTTGCTTTTTTATAATGTATATGATATTATATATTATCTCGTTAAAAAGGAGGGAACGCACTGTGAGAAAAGCTGTGGCCGGTATTCTTGTGCTCATTTTTATCATATCTCTGGCCTGTACCGTTTCCGCGGCCACCGGCATCACCGGCGGAAGTATCACTGCCACCGTAACCTCCGACAGTGCCTGTCTGGTCACCTTGGATCTGCAGCTGCATCTGGACGGCGGCGGGCAAAATCTGCTGTTCCCCGTTCCTGCTAACGCCAAAAGCATCACCATCAACGGCAAATCTGCCCGCACCATCCGCAGCGGCGATGTGCGTAATATCAAGCTTTCCTCTGTTTTCGGCGATGTGGCGGGCGATTTTCCCATTCGCCTCCAATACTCCCTTTCCGGCGTGGTGGATTATGATGACAACGGCAAGCTAATGCTGGTACTGCCGCTGCTTTCCGGTTTTCACCATCCCATTCAAAATCTGTCCTTTTCCGTCGTCTTGCCGGGTGATGTCCCCAACAGTCCTGTTTTCACCAGCGGTTATTACGGGCAGACCATCGAATCCAATCTGGAATACCGGGTTTCCGGCAGCAGTATTTCCGGCGGCATCATCAACGAGTTAAAAGACCGGGAATCTTTGACCTTAACATTGGAAGTAACCGAGGAACTGTTCCCCCAGAATCCCGTAAAGCAGTGGAGTATGGGCGTGGAAGAAGTTTTGATGATTGTCCTGGCTGCCTTTGCCGTACTTTACTGGATCCTGTTTTTGCGCAGTGCCCCCTTTATTGCCCGGCGCAGCACCGTTCCTCCGGAAGGATACACTGCCGGTGAGCTGGCAGGATTGCTGACCGGCTACGGAAATGATCTGACCATGATGGTCTTTTCCTGGGCGCAGCTTGGCTATATTCTGATTCATATAGGAGACAGCGGTCGTGTGACCCTCCACAAGCGGATGGAGATGGGCAATGAACGGGATCCTGAAGAAGTGCGTATCTTCCGGAGTCTCTTTGGCAAGCGCCGTTACATTGACGGCACCGGATATCATTATGCAAACCTTTGTCACAAGGTTGCTGCCGGTTCCTCCAACGCCCGGGATCTCTATAAGCGCTCCACCGGCAATCCTAAGGTATTTCGGATTCTCTGTGCGCTGATGGGTTTGCTGAGCGGTATTTCGCTGGGCCGGGCTATTGTAGGAGATGCCTTACTTGGCATTTTTCTAATTGCTATTCTTGCCGTGGTAGGCGGTGTATCCGCTTGGGTCATGCAGGATTGGGCCCGGGGCCTGCATCTGAATCATAAAACTGCCCTGACAGCAGGTCTCTCTCTGGCTGTAGTCTGGAGTTTACTGGGTGCTGCTGCCGGTATCTGGAATGTAACCACCTGTGTCGCCGGCGCACAACTTCTGTGCGGATTGGCAACTGCCTACTGTGGCCGCAGAACCATTCTTGGCCGGCAGACCGTATCGGAATTTTTAGGTTTCCGCCGGTATTTGAAGCGGCTTACGCCACAGGATGTACAACGCATTATCCGCTCTGACCCCGACTACTTTTTCACCATGGCACCGTATGCGCTGGCAATGGGTGTGCAAAAAAACTTTGCACAAAGCTTCCGTAATAAACAGCTTTCCGGCTGTGCCTACCTGACCACCGGTATGGACGGTCACATGACAGCATCCGAATGGTGCCAGGTTATGGACAGGGCAGTGCAAGCTCTGGATGCCCGCAGGAAGCGACTTGTTTTGGAACATCTTCAGGGAAAGTGATTTATATTATATATATTTAATGTATCGAGCGTGCAAGAGTAAATTGCACGCTCGATATTTGTTATGGAATTGTTTTTTCTTTATCCGCACTCCGTATCGCTTTCACCAGTGTTTCAATAAATCCCCAAACAGGCGGCTCCAACCATTTATCATACAAAATACACATGTACAACGCCTGATACCAGTTTTTCACCGGCACAAAGCAAACGCCGCTGTATTCCTGCACACATTCCTCAGAAAGGAAACAAACTCCAACCCCAGCACTCACCAGATCCAGCGCAGCCTGTGCCGTATTGACCGTACAAATGACCCGCTCTTCAGTAGGCACACCGCTTGCCCATTGGCCAAAACTGTTTTCCACATTATAATTAAAGACCACCTGCGCTTCCCGGGAAATCTCCTGTGGTGTGACCACCTCTTTCCCTGCCAGAGGGTGTTCCGCGGGAATTGCTGCATAAAAATTCTTCTGGACAAGTTTCCGGAAATGGAGGCTGCGGTCCCGGTCCGTGGTATCCACAATAGCCATATCCAGCTTTTCCTGCCGGACCAGATCCATCAGCTCCTCCGCAGAGCTTTCTGTAATCCAGAAACGGATCCGGTCATTTTGCTGCATATATTCCGCAACCTGCTTTGCTGCCACTCCGCGTAAGGTTCCGGAAACCACGCCCATACGAATTACCACCGGCGCACTGGCCATACTGTCCCGCAGCAGCACCGAGGCTGCATTCAGTTCATTCAATGCTGCATCCACCTTTTCCTGAAAAAAGCGGCCCTCTTCTGTCAGCCGGATATTCCGGCCCACCTTTTCAAACAATCTGACACCACCAAGCTCTGTTTCCAGATTATGAATGGCACTGCTGAGGGATGGCTGAGAAATTCCGAGCCGCGCCGCCGCCAGAGTATAATGCTCCACCCGGGCCAATACCGAAAAATAGCGAAGGTAATTGTAGTTCATTTAGAAACCCCTCAAATCTATAGTTAAAATCTATGAATAAAATATCACAACTATATTGGTTTTTGCAAGAAAAAAATGTATAATCCCTACTAGATTTCGAGTTCGTCGAAATCCTTTGGTTTTTTATCAAAAGAACCGCTGATAATTATAAAAAAACAGAAACAGCCGTTGCGTTTATTGATCCGGTATGCTAGAATAACAGGTGGAGAATTGGTATCAATTTACTCCTATTTTTAACATAGCATGTTTTGCACTTGAGGTTATTTATGGAATTTACTTATAAAGGCCTTTCCGGCCAGCTGAACCACCACACAGTTACCGCTGAAGAGGTGGATCGTAATCTGCAGCGGCTTCTGCAGCAGAATCCCCGAATCGCCGTGATCACCGACCGTCCCACCCAGAGCGGTGACGAAGTCGTTCTGGACTACGCAGGCTTCTGCGGCGACGAGCAGTTTGCCGGCGGCACTGCCCAAAATCAGTCTTTGGTGCTTGGCAGCGGCATGTTCATCCCCGGTTTTGAGGAGCAGCTGTTGGACAAAGTTGTGGGAGAACCTGTCACTGTTACCGTTACCTTCCCCGAAACCTACCACGCTGAAAACTTGGCCGGTAAGGAAGCAAGGTTTGAGTGCGTGATTCATGAGATTCGCGTAAAAACCGCTTATGAGTTGGACGATATCTTTGCCAAAGAAGTCGGTCAGTGCGACACGTTGGAAGAAATGCGTGAGAAGCTCCGCCAGAGTCTGCAGTCCTACGCCGATGAGCAAGGTGAGATGGATCTGCAGGACCAGCTTCTGCGCAAGGCTGCTGCTACGCTGGACTTTTCTATCTCCGACGAAGAGTTGGAAGCTGCCGTCAACGAGCAGATGAAGGTTTTGGAAGCACAGCTTGCCCGTCAGGGCCTGAATTTGGAAATGTACTGCCAGTTCATGAACACCACGGCCGAAGATCTGCGGAAGGATGCCCACCCGGCAGCAGAGGCTGCTCTTCGCAACCAAGCTGCTATCAAAAAGATCGTGGAATTGGAAAAAATCGTTCCTACGCAGGAAGAACTCTCTCAAGCATTGGCTGTTATCGGCCGTCAGAATAATCTGACCATGGAGCAGCTGAAGGAGTATTACACGCCCGAGTTTGAAGAGGCGGTTATGAACAGTGTACTAACCGGCAAGGTCATGCGTTTGATTCGGGACGCAGCTGACATTGCGGAGGTATAAATAACTATATCAAAAATTGTGCCGGAACCGGCACCTTAAAAACAAGGAGGAATACCTACTATGGCAATCGTTTTTGACGAAAATGGCAAGTACGTAGACGAGAAGGGTTTTGTAAAGCTGGACCCCACTCAGTTCGCTGACTGGCAGATCGCTGAGGAAGCAGAGAAGACTCTGCCCCCCGTTGACTTCTTCCGTCAGAAGCTGGGCCTGCTGGAAGAGGAAATCATCCCCTACGGCAAAACTCCCAAGATCGACTTCATCAAGGTTATGAACCGTCTGAAGGACAAGCCCGACGGCAAGTTCATCGAAGTTACCGCTGTCACCCCCACCCCCTTCGGCGAAGGTAAGTCCACCGTTTCCCTGGGTCTGATTGAAGGTCTGGGTTACATCGGCAAGAACGCAGGCGGCGCTCTGCGTCAGCCTTCCGGCGGCCCCACCATGAATGTTAAGGGTACCGCAGCCGGCGGCGGCAATGCTCTGCTGATGCCCATGACCGAGTTCTCCCTGGGTCTGACCGGTGATATCAACGATATCATGAATGCTCACAACCTGGCTATGGTCGCTCTGACTGCCCGTATGCAGCACGAGCGTAACAACACCGACGAGTGGCTGGCTGCCAAGGGCCTGAAGCGTCTGGACATCGACCCCAAGCGCGTGGAGATGGGCTGGATCATCGACTTCTGCGCACAGTCCCTGCGTAACATCATCATCGGTATCGGCGGCCGTCTGGATGGCTTCATGATGGAGTCCAAGTTCGGTATCGCTGTCGGCTCCGAGCTGATGGCTATCCTGGCTGTTGCCAAGGATCTGAAGGACCTGCGCGAGCGTATCGGCAAGGTCGTCGTTGCTTACTCCCGCTCCGGTGCACCTGTCACCTGTGAGGATCTGGAAGTTGCCGGCGCTATGACCGCTTGGATGCGTAACGCTATCAACCCCACCATGTGCTACTCCGTCGAGCATCAGCCCGTTCTGATCCACGCCGGTCCCTTTGCTAACATTGCTATCGGC
>JAZNFH010000031.1:0-28329 GCA_045589055.1 Faecousia sp. | reverse complement strand
GAGCCAGCCTCCTGCTTCGGCGCTTTGATGGCCGAGCTTCTTACCTACCGGGAAGATCTGTGGGCGCCCATCCTGCGGGAAATGGGAATGGCTTTGGGACGGTTCATCTACTTAATGGATGCAGCGGCAGACTACCGCCGGGACCGGAAAAAGCAGCAATATAACCCCTTCCTCGCCATGGGAACCGGAGAAAACCTTACTCAATGGGAAGAGTACCTGGTTCTGGAAATGGCCCGGTGTACAGAGCAGTTTGAAAAGCTTCCGCTGGTGCAGGACAAGCCGCTGCTGGACTGCATTCTTTATAGCGGTGTTTGGATGAATTTTGAAAGATTACGCGGGAGGAAAGACCATGATCGATGATCCCTATAAGGTATTGGGCGTCAGCCGGGACGCATCGGATGAGGAGATCAAACGGGCATACCGGCAGCTGGCAAAAAAATACCACCCGGACCGCAATCCGGGAGATGCCGCAGCTGCCCGGAAAATGCAGGAGATCAATGCCGCCTATGAGCAGATCAAGAATCCGGAGAAGTCTTACCAGGGCAGCCAATCTCAGCGTGGCTACAGCAGCTACGGCGGCTATGGTTATGATCCCTTTGGCGGTGCATGGCAGCAAAGCAGCCGGCAGTCAGGAGATTCTTATCAGAATTCTGCCTATCAGTACATCCGTTTCGGCCGCTATCAGGAAGCTGTGAACACACTGAATCACGCCACGGACCGCAACGCCCGTTGGTATTACCTCAGTGCGCTGGCCAACGAAGGGCTTGGCAACCGTGTCACTGCGCTGGAGCATATCAAGCGGGCCGTTTCCATGGAACCGGATAATTATGAATACCTGCGGGTGCTGGAGCAAATAGAAAACGGCGGTGCGGCCTACCGCCGCCATGCCGGCAGCTACCGCACCTGGGGCATGGGTGCCTCTCCCTGTGCATCGCTGTGCCTGTGCTACTTTTTGCAGCTATTTTGCTGCCGGGGCGGATTTTTCTGCTGCTGAGCAGATTGACAGGCTTGGTTCGCTGTGGTATAATCCTTTCGACAATTTGATAATCCTGTGTGTGGCCACGGACGGCGAAGAACCTCTGGGGCTTAACAAGATAATCGGGTGTGAATCCCGAACGGTACCGCCGCTGTATGTACAGGGCATGCTTCTTTTGGCGAAAGCCAGTCACTGGGAAATCCGGGAAGGCAGAAGCATGCGGAGGACGCAGCCCTCAACTGTATGAGTCAGAAGACCTACACACCGGACTCTCCCTTTGCCTGCGCGTTTATGGGCAAAGTGCATTTGTCGCAGAAAAACGGCTGCGGCACCTCAATCAGGTGCCGCAGCTTATCTTGTTTTTAGGAGGAAACCTTATGAAAAACAAAAAGCTTATTCTCGCCGTTGTGGCCCTAGTGGCTGTCGTTGCCGTATTCCTGGGTGTGTATTTCGCTACACAGACAAAAGCCTCTCAGGGCTCTAAATCCATCACCGTAACTGTTGTTCATGCAGATGGCAGCAGCAAGGAATTTAAATACAGCACCGACGCGGAGATGCTGGGCGCATTTTTGGAGGAGAAAGGTCTGATTGACTCCAAGGGCGCAGATGCCGGTATGTTCCACACCGTCGACGGAGAAAAAGCCGATTGGAATGCAAACCAGAGTTACTGGGCCTTCTACCTTGGGGAAGACTATGCCATGACCGGCATCTATGATACCCCCATCACCGACGGCGCTGTCTACAAGCTGGTGTATACTCTTGGATAAGTGGACACCTTCTCTGCGGGAAGTGGCGCTCTTTGGCATTCTGGGCGCTTTGACCTTCGGTGCAAAGGTCGCCATGAGCTTTCTGCCAAATATTGAACCGGTATCCCTTTTTGTGATGCTGTACGCGGTAGTATTCGGCAGAAAGGCTCTGTATCCCATTTATCTGTATGTAACACTGGAGATCCTGGTCTACGGACTGGGCACCTGGAACATCATGTACCTGTATATCTGGCTGATCCTGGCGATCGCCGCCTGGCTGTTTTGGAATATGCGCAGCCGTCTTGGCTGGGCGATTCTTTCCGGCACCTACGGTCTTCTGTTTGGCGTTCTGTGCGCCCCGGTGGATGTGGTGATCGGCGGCTTTGGATATGCCGCTGCCAAGTGGGTCACCGGCATTCCCTTTGATCTGATGCACTGTGCGGGTAACTTTGTCATGGCGCTGCTGCTGTTTGTACCCCTGCGCCGCTTGCTGGAAAAACTATATAAAAAATAAACGGATACCTGCCCCAAAGAATGCTGCGAGCTTTGGGGCAGGTATTTTCTTTATGTGCGACGGAATAATCTTGACCGTAGGCGGACACAATCAACTTACAGGGCCAACCAATGTACCCGGCTCGCCACTAAAGGCCGAAAGCACCTCAACAGTGATCCCAAACTGCTGTGCCAGTTCTACACTTCTGTCGTGGAGTACCTGAGCGCCATCACGGATTAACTCCAGCATTTGTTCATAGGATACTCTGTCATAGCGGACAGCCTCCGGATATCTGCGGGGGTCCCGGTCATAAACTCCATCTACATCCGTAAAGATCTGGCACAGATCTGCCTTTAAAAAAGCTGCCAATGCCACCGCTGTGGTATCCGAACCGCCGCGCCCAAGGGTAGTGATGTTTCCTTCACTGCTGATTCCCTGAAAACCGGCCACAATCACAATCCGCCCCGCTTCCAGCTCCCGTTGAATCCGCCGGTCACCCAGACCCTTGATTCTGGCATTTCCATGGCACGCATCCGTCCAGATTCCAGCCTGCCATCCTGTCAGGCTGACAACTTCGTGTCCGAAAGCTTCCACAGCCATAGCCATCAGACCGGCTGACAACTGCTCGCCGGCAGACATGTAAGCATCCATTTCCCGCTTGGAGCCGTTGGGATTCATTTCCTTTGCTGCCGCGATCAATTCGTCTGTGGTATGCCCCTGGGCAGATACCACCATTACAATCCGATGTCCCTGTTTTGCTAAACGCACCGCACGGTCAGCAGCACGCAGGATTTTCTCTCCGTCTGCCAGAGAGGTTCCTCCGTATTTTTGTACGATCAGCATACCGATCCCCTCCAGCGCATCTTATGCCTCCCGGTGGATGTTTGTGCTGAAAACAGGCGAAAAAAATGTACCGCAGCATTGCCGCGGTACACGGTTTTTAATGATTATCCGGCAAGGACATCCGCTTTCACCACACCACTGCACTGGCAGAGACGGCGCAGCAGCTCATCTGGGGCTCCGCGCATGCCGGAGGTTTCCGCCGTAATGGTCACAAGGGCACAACCGCCCGAGGGAATGGTCTGGTTAATGGTCAGAATATTTGCCTCATACTCTGCAAAGGTCTTCAAAACACCGGACAAAACACCCTTCTCATCATGAAGCCGCAATTGATAGGTCAGGATCCGGCCGATCATCATGTTGTGAAACGGCATGACCGCATCTCTGTACTTGTAGAAAGCACTTCTGCTGATGCCGGTTGCCCGTGCTGCGTCGTTTACCGTCAAAACCTCGCCGGTAGACAGCAGACGCTTTGCTTCCGCCACCTTCAGAAAAACCTCAGGCAGTGCGGAGGCCTCTACAATATAATACTTCGGTTTACTTCCCATTGGAACACCCCACAATCGTGATTTTCCATAATCAAACTATGCTACCGGCTTTATTTTAGCACATTCCCCACAAAAAGCAATCCCAAAAGGAGGAAATCATGCCCCGTCCCGTAAAAAAAACAATTCCCATGCTGATCCTCGGTTTTTTTCTGGCATGGTTGAGCCTTAAATATCTCCTGCCAATATTATTTCCGTTCCTTCTGGGCATCCTTTTGGCGCTGGCCGCAGAACCCATGGTAAAGCGCTTATCCAAAAAGATTCCAAGGCCCGCAGCAACAGCCATCGGAGTAACCGCCACCTTGCTTTTGGTGATCTCCGCCCTGTTTCTCTTAATGGCACTGCTGCTGCGTGAAGTTGGTCTTCTGGCAAGAGCTCTGCCGGACCTAAGTCAGGCCGCACAGGGCGGGCTGCTGGAATTGGAAGGGTTTCTTCTGGGCTTGGCAGGCAGAACGCCCGACGGTGTTCGCCCGCTTCTTTCTCAAGTGGTTTCCGGCCTGTTCAGCAACGGAAACGCCATCATTGAGCAGCTGCTGCAACGGCTTCCCTCCGTAGCAAGTTCCCTGTTTGGTTGGATCCCGGGCAGTGCCATTGCCTTGGGTACAGGCATTCTTTCCGGCTTTATGGTATCGGTCCGGCTTCCAAATTTGCGCAATCGCCTGGGTACTTCTTCTTTTCTTAATCAGTACCTTCCGGTGCTGCAGCAGATTCGTACAGCCCTTGGCGGATGGCTGAAGGCACAGCTCAAGCTGATTCTTCTTTGCTTTCTCATTGTAGGCACGGGCCTTTTCCTTCTCCGGATTCCCTATGCTCCTATCTGGGGTCTTCTCATTGCCTTTGTAGATGCCATTCCCATACTGGGTACCGGCACCGTTCTGCTTCCATGGAGCCTTATCAGCCTTCTGCAGGGTCAGCCTGCAAAAGCCGTCGGTCTGTTGGGAATCTATGTGATTGCCCTGTTGTCCCGCAGCATTTTAGAGCCAAAACTGGTGGGCAAGCATCTTGGTCTGGATCCCCTGATCACACTGGGAGCACTGTATGCCGGTTTCCAGCTCTGGGGCATTCCCGGAATGATCCTGTCTCCCATGCTCTGCGTTGTTCTCTTGGAACTGGTTCGTGCAAAAGCTTAATCCATCCTTCTGAAAGCTGCCATCC
The DNA here is from genome assembly GCA_045589055.1 of Faecousia sp. Taxonomy (GTDB): domain Bacteria; phylum Bacillota; class Clostridia; order Oscillospirales; family Oscillospiraceae; genus Faecousia. Next base: position 23,574 of record JAZNFH010000031.1, on the reverse strand, counting down.
GATCACCGGAATTGGCAGCTTTTTCAAAGTTTTTCCGGCTCTGCCTATTGTACTTCCGGGAGATTTTTGTTATAATGTTGATAAAAGTTATAAAATGGATGTGTATTGCTTTGAAGTACGGAATTTGGAATGTATCCCAGCCGGAGGCCGAATCGGTCAACGCCCTGGCTGGCTGTGGTTATAAGCCCTTGACCGCCATGATTCTTGCCGCCCGGGGTATTACCGGTAAAGCTGCCGCCCGGGAATACCTGTCCTGCGATGTCCCCTTGGCAGATCCCTTCGACCTGACAGATATGGATCTTGCCGCAGGCCGGGTAGCGCTGGCCATTGAACAGGACGAAACCATCGCTGTATTTGGGGACTATGATGTAGATGGCATTACCGCCACCTGTCTGCTGACAGATTTTCTGCGCAGCTGCGGTGCCCGGTGTATTTCCTATATCCCCGGCCGTCTGGAAGAGGGATATGGCTTAAACCCCATCGCTATCCGCCAGCTCCATGGGGAAGGTGTCAGTCTGATCATTACTGTGGACTGTGGTATTACCGCAGTGGCAGAAGCACAGCTTTGCAAAGAGCTGGGCATTGATCTTGTCATTACCGATCACCACGAATGTAAAGAAATTCTCCCGGAAGCCATTGCCGTTGTGGATCCCCACCGGCCCGATGGCGGCTATCCCCATAAGAATCTCTCCGGTGTCGGCGTAGCTTTTAAGCTGGCCGCAGCTCTTAACGGATGTCAGGAAGAGGTTCTGGACGCCTATTCCGATATGGTATGCCTCGGCACCGTTGCAGACGTGATGCTGCTGCAGGGCGAAAACCGCGTCTTTGTGGACAAAGGTCTTCATGCGCTCCGAAATCACCCCAGACTGGGTCTGGCTGCACTGATGGCAGAATGCGGCTGTGACTGTGCTTCCCTCAACGCCTCTGCCATTGGCTTTATGCTGGCACCCCGGATCAACGCCGCCGGCCGTATGGGACAGATCGATCTGGCAGTTAACCTGCTGCTGACCGATGATCCCGTAGAAGCATCCGAATTGGCAAAGGCCCTTTGCGACTTAAACCGTCAGCGGCAGGGTGTAGAGTCCGAGATCTATGAGCAGGCAGTGTCCATGCTTCCGCAGGGAGAAACGCCGGAAGTCATCGTTTTGGCAGATGATCGCTGGCATCAAGGCGTAGTTGGTATCGTCGCCAGCCGCATTGCAGAGGAATATTGCTGTCCCACCTTCCTGATTTGTTTGGATGGAGAGCATGGAAAGGCCAGTTCCCGAAGCTACGGCGGATTTAACCTGTTTTCCGCACTGACCACCCTGTCTGATTTACTGGAAAGCTATGGAGGCCATGAGCTGGCCGCCGGCTTTACCATTTCCCGACAGAATATTGACCGTTTCCGGGAAGAAATGGGTATTCTGGCAAAGCGGTACTACTGTGCGGATACCCCCCGCACCTCCCTGGATATTGACTGTGCCATCCCGCCTGAGCTGTTGACGGTACCCAATGTAGACGCACTGGATGCGCTGGAGCCTTGCGGCAACGGCTGCCCGAAGCCGGTACTGATGATGGAGAACCTTACCATAGAACGGCTGCAAAGTGTTGGAAACGGAAAGCATCTGCGGCTTCGCCTGCGCCGTGGCCGCTACGGGATCAACGCCATTTATTTTTCCATGACTGCACAGTCTGCTGCCATTGCCCAGGGTGATCTGGTTGATATTGCCTTTGTTCCTCAGATTAACGATTTCCGCGACGAGCGTACCGTACAAATGAACATACTGGACATCCGCCCAACCTGTCAGGTTCCCTGCAGTCCGGAGCTATGCGGGTATCAGGAATTGCAGTCCGGGTATCTTTCTCCTGAGTCCGTCCGGAATCTGCTTCCGGACCGTGCCACCTTGGCTGTTGTATGGCGGTATCTGGCCGCTGTGCCGGCTGCTGTGGTAGAAGAGTCCCCTATGTGCCTTTGCAGAAAGATCGTCCGTTGGTCCGGCAATTCCCTGAGTCTGGGCCGTATGCTGATCTGTTTAGATATCTTTTCCGATGTAGGTCTGATTGAAGTTCGCCGGCTGCACAAATACATATCCATCCGTCTGACTGTAGGTGCCGGTAAAGCAGATTTGAACCGCAGTCAGACCATGCAGCGCCTGCTGCAAATGAAAGAGAGTTGAAAACCTTGGAATCCTTCGACCAACATTATGAATCCATGTGTGCCACCGTGCTGAAATATATGCCCGGTACCGATATGGATCTTTTGAACCGGGCTGTGGAATATGCCCGGGAGAAACATAAAGACCAGAAGCGCAAGGACGGTTCCCCCTACATTATCCATCCTCTGGCCGTAGCAGAGATTGTTGCGGAAATGGGTCTGGATATGGATGCCGTTCTGGGCGCACTTCTCCACGACTGTATTGAAGATACTGATGCCTCCCACGACGATATTGCCAAGCTTTTCGGCAACACTGCTGCCGAATTGGTAGAAGGTGTCACGAAACTGACCCGCGCTAACTTCTCCAGCACGGAGCAGGCGCAGATGGAAAACCTGCGCAAGATGTTTATGGCCATGTCCAAGGACATCCGGGTGGTGCTGATCAAGATTGCCGACCGTCTGCACAACATGCGTACCATGCAGTACCAAAGCCCCGCCAAGCAGATCCTCAAATGTCAGGAAACCATGGATGTTTATGCACCTCTGGCACACCGCCTCGGTATGCAGAAGATCAAGTGGGAGCTGGAGGATATCTCCCTGCGGTATCTGGATCCGGAAGCCTACGAGCAGATCATGGCCTACTTAAGTGCCCATCAGGAACAGGACGAAGCCTTCATGCGCACCATTCAGAGCCGGATTGCGGACCGCTTGTCGAACATGGGCATTCATCACAAAGCCTATGGCCGTATCAAGCATGTCTATTCCATCTACCGTAAGATGCATACGCAGGATAAAACCATAGACGAGCTGTATGACATCTATGCCTTCCGGGTCATTGTAGACTCGATTCCCGACTGCTACAATGTTCTGGGCCATGTCCACGACCTGTTTAATCTGGTGCCGGGCCGCTTCAAGGACTATATCTCCACACCCAAGCCCAATATGTATCAGAGTTTGCATACCACTGTTATCGGCACCCAGGGTATTCCCTTTGAGGTACAGATCCGTACATGGGAAATGCATGAGACCGCGGAATACGGTATTGCCGCCCACTGGAAGTATAAGCAGGGTGCCGGCAGCGGCAGTGAAAAGGACTTTGAGTGGGTTCGCCGTTTGCTGGAAAGCCAGCAGGATACCGATGCGGAAGATTATGTAAACTCCCTCAAGATCGATATGTTCGACGATGAGGTTTTCGTCTTTACTCCCAAGGGTAAGATCGTATCCCTGCCCGCCGGTTCTACCCCCATTGACTTTGCCTATGCCATTCACTCCGGCGTTGGCAATTCCATGGTTGGCGCAAAGGTCAACAACCGGATCGTTGGCATCGACACCTCTTTGGAAAACGGCGATATTGTCGAGGTTATCACCTCCAAGGCCGCTAAGGGTCCCAGCCGTGACTGGTTGAATATCTGCAAGAGTAACCAAGCCCGCACAAAAATCAAGCAGTGGTTCAAGAAAGAAAAGCGGGAAGAGAATGTGGCCCATGGCCGTTCCTCCTTTGAAAGTGAAATGCGGCGGATGGCACTGCCTCTGTCCATTACCATTGATCCCGAAATTGGTCCGCAGCTTCTGAGAAAGCTGGCCTTTGACAACTGGGAAGATATGTATGCTGCCATTGGCTACGGCGGTCTTACCGCCGTAAAGGCCGTAGGCCGTATCCGGGATGATATCAATCGTGCTCTGAAGACCCAGACCAACGAGAAGGCGCAGCTGAATCCGCTGAAAATGGATTCCACGCCTACCCGTCAGAACCGGCATTCCGTTAACGGTGTCATTGTAGAGGATATAGACTCCTGCATGATTAAATTTGCCAAATGCTGTACGCCGGTACCCGGCGATGACATCGTCGGCTTCATTACCAAGGGTTTCGGCGTTTCTATTCACCGGTGTGACTGTCCCAATGCCGCACACCGGAATGAACCAATCCAAGCTGCCCGCTGGGTACGGGTACATTGGGCCGGACAGGACGACCAACCCTTTGAAACCACTCTGGAACTGGACTGCATCACCCGGGATGGTCTGCTGTTGGATCTGGCCCAGACTATGACCACTGCCCATGTCCGTGTTAAGGAACTGTACGGCAAGGATCTGCCAGGCGGTAAAAGCACCTTTACCGTCCGGTTTGAAGTCCGGGATGTTGGGGAACTGGAATCGGTTCGCAGCAAGCTCCTCAACATCCGGGATGTCGTCGCTACCCGCCGCGGCCAAAACTAAAGCGCAGGACGCTCTAACATAATTTTTCATTATCTTTAGGAGACGATTATGCGTGCTGTATTGACAAGAGTAAATTCCGCCTCTGTTGCCATTGACGGTGAGGTGGTCGGCAAGATTGGAAAAGGCTTTTTGATTCTGCTGGGTGTCGGTCCGGAGGATACGCAGGAGCATTGCAAATATCTTGCCCAGAAGGCCTTGGGTCTTCGGGTTTTCGAAGACGAAAACGGCAAAATGAATCTGGGACTGGAGCAGGTAGGCGGAGAGGTTCTGGTGGTGAGCCAGTTTACCTTATTTGGCAACTGCCGAAAGGGCCGCCGTCCCAGCTTCACGGAAGCTGCACCTCCCGAGTTGGGAAACCGGCTGTATGAACAGTTTCTGAAAGAATGTGAAGCCTTGGGCTTCCCCCCACAGCATGGTCAGTTCGGTGCCGATATGCAGGTTGCCTCGGTCAACGACGGCCCCGTAACCTTGATTCTGGATACGCAACAGCTGATGGAAGAACCCCGCCGTAAATAAAGGAGCATTCCTATGAAAATCGATACCGTTGCACTGGGATCTTATCAGACCAACTGTTATATTGTCCGGTCTGAGGATTCCGATACCTGTGCTGTCATCGACCCCGGCTATGAACCGGAAACCATTCTGGCGCGTTTGAAAGAATTGGGTCTGGCATTGGACGCCATTTTGCTGACCCATGGTCATTTCGACCATGTCGGTGCTGTGGAGGCCCTGGTCAAGGACACCGGCTGCAAGCTCTGGATGAGTCAAAGTGACTATACCCAACCGAAATCCCCGGAAAGCGACTTTTTCTATCCCCTCCACGACTGCAGCTTTACCGAGGTGCAATTTTGTGAAGAAGGGGAAATGATTCACGCCGGCGGTTTGACCTTTACTGTCATGGAGACCCCCGGCCATACCTATGGCAGTGTCTGTTATCTGTGTGAGGATGCCATGTTCTGCGGAGACACTCTCTTTGCCGGTGCCTGCGGCCGCACAGATCTCCCCGGCGGTGACCGCACCGCCATGGTGGAATCTCTGGATCGCCTTTCAGAGCTGGAAGCAGACTATAAGGTTTTCCCGGGCCATGGTGGGAGCACCTCTTTACACCGGGAGCAACAGACAAACCCCTATATGCGAGGCTACCTATGAAATTGGTTTTACAAGGTCACGAGGACCTTTATGCCGTAGAGCAGCTGCAGCTGGCGCTGTTTCCTCCGGAAAGCCGGGAGGAAGATCTGGCTGTCAGTTCTCTGTACAGAGGCAAAACTTGGCTTAGTGCTGTTACCTCTATCACCCGGGATGGAAAAACCACCCGGGTTGTACGCCGTTTGCGGGCATCTGAGGAAACCGTTCGTTCCCGGCGCAGACTTCTGCAGCAGAGTTATTACCTGGCTGCGCTTCCTCATTTACAGCAGATCCCCGCTTGGGGCGCACTATCCGGCGTCCGTCCCACCAAGATCTCAACTAAGCATCTTCTGGAGGGCGGTACCCCGGCTTCCGCAGACCGGCTCTTTCGGGATGTCTATTTCGTTACCGAAGACCGGCGCAAGCTGGCACTGGATTGCAGCGTTTCCACTGTCAAAGCTGTCAGCCTTTTGGAAGATACGGATATTTCCCTATATATCGGCATTCCCTTCTGTCCTACCCGCTGCAGCTATTGCAGCTTTGTCAGCCGCACCATTGGTAAGCACACGGAGCTTCTGGATCCTTATTTGGACGCCCTCCTACAAGAAATGGCGGTAACCGGAAGACTTCTGGAAACATCCGGCCGCAAGGTGCGTACCATTTATATTGGCGGCGGCACCCCCACCACGCTGACCGCTGCTCAGTTGGAGATGCTGTTGGACGGTGTGTACGATGCGTTTGATCTCTCCCGATGCATAGAATTTACCGTGGAAGGTGGCCGTCCCGATACGCTGGATGCCCAGAAACTTCTCACCATCCGTAAGCACGGCGCAGACCGTATGAGCATCAATCCCCAAACCATGGCAGATAGCGTCCTCAAGGCCTGCGGACGCCCCCACACCGCAGCAGATGTGCTCCGGGCTTATCATCAGGCAGAAGAAGCCGGTTACAAGGCCATTAATATGGACTTGATTGCTGGTCTTCCCTCCGATGATGTGGCCGGATTCCGGCATTCTCTGGACACCGTGGCGGCTCTTTCTCCCGCAAACATCACGGTGCATACACTGGCGCTGAAAAAGGGTGCTGACCTGTTTGAAAAGCGGGAGGGACTGTCTTCGGCAGATGCAGTCACGGACATGGTGGATTACGCCAACCAAACGCTACGGGCTTTGGGGTACAAACCCTATTATCTGTATCGGCAAAAATACATGTCCGGCAGCTTTGAAAATGTAGGCTGGAGCCGGGATGGTCTGGACTGTTTGTATAATATCTATATGATGGAGGAGCTGCACACCATCGTTTCCCTGGGCGGTGGCGGCATGAACAAGGTGAACCTTCCGGACGGAACCCTTCAGCGCTTCCACAACCCCAAGTTCCCCGAGCAGTATATCGCACAGCTGGACAGTGTGTTGCGGCAAAAAGAGGAACTGTTTCAACTGATGAAAGGATGCATGTAATTGGATACTCTAATTTCCAATGTCACAGCCGTGACCATGAATGAGCGGATGGAAGTTCTCTTTGGCGCTTACATTGCCGTAACCGACGGCAAGATCGAGAGCATTTCCAAAACTGCCCCCACCGAAAAACCCAAAACCATCATTGACGGTACCGGCATGGTGGCAATCCCCGGTCTAATCAACTGTCATACCCATCTGGCTACCACTGCCCTGCGGTGCTATCTGGATGAGCTGAGCAGCCGGGAAGCTTTGGAAAACCTTTTGCAAAAGGAAGCAAAGATGGATTCCCGCTGTGCCAAGGCCGCTGCTACACTGGGTATTGCCGAGTGTCTGCGTTTTGGCATTACTTCTGTTTCCGATCTCTACTATTACCCCGATGCCACTGCGCAAGCCGCTGCAGAAGCCGGTATTAAGGCTAATGTTGCCTTGTCTTCCTACCGATTTATCGATGAAAACGAAGACTTCGACTTTGAAACGGACGAGCAGTGTCAGGAATTGGTACGGGTATACGATCAGTGGAGCGGCTATGATCATGGCCGAATTCGGGTAGATGCAGGTATTTACGCCGAATATACGGGAAATCATAAGCTGTGGGAAGGGCTTTCCGCCTTTGCTGCTGAAAAGAACATTGGTATGCAGCTGCACTTGAGTGAAACCCGTGAAGAAGTGGATTCCTGTCTTGACCGCACCGGTCTGGGTCCTGCGGAGCTTCTGGATTTCCACGGACTATTCCGGGTTTCTGCCACTGCTGCCGGCTGCGCCTGTCTTTCCGAAGATGAGCAGAAGCTTTTGGGCAAGCGCAAAGCCACGGCTGTTGCTATGCCCATGACCGCTGCCAAATCCGGCAATCCTGCCACGCCCATTTCCGCCTGTGTAAAAGCCGGCATGAATGTGGCACTGGGTACCGGTGGTGCCGTAGAGTGCGGCAATCTGGATCTGTTTGAAGTCATGCGCTATACCGCATTGGAAGCCCGGAAGAATGCCGAAAACGCCGCTGCGCTGCCTGCGCAGGCAGCGCTGATGATGGCCACCGTGTGCGGCGCCCAGGCACAGGGTCGTGCTGACCGCTGCGGTATGCTGAAAGAGGGCATGGATGCGGATATTGTTCTGGTAGACTTCTCGGCACCTCATCTGATGCCCTGTCACAACGTCATTTCCGGTCTGGTGTTCTCCGCCAAGGGCGGGGATGTGGCCATGACCATGGTAGAGGGTAAGATTCTCTATCAAAACGGACAATTCCCCACTATCGATCTGAAAGCTGCCGTGGAGGAACTAACCCAGTACGCAATTCCCAAACTTTTCTCCGAGAACCAGTAAGGAGGCTCCCATGTCACAAACTCCCAAAAAGCAGACTTTCCTCCATGGTGCCGCCTTACTGGCACTGGCAACCGCCATTGTAAAGGTCATCGGTGCCCTGTATAAGCTGCCGCTGAAAATGGTCATTGGCGATGAGGGTTACAGCTATTTCTCTACTGCCTATGACATTTATACAGTTTTGCTGCTGATCTCCACCGCCGGTCTTCCGGTGGCTATGAGCCGTATGATCAGCGAAGCCTCTTCCCTGGGGAATCACAATCAGGTAAAGCGGGTCTATTATTCTGCCCGTGGACTGTTTTTCGGAATCGGCGCTGTCAGCACACTACTGATGATGCTTTTCTGCCGCCAGCTTGCTGCCGCTTTGGAGCAGCCGGACGCATGGTTTGCCATTGTCTGCCTTGGCCCCTGCGCCTTTTTAATGGGCATTATTTCCACCTACCGGGGCTTCTTCCAGGGACAGGGAAATATGATTCCCACCTCTGTCAGTCAGGTCATAGAAGCCGTTTTCAAGCTGATCATTGGTCTTGTGGCTGCGGTCTTGATCCTGCACTTTACCGGAAAGATCCCTCTGGCTGCCGGCGGTGCTATTCTGGGCGTTACCGTCAGCTGTCTGGTATCCTCCGTATATCTGTTCAGCATTTTCCATAAATCCTTTGATACCATCCCTGCTTCGGAAGATTCCGTAACTTCCTATGGACAGACAACCAAAAAGCTTCTGGCCATTGCCATCCCTATTACAATCGGTGCTGCGGGACTGCAGCTGCTGACGGTCATTGAAACAAGCCTGTATATGGATCGGCTGATTGCGCTGCTGGAAAGCAACCAACTGCTCTCTCCTTTGGTAGATATTTTGGAACGGGAAGTTGTTGCCGCAAACCCCCAGGGTTTGACGGCTGCGGAGCGCTATGCCAAGATCGCTGCCAATTTTAACGGTATCTACAACATGGGTAAGACTGTCTACAATCTCCCCAATGCGCTGATTACCCCCATCACCATCAGCATCATTCCTGCGATTACCTCTCAGCTTACCCTAAACAACCACAAAGGCGTCAAGGCGACCACAGAGTCTGCTGCCAGAGTGACTGCTCTGTTATCCCTGCCCTGTGCAATCGGTTTAATCGTATTGTCAGAGCCCATCATGGCCCTGTTGGGCGGTTACGCCGGAGAAAAGCTTGTGCTTGCTTCTCAGCTTATGAGCCTGCTTGGCGTTTCGGTGTTTCTGCACGCCGTCGTTCTGCTGACCAACGCCATTATGCAGTCCCACGGTCATGCCGGCATCCCGGTGATTAATATGCTTTGCAGTGGCGTTGTCAAGCTGTTGGTCGTGTATATCTTAACCGGAAATCCTGCCATCGGCATTCTGGGTGTTCCCATGGGAACCGCGCTGTGCAATTTGAGTATTGCCGCACTGAACCTTTTCGCCATTGGCCGGTGCGTCCCCCAGAAGCCTGCCATTGTGTCTAATTTGCTGCGTCCTGTAATCCCCGCCTTGGTTATGGGTATTGCAGCCTGGGGTGTTTGGAAGGGTCTGCTGCTATTGGGTATTGGCAGTCGGATTCTGCTGTGCGGTGTTCCCATTGCCGTGGCTGGTGTTGTATACCTGCTGTGTGCCGTTTTGCTGAAGGCAATCACCCGGGACGATTGCATGCTCCTTCCCAAGGGCGCAAAAATCGCAAAGCTTTTACGGTTATAATTTTTTTGAATATATTATGAAAAAGCCTTGCAATTTAGGATTTTTTGTGATAATTTATACTCCCATTTGATATAATATTTTCATGAAAGAAGGCATACTATGAACAAAACTGATCTGGTTGCTGTCGCAGCAGAAAAGTCCGGCCTGTCCAAGAAGGATACCGAGCGTGTTTTGAATGCTGCAATCGACACGGTTGTTGCTGCGCTGGCAAAGGGTGAGCGTGTGCAGATTTCCGGCTTTGGTATCTTTGAAGCTAAGGAACGGGAAGCCCGCGTTGGCCGCAATCCCCGCACCAAGGAAACCATCGAAATTCCCGCTACCCGTACCCCCGCTTTCAAGGCCAGCAAGGCTCTGAAGGACACCGTTGCCAAGTAATCTATGCGGCTGGATAAATTTTTAAAAGTCTCCCGGTTGATCAAGCGCCGTACCATTGCCAACGAAGCCTGTGACAATGGGCGCATCAGCGCCAATGGCCGTATCGTCAAGGCTAGTTACGAAGTAAAGGTCGGGGATAGACTGGAAATTGCCATGGGTACCAGAACCATTGCAGTTGAGGTTCTGCAGGTGGCAGATAATGTCCGCAAGGATGATGCCTCTGCCATGTACAAAGAGGTGTAAAAGGGGCGAAAAATTGCCCCTTCTCCCCTGAAATACCCCTTGACAAACCACTTTCCCTGTGATATACTCTGTGAGTAATAAAGAAGGCTGAACATCCGCCTCACCGTAAGCAAATGCAAAACGGTCAATATTCCACTTCTCCTTTTGGGGATGTTAGGGATTGGTGCGGGTGCTAGGCATCCGCTTTTTTTGTTATCTGGCAACCCGATTCTTCGGTGCTGCCGCCATTTATGGAGGTGCTTACCATCGCTAAGTTAGATCATCAGCTCAATGAGGAGATCCGCGACAAAGAGATCCGTTTGATCGGCGCCGACGGTGCCCAGTTGGGTATCGTGTCCGCTGCGGAAGCCAATGCCATGGCCGAAGAACAGGGCATGGATCTGGTGAAGATCTCTCCCAACGCCGTTCCCCCTGTCTGCAAAATCATGGACTATTCCAAATTCTGCTATGACCAGAAGAAGCGGGAGAAGGATGCCAAGAAGAACCAGCGGGTTGTGGAAGTAAAGGAAATCCGCATGAGCCCCAGCATCGATACCAACGACTTCAACACCAAGGTAAAGGCTGCCCAGAAGTTCCTGACTGACGGCAACCGTGTCAAGGTCAGCGTCCGTTTCCGCGGCCGCGAAATGGCCCACACCAATCTGGGTGAGAAGCTTCTGATCGACTTTGCCGGTGCCTGCGCCGAAATTGCCAGCATGGAAAAGAACCCCAAGCTGGAAGGCCGTTTTATGGCCATGTTCCTGACCCCCAAGAACAGTAAGTAATTACCAAAGATACGGAAGGAGAACTACCTATGCCTAAGCTGAAAACCCATAGCGGTGCAAAGAAGAGATTCAACCTGACCAAGTCCGGTAAGGTTAAGAGAGCCCGCGCTTACAAGAGCCACATCCTCACCAAGAAGGACACCAAGCGTACCCGTCGTCTGCGCACCACCGCTTACGCTGATGTGACCAACGTTGCCGCTATCAAGGCAATGATCCCGTACAAATAAGGATAGGAGGATACAGAAATGGCAAGAGTTAAAGGCGCAATGATGACGCGCAAGAGAAGAAATGCTACCCTGAAGCTGGCCAAGGGCTACTGGGGTTCCAAGTCCAAGCACTTTAAGATGGCCAAGCAGGCTGTCTACAAGTCCGGCAACTATGCTTTCGCCGGCCGTAAAGCAAAGAAGCGCGACTACCGCAGACTGTGGATCACCCGTATCTCCGCTGCTGTCGCTCCCTACGGTCTGAACTACTCCAAGTTCATGAACGGTCTGAAGAAGGCAGGCGTCGAGATGAACCGCAAGAGCCTGTCCGAGATGGCTATTCAGGACGCCGCTGCTTTCGCAGCTGTTGTTGAGAAGGCCAAGGCTGCTCTCTAAGAAGCAATCAAAGACCCTGCCGTGCGCAGGGTCTTTTTCTTCACCGAAAGCACTGGAGGTAACCTCTTTGGAACTGACCCACACTGCTGCCCGAGCAGGGCGGCTGTCCTCCTTTTTAAAGGACGAACTGCATATGTCCTCCGGTCTTATCAACCGGTTAAAATGGCAAAACCGGATTTTTGTCAATGGGAAACCGGAACACAATGATTATGCCGTACAGCCCGGAGATGTGATCACCGTCCTTTTGGATGATCCCCAACCGGAATATCCGGCAGAGGATGGACCGCTGACCATTCTATATGAGGATGAATACCTGTTGGCAGTGGATAAACCGGCTGGTATGCTGATTCACCCTTCCCGTTCCAAACTTACCGGCACACTGGCGAACTATGTGCTGGGGTACTACAAACGCACTGGGCAAAGCTGCGCATTTCACCCGCTGACCCGTCTGGACCGGGACACCTTCGGTATTGTTTTGCTAGCAAAGAATGCCCATGTCCATACCCTTTTGCAGTCGTCCCCTGTACAAAAAACCTACCACGCACTGGTATTCGGTGGACCGGAAGCAGACAGCGGCATCATTGATGCCCCCATTGCCCGGAAGCCGCTGCCCAGTCTCCTGCGGGAAATCCGTCCGGACGGCAAACCTTCCATTACTAAATATCTGGTGTTGGATCGAACAACAGCGTTATGTAAACTAGAGCTGCGACCAATTACAGGACGCACCCACCAACTTCGGCTCCACTGCGCTTACATAGGCTTCCCCATACTGGGTGACCCACAATATGGAACCGCAGATTCCCAGGCATTTTCTGAAAAACTGGGATTTCACCACCAACTCCTATGTGCCAAGCGTCTGGAATTCCAGCATCCGGTTACCGGGGAAGTGCTTTTTTTAGAGTCCCGGTTTGATCTTCCTTAAAAATAGCTTGACAGTGCCCTCCTACACATGTAGTATATAGATAGATACTACATGTGTAGGAGGTTTTGTTATGACACTTTCTCAGCGGGAATGGACGGTACTGAATGTTCTTTGGCAGACAGGCGGTGCAGAACTGGGTCAAATCGTCTCTGACCTTTTCCCGGAAACCGGATGGAGCCGCAATACCGTACTGACCTATTTGACGCGCATGGAGGCCAAAGGCCTGGTTTCCATTAACAAGGAGGTTACCCCACACATTTACTCTGCCATACTGGACCGGGAAGGCTGCCGGTACCGGGAGCGCAAAAGCTTCCTGCAGCGGGTATACAGCGGCTCTGCAGGAGATCTGATCGCCGCATTTATCAAGGAGGAACCCATCTCCCCCGAGGAACGGGAACGGCTGCGCAAGCTCCTGGACGACATGGAGGTATAAGCCATGCTGAGCCTATGGGCCTTTTTGCTGCAAACCCTCACTGCCTCCGGGGCAGCCGTAATACTTCTGGTAATCAAGCGCTTATTTCAAGACAAGCTGCCGCCCAGATGGCAGTTTGCCGCTTGGGGTATTCTGGCATTGGTTCTGCTGTATCCCACAGCTACCGGACGCTATACACTAATTAACTGGCAGATTCCTGTGGAAGTTTTGAAAGGGTTCTGCAAGGACTACACCTTTACCCGGGTGTATTTTCCCTTCCCGGTGCTTACTGCTTTTCCCAGCACGCTGCCACAATGGCTGTTTACCGGGTACATTCTGGGCGTGCTATGGACCGCTGCAGGCTATATTCTCGCCAATTGTAAGCTACGCCGGATTCTTCGAAGCAGTGACGCACCTGATGCGCAGACCGCTGATCGCATTGCCCAAGTGGCAAAAATCTATGGACTAAAAACCTGCCAAACCGTCACCGTAGACGGTCTTCCCAGTGCTTTCCTGTGGGGCATTTTCCGTCCGGTGCTGGTTCTGCCTGCCGGGACAGTACCCGATGAGAAGGTCCTGCTCCACGAACTTCTGCATCTAAAAAACCGGGACACCCTTTGGAGTTTACTGGTATGTCTGCTGCGATGTATCCACTGGTGCAACCCTTTCCTGATGCACTGCGCAGACCTGTGTCTGAACGATTTAGAGGCCAGATGTGATCAGAGGGTTCTAGAACGACTGGATGGCGATGACCGCCGGGATTACGGCCGCGCGCTGCTGGCCATGGCCAATGACGGTTTTCCCAAAGTGCCTGCCAGCACCGGCATGCATAACGGTGCCAAACAAATCAGTCACCGGATCGAGGCCATTTCCCGGTTTAAGCAATATCCCTCCGGTATGGGTCTGGTTTCTGTTTGTGTCCTTTTGATTCTTGCCGCATATCTGGTTACCGGTATGCAGAGCAATACAATATATCAAAATTACAGAAATTTTGCCCTTGCATCCGCTTCTGCCCGATCCATCCCATGCACCACTGCCGCCGCAGCTTTTGATACCTATGCCATGGCAGTATTGGAGCAAAACGGCCTGTACCGGATCATGTGTGCATCTGTTTTAGATCAAGAGGAACTGCACAGTCAGGTTGCAGCCAAGGTGGCGCAGAGAGTTACCCCTAATTGGGATTGGGGCTTGGATTCTTGGCCAAACAAAACCAGCGGTTATAGCATCTATAATCTCCGGGAAACCCGTGACGGCGGTTACGAAGGTCTGTTTGTGTGCAGGCTAAACTATCCGCCGGATGGTAAGCCGGCGGAGGAGGGCAAAATGTACCTCGCCCTGCAAAAGCTTCGGGCAGAGGAGGAAGAGGGCCGTTGGGTAACCATTCCCTTAGAAGATATGCAGCTCTTCATCGCCACCGACCAATCGCTGTATAGGAATAACAGCGAAATTCCCGCCATTCATTATTGCGGCACACAAGGTCTGCTGCAGGCAGAAGCCATCCTGCAAACGGTACATTGGGTCAATCGGGTCTCCCAAGAGGGCTACTGCGATACCACCCCCAGACCCAATACCGACTTCACCCACAACTACTGCCACTCAGATTTGCAATTCACACATCTGGGTACCCAGAAGCAGCGGGATACCATAACCCGGTTAGGCATGTCCGCAGCACCGGTCTACCCCGGCGCAGAACCGCAAGCCCTCCCTCCTGCCAATGGCAGCTATATCTCCGGAGGAAACTCCACCGGTACCGAGTGGGGTGGTACTGACCTGCAGCCCGGTTGGGGTCCGTCCGTTCTTGTTGCCGGCGGTGGAACCGGAGTCGGTGACGAATACAATGGTATCCCCATCAAGGGTCTTGCAGAATACTATATTGCGGATTTGTATGTGAATCGTGAACTGGCCGGAACACTGACTCTGTACCCGCAGGAAGGAGACTGTCAATGACCGATTATGAGAAGTTATACAAGGGCATCTCACGGGCCGCATGGGGGTACCTGCTGGTATATTTTGACTTTACCTTTAATGGGTTCAATATTCTGCCGGATTTCATAGGTTGGTTGTTTTTCCTGTCCGCCATTGCTTCTCTGAAAGAAGAACAGCCTGCGCTTCGTCTGCTGCGACCCTTTGCATGGTGTTTTGTCATATGGTCCGGCATCCAGTGGGTCTGGGCAGTATTCTCCCTCCCGGGGATACAGATCTCCCCGATCCTGCTGCTCCCTATCAGTCTGGCAGAACTGTATTTCCACTTTCAGTTTCTCACCAATCTGGCTTCTGTTGCTGCCACGCACCAACCGGAAGATGCCCCCCATCAAAAACGCCTGCTTTTGTGCCGTACGGTGCAGACGGTAGTGCTTACAGTTAATACGCTGTTGGTTCGTTTTTTACCCCAATCCATTTTTAGCGGTCTGACTGTCATTCTTTTGTTTACCCATTTGGGTGCCGCAGTTTTTACGACAATTATACTCTTCCAATTACGAAAGAGCTTACTGCAGGCACAATAGGCAAAAATCACGGGCGTGTTTTCCGCCAGGGCATCAATATCTTCCGGCTTCACCTTCTTGCACATCGGATATTAGGCCGCAACATCCGGTGCATACTTATGGACATAGATTAAGTTCTGGAAATCAACGGCGATAAACACCATCTTTTCCAGACAGTAGCCGGTCTTACAGACCTCCACAATCCGCCGTACCGCATCTTTCTCCATGGGGTACCTCAGCTCCAGACCGCTGACACCCCAGTGCGCTACCATTTTTGTTTCATGTTTCTGAATTCTGATAGTATCCATAGGAAATCCTCCCTGGACATGATTTGTGACCCCCGTTATTTCAAACGCTCGGCTGTTTGCAATACATTTTGGCAATTTTACTATAGACTTATTTGATGCAGTTCTATATTTTGGCAGATAGAAAAAGATTTTCCTTCCATGAGATATTGAAAAATAAAATAAAATGCGATACAATAAAATGTAGTTTTTAATCCATTTTGCAAATTGGAGGAATGAATATGTCCGGTAATGTACGGCCCGATTCCATGGAGCGTATCACCAATTTTGAACTGGCCAATGCCTTTATCGACGAGCAGGTAAAGCTGGTTCGTGAGCAGGTAGGCGATAAGAAAGTTCTGCTGGCCCTTAGCGGTGGTGTGGACTCCTCTGTTGTTGCTGCTTTGCTGATTAAGGCTATCGGCAAGCAGTTGGTCTGTGTCCATGTAAACCATGGTCTGATGCGCAAGAACGAATCTGAAGGCGTTATCAAAATGTTTAAGGATGGTCTGGACGCCAACCTGATCTATGTGGATGCCACCGATCATTTCCTGGGTCTGCTGGCAGGTGTCTCCGATCCCGAGCGCAAACGCAAGATCATCGGCAAGGAATTTATCACGGTATTTGCTGACGAGGCCCGCAAGCTGGAAGGCATTTCCTTCCTTGCTCAGGGTACTATCTACCCCGACATTCTGGAGTCCATTAAGGCTGCAGAAGGCAAAAAGGCAGTTAAATCCCACCACAATGTAGGTGGTCTGCCCGAAGATTTGCAGTTCGAACTGGTAGAACCCATTAAGCTGCTGTTCAAAGACGAGGTTCGTGTGGTTGGTGAAGCCCTGGGTCTGCCCCATAACATGGTCTACCGTCAGCCCTTCCCCGGTCCCGGTCTGGGCGTGCGCTGTCTGGGTGCCATCACGCGCGACCGTCTCCATGCCCTGCGGGAGGCCGATGCCATCCTGCGGGAGGAGTTTGAGAAGAACGGTTTGAGCGAGAAGGTTTGGCAGTATTTTATCGCCGTGCCGGACATCAAGAGTGTGGGCGTTAAGGATGAGAGCCGCTATGAAGGCTGGCCCGCCATCATCCGTGCTGTCAATACTAAGGATGCTATGACCGCCACGGTTGAGGAGATTCCCTATGCCCTGCTGCACCATATCACTTACCGGATCACCCATGAGGTTGAAGGCATCAACCGCGTGTTGATGGATTTGACGCCGAAGCCTATTGGCACAATAGAGTGGGAATGATATTTTGATAAGACCAAGCCGAAAAGTCGTTGCGCCGCAACAGCTTTTCGGCTTTTTACTATTTCTTTGACTAAACAATATTATGTTATATTTCGCATATGATGAATGTAACCACTCTAAAAAGCAAGTCCCGAACAGTGCCGGAAATCCAGCACTGTTCGGGACATATTATATAAGCCTATTTCAAGTTCATTTGGCCGTTGATGTGTTTGCTCACACGCAGCAGAACCAATATCATTGTTCTCTGAATGTGACAGTTCCGGTTTCGGCATCCATTGCGTCAACGATCGCCAGGGATTCCAGGTGAACGCCCAAATTCCGGATCACCTGACCGCCGATCTGGAAGCCCTTTTCGATCACAATACCGATGCCTTCCACGGTTGCTCCGGCAGATTTGGCAATGGCCATTAGACCCTGCAGGGCACAACCGTTGGCCAAAAAGTCATCAATGATCAAAACGCGGTCATCCGGATTCAGGAATTTCTTAGAGACGATAACATTGTTCTTGTTTTTGTGGGTAAAGGATTCTACCTCTGCAACATAAACTTCGCTATCGATATTGACAGAATGGGACTTTTTGGCAAACACCATGGGAACACCAAATTCTTTGGCAACGAAGCAGGCGATACCGATGCCGGATGCTTCGATGGTCAGAACTTTGGTGATGTTTTTATTTCCAAATCGGCGATGAAATTCCCGACCGATTTCTTCCATCAGGGAAATGTCCATTTGGTGGTTTAGGAAGCTATCGACCTTTAAGATATTGCCCGGTTTTACGATGCCGTCTCTCAGAATGCGTTCTTCCAGAAAATTCATTATGGATACCTCCATTTCTTATTTTACGAATAAATAGCCCGGTTATCTGTCCTCTCTAAAGTATGGCAGGCCAAGAGATTGAGGAGGCTGCTTGTCTCTCTGATTTCTCAGAGAGGAGATAATCAGCACGATAATGGTAACCACATAAGGAAGCATCTTGTACAGTTCCTTTACAGCAAGATTCATGCCGGAAGGAATGTACATATGGAGAATATAGAGACCGCCGAATAGGAACGACGCAAGAACGCCTACATTGGGTCGCCATATGGTGAAGATTACAAGAGCAATGGCAAGCCAGCCTCTGTCACCGAATGCGTTATTGGCCCAAATACCGCTTGCGTAGTCCATAACATAGTAAAGGCCACCGAGTCCTGCTACCATGCATCCGATGCAAGTCGCCAAATACTTGTATTTGTTGACATCGATGCCTGCAGAATCGGCGGTACTGGGGTTTTCACCTACAGCACGCAGATGCAGACCGGTACGGGTTCGCTTAATAACAAAGGAAGAGATGAGCGCAATGGCGATCGCTAAATAGACAAGGAAGCTGTAACCCAGCACAAGGTCACCAAATACGCCCAGCTTATCCGCAATGGGCAGCGTCCGCTTGAAGCAGTTGGAGGTAGCGGAGAGTGCCAGAAAAGGCATATCTGCACCGGAGAGCTTGACCAGAGAGCCGCCAAAGAAGTTGCCGAAGCCAACGCCGAATGTGGTCATGGCAAGACCGGTAACATTTTGGTTTGCTCTGAGGGTTACGGTGAGGAAGCAGAAAAGCAGTCCCATCAAAAGGGAACCGATCAGACAGAAGAGTGTCGGGATCAGCACTGCCAGTGCGGGATTCAAGGCATCCGGATTGGGAAGACTCTGCTCATAAACAAAAGCACCGATAACACCGCAGATACCGCCAACATACATGACACCGGGAATACCAAGGTTCATGTTACCCGACTTTTGCGTAATGATCTCACCGGTAGAGCCATATAACAGGGCAATACCCTGGGCAATGGCACGAGGGAGGAAAGACAATATCGCTTCAAACATGGTTATTATTCCTCCTCCTTTTTAGACGATCTGGTAAAGCTGAGCTTATAATGAATGAAGAACTCACAGCCAATAATAAAGAAGAGAATGATGCCGGTCAAAATATCGCCAAAGGAAGCATTCAGTCCGAAGTCTGTGGCAATTTCTCCGGCTCCACGGCCAAGAAATACCAGAAGGAAGCTTGTCAGAACCATCCAGATGGGATTGAACTTGCCAAGCCAGGATACCATAACAGCGGTAAATCCTCTGCCGTCTACGATGGCAGAATTGAGGGTATGGTTGGTGCCGCCTACCAACAGCAGGCCCGCAAAACCACAGATGGCACCGGAGATCAGCATGGTACGGATCACGACCTTCTCTACCTTGATACCAATGTACCTTGCGGTTCGTTCACTTTCACCAACGACAGCAATCTCATAGCCGTGCTTGGAGTAGTTGAGGTAGATGTACATACCAACGGTCAGAAGCGCTACCAGGATGATATTCAAGGCATATTTGGAACCCAGAACTTCGGGAAACCAACCCACTTTGGTAAGGGGATTGATAACACCGATACTGCCGGAGCCCTTTGGATTTTCCCATACGACGGAGAAGTAGGCCACCAACTGTGTCGCCACATAGTTCATCATAAGGGTAAAGAGGGTCTCGTTGGTTCCAAATTTGGCTCTAAAGAAAGCCGGGATAGCGCCCCAAATGGCACCTGCGAGGATGCTCGTGAGTACCATGCAAGGAATGACAACCCAATTGGACTGATTCTTCATAAGAATCATGCAAGCTGCGGAAGCAAGGGCACCGGCAAGAGCCTGTCCCTCACCGCCGATGTTCCAAAAACGCATCTTAAACGCGGGCGTAAGCGCAAGGGCAATACACAGCAGCATAGCAGTGTTCTGGAGAAGAACCATAAACTTACGGCTGGAACCAAAGGAGCCGTCAATGATGGTGGCAAAGATCCCAATGGGGTTTTCAGCGGTAACCAGAGTGCTGATCAAACTACAGCAAATCAGGGCAAACACAATGGCAGCCGCTCTGATACACCAGCTGAAATACCAAGGCATTTCGCCACGCTTAACAATATGAAAAAGAGGCTGTTTTGTCTTATTCATTACTGTTACCTCCAAGACGGGTCATCATCATACCTACGTCTCGCTTCTTTGCATCTCGACCGGGAACAATACCGCTTACCTTACCTGCACATAGTACAAGAATGCGGTCACAAAGTTCCAGAAGTACATCAAGGTCCTCACCAACATAAATGACGGCAACACCATTGCTCTTCTGCTGATTGATCAAATCGTAAATGGTATGGGAGGAATTGATATCCAGTCCGCGCACTGCATAAGCGGTAAGCAGAACCTTGGGAGCCGAGGCAATTTCTCGTCCGACCAGAACCTTTTGAACATTGCCGCCTGAAAGCTTTCTTACCGGGGTCTCAATACTGGGGGTTTTTACATTGAGTTCTTCTACAACCCGCTTGGCAAGCATTCTGGGACTCTTGCGGTCGGTAAAAATGTTTCTGCCTTTTCTAAAGGAGCGGAGCATCATGTTATCACTCAGATCCATTCCGCCAACAAGACCCATACCAAGACGGTCTTCGGGCACGAAGGAGAGGGAGATACCTTTTTCCGCAATCAGCAAAGGATCCTTGCCCAACAGTTCATCACGGGTTCCGTCATCCTCGATATAGCAGATGGATCCGCTCTCAACCGGCTGCAAACCTGCAATGGCCTCCAGCAGTTCTTTCTGACCGCTGCCGGAAATACCCGCAATACCAAGGATCTCACCGCTCATAGCGGTGAAAGAGACATCCTGAAGCTTCAAAACGCCATCAATGGAACGAACGGTCAGACCATTTACCTCAATTCTGGGTTTTGGATCTACGGGATCGGGGCGTTTGATGTTAAGCGTTACGGCATGGCCAACCATCATATTGGTCATTTCCTGCGCATTGGTATCCTTAGTTGGCATATCTCCGATAAACTGTCCTTGACGGAGAACGGCTACCCGGTCAGAAAGATCTTCCACTTCGTGCATCTTATGGGTGATGATCACAATGGCTTTTCCATCGTCTCGCATATTGCGAAGCACAGCAAACAGTTTATCGGTTTCCTGCGGGGTGAGAACTGCGGTGGGCTCGTCCAGAATCAGGATATCTGCGCCTCTGAAGAGGACCTTTACGATTTCGACCGTCTGCTTCTGAGATACCGACATATCGTAGACCTTCTGGTTAGGGTCTACTTCGAAACCGTAGGAATCACAGATCTCCCGGATTTTTTCAGACGCAGCCTTGATATCCAGTTTCCCCTCAAGTCCCAGTATGATATTTTCTGCGGCAGTCAGTACATCGACCAGCTTAAAATGCTGATGGATCATACCAATACCATGGTCAAAGGCATCCTTGGGAGAACGAATAACAACCTTTTCATCATTAATGAATATTTCGCCTTCGTCAGGAAAGTAAATGCCGGACAGCATGTTCATCAGGGTCGTCTTGCCGCTGCCGTTCTCACCCAACAGCGCAAGGATTTCTCCTTTATAGATGTCCATACATACCTTGCCGTTGGCGATAACCGGGCCAAAGGTTTTGGTGATGTTTCGCATTTTAACGGCAGCAACTCTTGTCTCCAAAGACATCATCCTCCAGTTCTATGATAAATCATCAATACGACACAAAGCAACAAAGGGCAGCTCAGCGGCTGAAGCGGTCACTGGGCTGCCCTTCACAGCATTGTAGGGAAGCCCTGTAAAAACAGGGCTTCCCGGAAATTTCTTATGCGTCCAGATTGGTAATGCCGTCGATAAACATATCGAAGTAAGGAGCGGAGCGGTACTCGGACTCGTGGAAGTAACCGCCGGAAATAGCCTCGGTCTCGGGAACGAAGTCGCCCATATCGTCAACGTCAGCCTTGTAGCTGTCGAGAGTCTTGCCGCCAACGGTGAAGGTGGAGGTATCGAATACCTTCAGAGAACCGTTCAGCAGAGCAGCCTTGACTTCTTCCAGCTTTGCAGCAGTGCCTTCAGCAGCAACAGCCTCGTTCAGATCCTTCAGAGCAACACCACCGTTGGCAAGGGTGCCGATCCAGTCAGCAGCGATTTCCTCACCGTTCATAGCAGCCTTCATGGAGTACATCATGTAGGGAGCCCAGTTGATGTAGGAAGCAACAATGTAGGTGTCGGGGCAAGCAGTCTTAGCAGAGCCGTTGTAGAATACGAAGGGGATACCCTTGTTCTGGCACTCGGTGGGAGCACCCATGGAGTCAGCATGCAGGGAGATCAGCTTGCAATTGTTGTTGATGAGCTTGATAGCGCCTTCCTGCTCCAGAGTAGGATCATACCAAGAGTTGGTGAAGGTGACATCCATGGTAGCAGTGGGGCAAGCATAGCGAACGCCCAGGAAGAAGGAAGTCATGCCGGAGATAACTTCTGCGTAGGGGAATGCGCCGATGTAGCCAACCTTGGCTTCTTCAGCGGTAAACTTACCGGCAGCGATCATCTCGTTGAGCTTCATACCGGCAGCAACACCGCCCAGGAAGCGGCCTTCATAGATAGAAGCGAAGGCGTTGTGGTAGTTAGGAACACCGGCGGTGTGAGCCTGGGTACCGGTTGCATGGCAGAACTGAACATTCTTGAATTCCTTTGCAGCCTGGAGCATGTAGGGCTCATGGCCGAAGGAGTCAGCAAAAATGTAGGTGCAGCCTTCGTCAACCAGCTCAGCAGCGTCGTCGTAGCAAGCCTCGGACTCGGGGATATTGACCTTGACGATATACTCAACGCCAAGAGCCTCGCAGGCTTCCTTGGTTGCGTTCAGGAAGTTAAGGTCATAGGTGGAGTTTTCGTCATGCAGGAAAATGAAACCAGCCTTAAATTTAGCAGGTTTTTTGGTATTTGCGTTGCTGCAAGCAGCCATAGAAAATACCAAAGTCAGAGCGAGAAGCAGTGCAATAAACTTTTTCATTCTTTGTCTCTCCTAATTATTTGTTTATCAAAAACCCCAGCGGGTTAAGATACAAGTATTGGTTTGCCCCAAAACAAAAAGCACCGATCAAGGTACGAAATGACCCTATCGGTGCACAGTTCTGTCTACTCCTATATTCAGGTGACATTGCAATCGATAGTCCGGTCATTTACGGCGTCCGGGCAGAAACTTCAAATCCATATCATTTGGTATGTATCGAGCGCTAACTTATTACATAACTATACAGTGTTAGAATATCAGCCAAATCAGTAAATGTCAATTGAGATTTTTGTTGAATAAATTCCTTTATTTCGACAGAAATCCAGCAAATTGCACATAGCTGTTCTTTTCATTTCGACAAATTAGCCTAATTTTAGGAGTATCCCCATCGGCGTGGCCCGTGGTTTTGAAAACCAAAAAAATGCCGGCTCCGAGTTTGATCCCAGAACCGGCATTCATTTTTTTGAAAGCTATTTCTCTCTTATCTGTTGGCGTA
>JAZNFH010000030.1:0-34041 GCA_045589055.1 Faecousia sp. | reverse complement strand
TAAAAGTTCGAAAAAACGGGTTGATTGAACGCGAAAGACAACCCTGACGGTTTTCTTTCACACTATCTTTCCCTCCGAAGCATTCGGCTAGGCGGTTCTTTGACAGACTGAGCAGGCCGGGACACAGCGGTGTCCCGGCCTACTTTCATTATGCGTACAATGGAAACTTTTCACAGATATCCGCGACGGTTGCTTTCACTTCTTCGGCAGTTCCTGCAAAATCCCTGGCAGTCAGTGCAATGCAATGGGCAATGCGCTTCATTTCCTCAGAGCCTAGCCCGCGGGTGGTTACTGCTGCTGTACCGATGCGGACACCGCTGGTAACTGTGGGCTTCTCTGGGTCACCGGGAATCGCATTCTTGTTCAGCGTAATATGATTCTCATCACATCTGATCTGCAGTTCCTTGCCGGTGATCCGCATAGGCCGCAGGTCAGCCAGCATCAAGTGATTGTCCGTACCGCCAGTCACCAGATCAAAGCCTTCCTCCAGCAGAGCCTCCGCCAATACCTTTGCATTGGCAACCACATTGTGGGCATAGGTCTTAAACTCCGGTCTCATTGCCTCACCGAAGCAGATTGCCTTCGCGGCAATAATGTGTTCCAGCGGGCCGCCCTGTGTGCCCGGAAATACACCGGAATTTAATTTCTTGGCAAACGCATCCCGGGCAAGAATCAAACCGCCTCTGGGACCTCTCAGGGTCTTATGGGTAGTTGTCGTAACAATATCCGCATAAGGAACCGGACTCTGGTGGGCGCCGCCTGCCACAAGACCTGCAATGTGCGCCATATCCACCATAAATACAGCACCGACTTCATGGGCAATATCTGCAAAAACGGAGAAGTCGATAGCTCTTGGATACGCAGACGCGCCGGCGATAATCAGTTTAGGGCGCTTTTTCTTGGCCAGATCGCGGATCTGGTCATAGTCGATGCGCCCTGTCTTATGGTCCACATCATAGGAAACCACATCATAATACTTTCCCGACAGGTTTGCAGGGCTGCCGTGAGATAAGTGTCCGCCATTAGCAAGGCTCATACCCATCATGCAGTCACCCGGCTGCAGGAGCGCCAGCTGCACCGCCATATTAGCCTGTGCGCCGGAGTGGGGCTGTACATTGGCAAATTCCGCGCCAAAGAGCTTTTTGGCCCGTTCAATGCACAATTGCTCCAGTTCGTCCACAAATTGACATCCACCGTAATACCGTTTTCCAGGCAGGCCTTCCGCATACTTATTGGTAAGAACAGATCCCATTGCAGCAATGACCGCAGGAGACGCAAAATTCTCCGACGCAATCAGTTCCAGGCCGTCCTGTTGACGCTGCAGTTCCCGGTTCATCATCTGTGCTACCACAGGGTCACAATTAGAAACATAACCAATGGTGTCTACCGGCTTTTCATACATATTGTTTGCCTTCTTTCTGTAAAAAATAAGCAGCCCCAAAAAAGGACTGCTTACAGAAAGGCATAGTATCACTCGATCATGCGCATCTCCGTCCATTTGCCTGAGAGATTCGGCTTTCGCCTTGCACCTTCGGCACACAACTGAATGTGTTCTCCAGAGAGTCCTCCGCTTATCAGTCGCGGTATCCAACACGCTTCTGAAAGCTTCATGGGGTTGATTCAATTATGGGTTACAGTATACACATTTTTTAGATAATGTCAACCTTCATTCTCTGTATTTTCGGATTGCAAGGATATAACCTGGTATCAAAACCAGATCTGCACCGATCCAAGCCAGAATCTCGGCACAGAATATACCCCTCTGTCCAAGCCAAGCAGGCAGCAACAGTGCCGCACTGACACGCATAATAAACTCTACAATACCGGATATCAACGGAATCGTCGTATTCCCCAAACCCTGCAAGGCAGACCTGACAACATACAGGATGTATAGTGCAGGCAGTGATACACTCATCACCAGCAGATAGGTATAGGCGGTTTCCATAGCAGCTGATACTTCTTCCGGTGTTCCGGAAAGAAACCCACTCAAAATCCATTTTCCAAATACGATCATAATGGCTGCAATAAGAATTGATGTAACAACCGAAAGCACACAGGCTGTACGCTGACCTGATCGGATCCTGTCAACTCTTCCGGCGCCAAGATTCTGCCCCACATAGGTAACTACCGCAAAACCAAAGGAAGTGGCCGCGATTTCCAAAATCCCGTAAAGCTTATTGGTTGCCGTAAATCCTGCAACGAAAACCACGCCGTATCCATTTACCACATACTGAACGATCAATCCACCAACGGCAATAAAAAGAAACTGTACAGCCATAGTCGCACCCAGACGGGAAAGCCGAAGTGAGAGGTCTAGCTGAAGATACATGTCCCTCCTGTCCAGCCGCATTACTTTCATTCTGCAAATCTGAAAAAGGCAGAAGGCAGCGCTGCATCCCTGTGCAATCAAAGTAGCTGCAGCAGCACCGCCAATTCCCCAATGGAACACCAGTACAAACAGCAGATCCAACCCAATGTTTATGATGCATGCAATAATCATAGCATACAGAGGTGTACGGCCATCGCCCATAGAGCGGAGGATACAGGCAAAAAGATTATACGCCATCACTACCGGAATCCCCGCAAACATGATCCGAAGATATAGCTCACTGTCCCCAATAATCTCTGCTGGTGTCTGCATAATCCGAAGAACCGGTGACAAAAGCCACTGTCCCAAGAGAACAAGCAGCGCCGCACTGATGATGCACAGAACAGCGGAGTTCCCCACAGTCTTGCGCAGCGCTGGAAAATCTTTCGCACCAAAAAACTGTGCCATCAGAATCGCAAAGCCCTGCGTAAACCCTTGGATCATTCCCAGCATCATCCAGTTCAGCCAGTCTGCTGCACCAAGCGCTGCAAGGGCACCAACGCCGAGAGCCTTACCAACTACCATGGTATCCACAACGGTATATAATTGCTGAAACACATTGCCGACTATCAGCGGCATTGCAAACCGTACCAACAAAGATATTGGTCTGCCGATTGTCATATCCTGTGTTTTAGGTGTCATTCTCTTTGGCTCCTCTTTCTAAATACCGTAAGAAGTATAGCACATGTGTAATGTTCTGACAAGTGTGATGGGTATTTGTATAAAATAAGTAACTGCTGCAAAACCAATGTTTTGCAGCAGTGTATTTTCATTATTGTGTTTTTTTCTGCATAGCTTCCCGTTCGGCACAGATTTGTGCCCAGCTGGGAATCTTCTCCATTCTTTCTGCCAGTTCCTTCATAACCGCAGGAATATCGATTCCCTGGGGGCAGACCTGCGTACAACGGCCACATGCAACGCAAGCGGAAGGCCGCTTATCCTCAGGTGCAGACTGCAGCATCATAACGCTGTTTACCACCGGAGCAAAACGGATATCACTGCAAATAGACATCATAGTCGGAATGTCCAAACCCATAGGACAGCCATCACAGCAATAGCGACAACCTGTACAGGGAATGACATTCTTCATTTCCTCAGCGATATCCAGTAAAAGCTGTTTCTCGGCAGAAGAAATGGGTTGCTCTTCAGTAAAAGTATGTACATTATCCAACATTTGTGCTTCATTGGACATACCGCTGAGGATCATTTTCACATTGGGAAGTTCCTGCAGAAATCGGAAGCCCCAGCTGGCTGTGGATACTTCAGGACGCAGCGCATTCAGGAGATCATCCCTAAAGTTTGCCAATTTACCACCGCGGACAGGTTCCATGACCCAAACAGGAATTCCACGGCTGGTCAGCAATTCATACTTCTGCTTACCATCCTGCAAAGTCCAGTCCAGATAGTTCAGCTGAATCTGGCAGAATTCCATATCCTCACCAATCGTATCAAGGATTTTCTCAAGGGTATCCAGCTGGGCATGGGTTGAAAAGCCCAGATGTTTGATCCTACCCAGTTTTTTCTGCCGCTTGAAGTACTCAAGAATGCCCCATTGTGGATCAAGATATGTAGCCAGAGAATTCTCATATACATTATGCAGCAGGTAAAAGTCAAAATAGTCCGTTTTACATCGACGCAGCTGTTCCTCAAATAGTGCAGCCGGATCATAGGACTCCATGATCTGGTGGCCAGGAAACTTGTCCGCCAGATAATAGCAATCTCTGGGATATTGACTCAGCACCTGACCCATTACCCTTTCGGACATACCGGCATGGTAAGGGTAGGCCGTGTCAAAATAGTTCACGCCATGCGCCAGTGCATAGGCTGTCATTTTCTCGACCTGTGGAATATCGATCTTTCCGTCCTTCTCCGGCAGACGCATACAACCAAAACCAAGCAAAGACAGTTTCTTGTCTGAAAAATCACGATAAATCATGCTTTCAACCCCTCATCACAAATTGTGATTATTCTATCAAACTATCCGGGGTAATGCAACATGTTCTACGCAAAAACTCTCACTTGTCTATCAACCCGTAATATGGTAGAATAGTTTAAAAGGAGGTTTTTCTATGGAAATGGTATTACTGACTGCCCTTGGCGTGGGCGGTGCAACTGTTTTCGGTTCTGTGATTGGTTTCCTGTTTAAGAAAATATCCCACCGCTTCAGTGACATTGTATTGGCATTCGCCGCGGGAGTTATGCTGGCTGCTGCCGTTCTGGGCTTGATTCTGCCCTCTGTTGACTACGGTGGAAAGTTTGGTCTGCTGATTACCGTCGCAGGCATTTTTGTCGGTGCACTGTGTTTAAATCTGATTGACAGGTTGGTGCCCCACCTGCACAAATTAGTCGGTGTAGATCTGGAAGATCACCAGGGAAACGCCAATATCAGTAAGGTGCTGCTCTTTGTTACCGCGATCGCCATCCACAATCTGCCGGAAGGCATCGCGGCGGGTGTCAGTTTCGGATCCGGCAACACATCAGAAGCGCTGTTGATTGCAGGCGGTATTGCACTGCAAAATATCCCGGAAGGCATGGTGATTATCGCACCTATGCTTTCTGCCGGAGTCAGTCCCAAGCGCACGTTCCTGTGTGCCTTAGCTACCGGACTGGTGGAGGTCGTTGGCACTCTTCTTGGTTATTTTGCGGTAACCATCGCATCCGCAATTCTCCCCTTTGCTCTGGCCTTCGCCGGTGGAACGATGCTCTATGTTATCAGTGATGAAATGATACCGGAGACCCACGCACACGGCAGCCAGCGCGGGGCTACCTATTCCCTGCTGGCGGGTTTTTGCTTAATGCTGATATCCGATGTATTGTTAGGATAAAAAGAAGAGGTCACAGAAGTGACCTCTTCTTTTTATGAAATAATGAACTTCAAAATATACTCTTCTTTTGCTTGATAGCAATACTGCGGCATTGTTGCAGGTCCGCAGCTTCCGGTACCTATGCCCATCTGGAAGGCAGAAATTGCCACATAAGTTCCTGTTCGAATTTCATCCTCCCGGTGCCTCATAACCAACAATTCCCAATCTGAATAGGGCTTGATGCCTAACTCAAAGGGCTTCTCAACCGCCGTAAAGGTAAAGCTGTCCATCCCGTCCGAAATGCTTACATCTGTACAGTCGCAGCGGTTGCCGCTCTCCTGGGGTTTTATGTTCGGTTCCACCATATCCGCCACCTTGCAATGGACGGTCTCAATCTGGGTATGTTCCTTCATATCGCAGTAGGATTCCCCATTCCGACCATGATAGGAAACAGTATCAAAACCCGAATCCAGACGAAATACCTTTGCAAACCGGGGAAGCTTTCCGCCACCGGCAGTACATTGCAGTTTACTGGTAAGCAGAATTCCTTCGTCACAGCTTTCGTAAGTATCGGTACAGATAAACTTTTGCCGGCGGCAGGAAATCTGATACTTTACCACAAGCTTGTCTTCCAACACCGCCACAGATTCAATGGTTTCCTTTTGGGGCAAATAGTCATCCATGGCCGTTTTCAAGGCAAAGTCACGGTCATTGTCTGTTGGTACCCGGAACAGAAGTGTATTGCACCGGTCTGCTTCCATAGTTTTACCGTTTTTGGTAATCATCACCTTGCCATTGCGGACATCCACCCAGTCGGGCCGCTTCCCAAGGGTTTTCACCGAGTTCTTCACCGGCAGTTGGAAAATAATCTGCTCCCGGGCTACTTCCCTTCCGGTTCTCTCATCGGTAGTAACTACCATGAGGACTGTATCGGATTTCGGGCAGTGAGGCAGCTCAATAATCCGTTCCGTAAGAGGGGGTACTGCTACATTTTCCTCCACTTCCTTGCCATCAGGATAAACAAACCGTAAGCGGTAATTCTTGGAATCCGTAAATGCTGTTGTGTTGAATATCCGGTAACGGCAATCCTCCACATGACTGATACGAATCGGTCGGTACACATGACGAATCACTTTTGCACCCGTTGAAGGACTGCGGTTCGGATAAAATAACCCGTCTACACAGAAATTGCTGTCATGTTCCCATTCCCCGTGGTCACCACCGTAGGTATATCTGCCATCTTCATGAAGCACCGCATGATCCACCATCTCCCAGACGCATCCGCCCATCAGATTCTCATAGCGGTATATCTGTTCCCAGTATTCTTCCACTGCACCGGGGCCTACACCCATAGCGTGTGCGTATTCACAGAGGAAATAGGGGCGGTCATTAAGTGGTTTCTGCTTACGGCAACGCTTGCCCACATCCTCAACCATTTTAACGGTAGGATACATTTCGCTGCCCACATCATAAGCAACCCGTTTGCTGTGAATTACGCTTTCATAATGCACAGGGATATCCGTCCGCTGCTTCAGCCAGTGATACATAGCATCGGTATTGCGATAACCGCCGGATTCATTTCCAAGACTCCACATCAGGATGCTGGCATGGTTCTTATCCCGTTCATAGAGTCTACAAACCCGGTCAAGATACCGTTCTTCCCATTTGGGATCCTGAGAGATGGTATGGAAATTTGGTGGGAACTGCTGCGTAAAAGCACCATGGGTCTCCAGATCCGCTTCATCCACCACATAGATACCCAATTCATCACACCACTCCAGCAGCATTGGATCCGGCGGGTAGTGTGATGTGCGGATGGTATCGATATTATATTCCTTGCAGATTTCCACATCCCGGCAAATCTCTTCCGGAGTCAAATAGTATCCATTTTTGCAACTGGTATCATGGTGATTAACGCCTTTCAGCTTTAATGGCTTCCCGTTAAGGGTAAAGATGTCCTTTTGAATTCTGACCTGCTTAAATCCAACCCGCTGCTTGATGCAACTGCCTGGAATTTCAAAATAGAGATCATAGAGTTCAGGCGTTTCAGCTGTCCATTCTTTTGGTTTTTCTACAGCAAAGGACACCGTCGCCTTCTTTTCGTTGGTCTTTACTGTCTGTGTCATGGTAGTCCCATGTCCGGACAACGAAAAGGTAACCTCTGTTTCTCCGGTTGTCACGGCAGAAACAGTTGTAATGTAGGTATTCTCATTTTTCTCCGTGCGGAACCCGACATCCCAAAAGTCTGTATGATTCAGCTCATACAAAAGAACATCCCGGAAAATACCGTTATTCCGAAACATATCCTGGCATTCCAGATAAGTGCCGGTACACCAACGATGTACAACCACCAGAATTTCGTTTTCTCCCTCAAGCAGGTATGGTGTGATATCAAACTCCGCTGTATTGTGGCTCCCCTCAGAATACCCTACAAAGCCGCCGTTGATGTACAAATCAAGGCAGCTGGCAGCCCCTAAGAAAGATAAAATTCTTACCCTATTTACATCGGTAACTGAAATCATCTTACGATAGACACCGACAAAATTATATTGCTCCACCGGAGTCTGCCAACGAGGTTTGATACCATAGTCAGAACCCGCAATGCAGAAAGTCTTTTTCACCGCCTCCTCCATGGGAATGTGTGGCGGATCAAAAGGAAATTGGTAACGGGTATTCACATAAAAAGGCTTATCATATCCCCGAAATTGCCAACAGGAAGGCACATCAATGCTTTCAAACTGTACATCTTCCGTATCAAAAACACCGGGAATCTGCTTGGGCTGCGGGTAAAATTTGAAATCCCAAATGCCATTCAGGCATATGACTTTATCGGAAGTATAACGCTTTGTAAGGATATCCGCTTTGTCTGCCAATTCCCTGGTCGAAAATGGCACAAAATAGCTTCTGGCAGTTAGCTTATTCCGTTCCATGATATCAAAACGGTGGTAATTCTCCCGGTTGATTTGATAGCGCATAATTAAAAACCTTTCATTTCAATGCCCATATCCTTAAGGATTGCGGCCATTCGGCTGGTATTCTTATCCTCGAAAACCGGCTTGCCAAAAGTTTTGAAGATCCAATCCACACTCAGCTTCTGCCAGTGGGCAAAAGACGAATCCAGCTTTTGACTGCTGCCCATAGCACTGGTCGCATTGGCAAGAGAATATCCGTGAGGCCCATACTGGAAGATGTGCAGTTCGTAACCCAGACCAATGTCACTGTAGCGCTTGGCAATGGCTAAGCTTCCGTAAGGTGTCAGTCCATCCTCCGCTGTGGCCAC
Organism: Faecousia sp.; assembly: GCA_045589055.1. GTDB lineage: Bacteria > Bacillota > Clostridia > Oscillospirales > Oscillospiraceae > Faecousia. The sequence continues at coordinate 25,589 of JAZNFH010000030.1, read as the reverse complement.
CAAAAACACCGGAGGTGCATCTTTCGTGATTTTAGAAATCAATTCAAAAGGCTCGGCATCAGTTGGGGTTACAGTTTCCTTGCCGCTGAGCAGTTTCAGCATAAAGTCCATGCCGGGAATACAGGGCGCGGATGCCACAGGGTAACCCAAGATCATACCATTTGGCTTATTTTCGCCCATAACACCGGATGCCAATGCCAAATGGCCTCCGGCTGAAAAGCCACAAACCAGAATCTTGTTGGGATCGATATGCCACTGTTTGGCATTTTCCCGCAAAAGGCCAATCACCCAATTCACCTGCTTCAGCGGTGCAAACCCGGCAGCATTTCTGCCCACGCTGTATCTTAAAATGAAAGCATGAAAGCCGCTGGCAGTATAGCTAAGCGCCACCGGTTCTGCCTCAGCATCAGCACAGTAAACATAGCCGCCACCGGGCAGTACCACTACTGCCGGACGATCGGCATCTTGACCCAGAGGAATATTCCCATCCAGGATATAGCCTTCCAGTGTAGCGTCCGGATACTGAGGATGCTGCAAATGAATCATTTTCATATCAATTTCTCCTTATTAGAACTAACATCCGCAAAACAATTGTTTTGCGCATGTCCGAATATATACCGATCAGCCACCCAAGTTTTCTACAAATACCTGCTTTTTATCTGCTTGACAGGATTCATAGTCATCATTTAGGAACAGAGGCAGCGCCTTTTGGGTAAACTCTACCCAGCTTTCTTCTTCCCAGTTGACGAGAATCGGATAGAACCAAACACCGTTCTTTTCCGCAGCATCGCAGTCACCGGGTGCATCGCCAACCATTAGAACATGGTTCTTATCATAGCCAAATTTCAGCATTTCAGCAATACAATGTGCTTTGCTGCCGCAGTCCTGCGCAAGCAAAATATCTGTATTTGCCAAAAGGCCATACTTTTCCCATTCTTCCTCAACGGCATCCCGGTTTGCACTGGATACCACAGCCACATCCGCTACCTCAGCAGCGGCAGCAAGACCTTCAGCCGCGCCGGGGAACGGAAGCTTCAGCTCTTCCGGCAGTCGGGTAATAGACTCATTCACCGCAAGGCTCCACTGCAACGCTTTTTGCAGGATCAGCTTGGTATCCACATCGTCTGCCGCATCAATAGCCTTGGCCAGACCGTCATTGGAAAGCGCAGGAGCCGTATCCGCCCAATGTTTCAGCGCCACCACGCCAACAATCGGTGTATACTGCTTGTCAATCTCGGACAAAGCCATGGCAAGTCCCTTAAACCGATTGATACCACGGGTCATCTGGAACAGATTGATATCGTTCCAACGGCGCAGAATCGGCTCTTCCCACTGCTCCAATGCCCACTCTGTGACCATGCAAGGACCAAAGCAATGAAAATGCTTGCAATTCATCGTGTCCATGGCGCAGCCGTCAGAGTCGACACACACAAGATAGTCATGTTTTCTCTCAAAAGAATCAAATACGGACATAGTGTTCCTCCGAATCACATATGGGTATCCCACATACCGCAGAAGCTGTCGATGGGATCGCTGCCCTTGAAGGCTTCCGGCCCCTCCAGCAAGGCGTCTACCAATGCGTCCATGGTATCGTCATTGGAGTCATAGGCATTGATATAGGTACGCAGCATGGGGCAGTCCGCCAACATGGTAGGCTTGTTGACAGAGATACCAACAACCGGCAACTCATGGACATACCAGGGAATCTCACCGCCGCCCTTGCTCATACCAAAAACGGGATGGCCGTTGGCGACATCAAACAGTGTAATGACCAGATCCTGCTGTGCGGTAAAGTCACTGATAGCATTCTTGCCTGCAAAGTAGATATTCAGATTGAAGGGTTTCCCTGCCTTCACATCCGCCAGGATCTTGTCCAGAGGGCTGACATAGATAGTTGCGTCAAATCCCTTTTCAACCAGACGGTCACGCAGCTTCTCTGCGGGAGTCTTCTTGGGGCCTCCCTGACCCATAGCCATGGCTGCCAGAGCCGCCATGGGGCCATCGGGACCTTTGACCTGCACGATCATAACCCGCTTGGTCTTTTCAGGAGACAGTGGCAGTACACCTTCATCCTTATACTTGACCAGTGTCAGACAATCCTTGCTGATAGCAGGGGCAACCTTCTTGTACTCCGGATTGTACAGAATGGATTCCATGGTTTCCTTGCTGGGGCAGAGCTCTTCCTTGGCCTTCTTGTTCAGTCCCATCTTTGCCTTCAGACCCAGAATGCGTGTCAACGCCTCGGTCATACGCGCTTCACCGATAATGCCGGACTTATATGCGTCCAGCATAGTATTATAGTCCTCATCCGGATCGTTAAAGAACAGGAACATGTCACAGCCGGCATTGATGGACAGCGGCAGCATATCCTTGCGCTTCATCCGGTTGGTCATACCCACCATGTGAGAAGCATCCGTAACCACCATACCATTGAAGCCCAGCTTATTGCGCAGCAGATCCGTCATAATCTCAGGACAGAGCGTCGCAGGCATGACTTCCTCAATAGCGATATCGGGGTACCTCTCCTGCATGTAAGTAGGCATCATGATATGGCCGCCCATAATGGCATCCAGGCCACCGTCGATCAAGGTCTTATATACATGGCCGTAGGAAGCCATCCAGTCAGCTTCACCGAAGTGATTGACATTGTTGGAAATATGGGCGTCCCGGTAGTCCTGACCGTTGCCGGGGAAATGCTTGGCACAGGATGCAACACCTTCTGTTTCATGGACACCGTCCATGTATGCCTTGCCCATGGAAGCAACCAGCTTGGGATCATGACCGTAAGCACGAGCCAGGACCTCTTCACATTCCCAGTTGTAGGTAATGTCAACAACTGGCGCAAAGGTCATATTGCAGCCGGTTGCATAGGTCTGTGCGCCGCAGACACGACCCATAGCCTGTGCATATTCCGCCTTACCTGTTGCACCGACCTTGATCTGGTTTGCCACAAAAGTACCGTCGGGGCAAACACCGTTGCCGCCCTGCTCGGGGTTGCAGGCAATAAAGACAGGAACCTTGGCATATTTCTGCAGAATCGTATTCTGTTCCAGCACCTTGGCACCGGGCATTGCGTTGTAGCGGCATCCGCCCAGATGGTACTTCTCCATCAGTTCCTTCAGGTAATTTTCTTCCTGAGAAGCTGTCAGCTGGAAGAACAGCTGACCTACCTTTTCCTCATCAGTCATAGAGGCAATTGTGTTTTCTACCCATGCGATATCCTCATCCGTCAGATGATAGGGTTTTGCACGCAGATCTACCATAATTCTCCATTCCCCTTCCTATGTAAGTTAAATTATTAACTATTCGGCTGCTGAAGCATAATGCGAATGATCTCTTTGTCCGTTTCTGACATGCCATCTCTTGCCAGTTTTCCAACGTTACGAATGGTGTTTTCTACACCCTTGGTCACGATACCGTCGCCGCCGTAGAACTGATAACCGGCCTTGGTCATTTCGTAACCCATGATACCTGCTTCCACTGCCATAGCGATTTTTGCCGCACAGGAAGGTTTAGCGCCATCGCAGATTGTACCGGACAGGATCGCAACCGCATTGACCAATGTATGGGCAATGGCACGGTAGTCACCACCCCGGAGGTAGCAGATACCTGCACCGCAGCCGCAGCCGGCGCTGATGGCACCGCAGTAGGCAGACAGGCAGCCGATGCCGGTTTTCTGATGGATCGTGATCAAATCCGATACAAGCAGCGCCCGCAGCATTTCATCCTCACTCTTACCAAGAGCTTGTGCATACACAACAACCGGCACAGAAGCCGTAATGCCTTGGTTGCCGCTGCCGGACAGGATCCCCACCGGCATTTCGCAGCCACTCATTCTGGCATCAGAGCCTGCAGCTGCAAAGGCTCTTGCCCGGTCACGGAGACTGGCTTCCCCGTCACGGTAAAGAACTTTGCCGATACAGGCACCGTAGCCACCCTTCAGGCCCTCCCGGGCGATGGCCATGTTCATCTCTACCTGCCGCAGAAGCAGCGGTCTGATGGGTTCCAAATCTGTTTCCGTTGCAAAGGTCAGAATATCCTGTACATTCAGCACAGAGCGGTCCGTCCGGTTGCTCTGCTCTTCCTGCACGCCGCAGCAGTACACGGGTGTAATATCTTTATCGCCCTTTTTCACGGAAACAACATTTGTATGATTACCCATAATGCGGACACTGGCAGTATCCTCCCCAGACCATGCAGTCAGCTCCAGATCAAAGGTGTGAGGAGACTCCATTTCCTCAACCTGCATCTTGCAGTTACTCAAAAAAGCTGCGATTTTCCCTTGATCCTCATGTCGCAGTACGGAAAGCACCTCCAACTGCCGCTCGGGACATGCAGCAACGATGCCTGCTGCAATGGCTGCCTCAATGCCGTGAAGTCCGCCGGTGGCAGGCACAATGACACTTTTTACATTTTTGATGATATTGCCACTGAGCCGAGCGCGGATCGCTTCCGGAACACAGTCCAAAGTGTTGCGCAAAATGGAAGCTGCGTAGGCAATGGCAATCGGTTCTGTACAGCCCATTGCCACAAGCAATTCTTCCTTTAATATTGCTATGTAGGCATCTGTTTTTTCTTTCGGTAACGACATAATCATACCTCTTTGTCTATATTCCCGTTTATTATACAATAATTGACTCTTTTTGCAAAGAGAAATTTAATTATGCATGCTGGATTTCTTTAAAAAATTAAAGAAATCCTAAAGACTTTTTTCAGTTCTCCATGCTATAATCAATATACACGAAAGGAGTGGTACCATGTACACTCGACGCAAAGTGCAGGCATGGATTATTCTTTGTATTCTCGTATGCCTGCTGGTACTGATGATCTATCCTGCATATCTTCTGTATCAACGGATTCATTTTGACGAGTCTGCACTCTCTCCTGCCGGTAAAATTGTAAAAGCTTATGCGGATAAACATGACATTGCCTTTGGGAAATATCCGGACGACCTTATCGCACTACTGGATCGCAATCCGGAAACAGAAACCTTTGTGTTGGAATACCCCTTGAAAAAGGATGCGGACATCCGCATTGACCTTTCTGATTATAAAGGCAGCACCTCCGTACCCCTGTTTTTGCAATGGGATCAGCGGTGGGGATACATCGAATACGGAAGCGGTGTTGCCGGTTTAACGGCCTGTGGCCCTGTATGTCTTTCTATGGCAGCCTGGTATTTGACAGAGGACGATGCTTTTGCTCCGGACAAGATGATCGAATTCGCCACCAACAACGGCTATTACTCACCCGGTAACGGATCCTCCTGGACGCTGATCAGCGAAGGTGGCGTAAAATTGGGATTTGATGTAACGGAGATTCCCCTTGTAGAAAGCCGTATTATCAAGAATTTGGAAGTGGATAATCCCATTATCTGCGCCATGGGCCCGGGAGATTTTACTACCACCGGCCACTACATCGTTATGACCGGCTATGAAAACGGTATGATTCGCATCAACGATCCCAACAGCATCGCCAATTCGGAAAAGCTTTGGAAATATGAAGATATTGAAGGTCAGATCCGGAATCTTTGGGTGATTCGCAAATAAAGAAATGAGATGCTGACGCATCTCGTTTCTTTTTTATTCTTTTGGTTTTTGTGGGATTCCCAGCCACAATGCGCAACCAAGGATACCAAATATTAGAATGTTCGGTTTCAATAATGCACGATTTGGCCATAAGCCTATTAACCACAAGGTGGAATAAAACTGTCCTGTATAAATAAAATCAGGCAACAGGTTTGAGATATCCATTTTTAAGATAAAACCCAGTACAAAGGGCAAGGTGATCAATAAATACCCAATTACCGTTCCAAGCACAATCCACAGCATTCTCTTTGCCCAAGGCTTCGTGAATGCCGTAAGCTTTGCGAACACCCCCAATGCCTGCATGGCGGTCAAGCCAAATAAGAAACCCAATATTGGCGCTGCGAAAAGCGCACCGGCAAAGGCTAAGCTTTGATCATAACTGTATGCAGCAATTCCTTTAGCCAAATCCGCGAGATGACCGTAACCGACAACTGCGATAATCAGCAATACCACGCAAACGCATAACCGTAATACCGCCCGTTCCTGGTTGACTTTTTGAGGAATCCCGTACAGCACTGTATTGGGATCTGTTTCCAGCGTTTCCGCGATGCGGGTCAGCATTTCGATATCCGGCCTACTTTTCCCCGTTTCATAATTGGAAACGGTCTGCCGGGTTACGAACAGTTTTCCTGCCAGCTCATCTTGTGTCATTTTTTTCAGTTGACGAAGCTCTTTGATGTTTTTACCGATGTCGCGCATAACATTCACCTCGCCGTCAGTATAGCACTTTCACCCAAATTTGTCACGCAAAGAGCCTTTGCTTAGGTTTTATTTGACAAGACAAGCTGTCTTTGATATAATTATTTTACAGATTTTAGGAGGAGGTCATTCTATGGAAAAGAAAATCATTACCATCAGCCGTGAATTTGGCAGCGGTGGCCGAACCATCGGTCACGCGGTGGCAGAAAGACTGGGAATCCCCTTCTACGATAAAGAGCTTGTAGATCAGGTTGCTTTGGAATCCGGCTTTGCCCCCAAGTTTGTGGAAGAACATGGCGAGCACGCACCTGGCAAGAGTCTCTTTTCCTATGCCTTCGCTCCCCAGGGCATTCCCGGTGTGATGAACGGTATGTCTACTGCTGATTTTCTTTGGAACATCCAGTGCAGTGTAATCCTGCAGCTGGCTGAAAAAGGCCCTTGTGTTATCGTTGGCCGCAATGCTGACTATATTTTGAAGGATCGCGAAGATGTATTGCATGCCTACATCCATGCGGATAAAGCTTTCCGCGCTGACCGTATCGTTCGACTCTATGGTGAGTCTGAAAAGAGTCCCGAAACCCGTCTGAGCGAAAAAGACAAGCGCCGTCATGTCAACTATCAGCACTACACCGGCCGGGTCTGGGGTACTGCTCAGAACTACGATATCTGTCTCAACAGCGGCACCATCGGTGTAGATGCCTGTGTGGATATCATCGTAAATCTCGTAAACGCTTCTAAAGAATAAGCATGTATTTTAAAAGCAGAACTCCCTGTGGAGTTCTGCTTTTTTTATTATACCTCAACCGCTTCACGGTCTTGAATATGAATGTTGACGCCATTGACCTCCACATTTTCATCCGCACAGATTAGAATATATTTCACGCCGCCGATGACTCGGGTTTCGATCAGGTCACTGCGTTCCGGTGACACTTTGATGGACACATCCGGTGTCTTGATTTCAAACTTGTTCTTGTCAATAATGTTCTTGGGATGCAGTTCCGCTTCAAAGCCAAACGCTTCATCATAGTCAATACTGAATTTCGCCACATTCGCTTCCGGCACGCCACACTCTTCCAATGCAGCCTTGATCTGCTCCTTGGATACCAGCAGCGGTTCCACTGCTTTTGCTTCCTTATGCATTTCGATGCACTGGCGCAGCTGGTCATGGACATTCTGCACCACCTCAAGGCTGCAATTATCCTGCAAGCTGGTTGTAAGCAGCGCCTCAAAGCTTTTCTTCTGCTCTGCTGCCGGCTTTGGTGCCTGCACATTGAAAAGAGAATCAATCAGCGTCTGGTAGGACTGTGCAGTATCACGGGTATAGAAAAGCGCATTATAAATATTGGCAGCACGATCATCGAAGGCCGGGAACAGGAAACCCAATGCCGGCGCCTGGGCAACCTGCGCAATGCCGCCGTCATGGAATTCCTTATTCTCAGCAACATAGTGCAGATTCGGTTTGGTCTGCTTCACAGGACACACCGCACACAGCAGATATGTATAGACTGTACCGGAATTGTCTGCCTGCACCACATCGTCCTTACCCTTAAAGGGCACATCATAGTTGTCACAGCCCACTAAAATCAGATAGCTTTCATCCAGGCTCAGTGAGTCAATAATCTTCCTATACAGTTGCATCCGGAGGGTGTCATCCTTTAAGGCGCACTGCCGAAGGTCCATCAGCAGTTGGTGTTCAGGACTCCCCGCCACCTGTGCCGTGCGAAAAGTAATATCGATCAGATTCTTTCCTACCGTACCGGATAGTGTACGCTTCATCAGTCCAAAATAGCGTTCGGCTTCATTCTCCGACATCATCGCTGTAGACTGCCGGTATTCCGTCACGATTTCTTTTTGATCATTCACAAAGCAGCCATAAATAGCTGTCATATTGCTGCGTTCCCGGCGAACCCGCCGGCGAATCTCGCCAATTTCCTTTTCGTTCATAGTAACTCCTTATGATCCAGAAAACCAGCGTGCTGATTTCAGCACGCCCGTCTATCAATCCCAAAGACATTTCCAGTTCTGTATAAAGTATTCCACACCGGAATACACCGTGGTAACTACGATTACGATCATGACCACCTTATCCAACCACGGAAATGTGGGGAATGCCATCAGCACACATAGACCAATCATGGTCGCCGCGGTCTTAACTTTTCCACTCCAGCCGGCGGCAATAACCTTACCCTTGCCAACCGCAACCAGACGCAAACCGGTAACCGCAAATTCCCGGCACAGAACGATCATCAATGCCCAAGCGGCCAGACGATCCCACTGACAAAGCATAAGCATCGCGGAAATGACCAGAAGCTTATCTGCCAGCGGATCCAAAAACTTACCAAAATCACTGACCTGTCCGTACTTTCTGGCAATGTATCCATCGATGTAGTCCGTCACACTGGCAAGAATAAAAACACCCAGAGCCAGCCACATCCAAATGGAGGGTTTTCCACTGCTCATGTGGAGAAAAAACATAAAAAGCGGAATAAACGCAACCCGAATCAATGTAATTTTACTGGCTGTTGTCATGAATTTTCCTCCACGATATAACCGGACAGTTCACCGTCTATCACACTATCGATGCAGACCTGTACAAACTGCCCTTCCATCAAGGCTTCTTCCGATGCGATCCATACCCTGCTGTCGATTTCCGGAGAATCTGCAAAGGTTCTGCCATAAAACTGCTCCTGTTCCTCGTCAAAGCCGTCTACCAGCACCTCCATAGTTTGTCCAACGAGGGAAGCACTGTATGCATCCATGATCTCGGCTTGAATGGCTTGAATCATTTCAGCACGGTCAGCAGCTGTGTCCGTATCCACATGTTCCATCTCTGCAGCGGGGGTTCCCTCTTCCGGAGAGAATACGAAGGCGCCGGTGCGTACCAGACGCTGCTCTTTTAAGAATTCACACAGCTGCTGGAATTCTTCCTCGCCCTCACCGGGCAGGCCTGTGATCACACTGGTACGCAAGACAACGCCGGGGATCCGCTGTTTCAGCTTCCGGAACAGGTCGCACAAATAGGCATAATCGCCGCGACGGTTCATCAGCTTCAGCACCTTATCATTACAATGCTGGATGGGGATATCCAAATACTTCACAATCTTAGGTTCTGCCGCAATGGTATCAATCAATTCATCATCTATCTCATCGGGATACAGGTAATGAATCCGGATCCAGTGGAGCTTTTCGATCTTACAAAGCTCCCGTAGCAGTGTTGCCAACAGGCGCTTATGTTCCGGGAAATCCGTACCGTATCGGCTGGTGTCCTGGGCAACAACAATCAGCTCTTTCACGCCGCTTTCAGCCAACATTCGTGCCTCATACAGCACATCATCCAGCTGACGGCTGCGGAACTTACCCCGCAAATAGGGAATAATGCAGTAGGAGCAGCGGTTATCGCAACCCTCTGCGATTTTAATATAAGCATAATGCTCCGGCGTGGTGACCACACGGCCCGTTTCCTCTTCGGGAAGGTCGATAGAATCAAAATCCGCGACGGTAGCATCCTGCAGGATTTCTTCCACCGCTTCCACAATCTTGGTGTAGCTTCCGGTGCCCAAAACGCCGTCCACCTCCGGCATCTCAGAGAGAATCTCATCCTGATAACGCTGAGACAGACAGCCTGTCACCATAATCTTACCAACTTGTCCCTCTTGCTTCAGCTGACCCATTTGAATGATGTTATCAATGGCTTCTGCTTTGGCAGAATCAATGAAGCCGCAGGTATTGATAACCACAGCATCGCATCCAACTACTTGCTCACAAATGGTATGCCCCGCCTCTTGGAGTCGGTACATCATCCGCTCGCAATCCACTTGATTCTTGGCACAGCCAAGAGAAATAAAACCGATATTTGCCATTTAGGATTCCTCCGGGAATTCATCCGTATCCAGCTCCAGGTTCTTCAGACCCCTGTGGATTTGGGAATACTTGTGTCCACGGCGCACCAATGCATCCATGGCTCTTTTTAAATCGCGCTCGCCCCAGTTTTCACCAAGACGGGTTCGCAAAAATTCAGTGATACTGTCTGTCTGGTCCGGATAATTTGCCAGCACTTCGTCCCACAGCGCCCTGGGAATCTGCTTTTCATACAGCGCCTGCTTGGCTCTTGCCTCGCCGTAGCCCTGTCGAATGCACCGCTGAACGATTTGCTCCGCTGTTACACGGTCATCCACCAGGTGAAGATCCTCCATCCACTGTACCGCTTCCCTGGCCTGCTTTTTCGTTTCTCCCTTGCGGATCAGCCGCTGCTCCAAGTCCGTCTTGGATACATTGGATGCCGCAACAATTCGCACAGCACGCATTTTAGCAGACATTTGTCCCGCGGCACTGCGCAGTCTGGACATTTCTTCCGCATCCAGTTCCATACCGGTATACAGGCCAAAGTCCTCAAGAGTCTGGCGGTACAAGCGCATGGTGCTTCCATCAGAAAAGGTGATCAAAGTTCTCCCGGAGCGGTCGGCTCTGGGGGAAATTGCATCAATCCTCATCGTCAAAATCATCCGCGCTGACAGCAACACCGCGGTCAGCGGCCTTGGCCGGTGCCTTAGGGGCAGCCGCCGCTTGCTTCATCAAATTTCCACGAACCTTTGCTTCAACCTGCTCAGCCACCTCAGGATTTGCCATCAGATAAGTCTTGACGCTGTCTTTGCCTTGACCGATACGCTCATCGCCCATGCTGAACCAGCTGCCGCTCTTCTGGACTACATCCATCTGAACTGCAAGATCGACCAATTCGCCCCATTTGCTGATGCCCTGTCCGTACATAATATCAAAGAACGCTTCCCGGAAAGGAGGTGCAACCTTATTCTTGACCACCTTAACACGGGTCTTGTTACCTACTACATTGCCGCCTTCTTTGATGGACTCCACCTTGCGGACATCCAAACGGACGGAAGCATAGAACTTTAAGGCATTACCACCGGTAGTCGTTTCCGGATTGCCGTACATGACGCCGATCTTCATACGAAGCTGATTGTTGAAAATAACCACACAGTTTGTTTTTGCAATGGTACCAGCCAGCTTCCGGAGCGCCTGAGACATCAGTCTTGCCTGCAGGCCAACGAAAGTATCGCCCATCTCGCCCTCGATTTCAGCCCGGGGAGTCAGCGCAGCAACGGAGTCAACAACCACAGCATCCACGGCACCGCTGCGGACAAGCGCATCGGTAATTTCCAAAGCCTGCTCACCGGTATCTGGCTGGGAAACCAGCATATTGTCGGTATCAACACCTAGTGCGGCAGCATACACAGGATCCAGCGCATGCTCTGCATCGACGAAAGCCACTTCACCGCCCTGCTTCTGGCACTCCGCCAGAATATGCAGCGCAAGGGTGGTTTTACCGGAAGATTCGGGTCCGTAGATTTCAATAATACGGCCCTTGGGAACACCACCGATGCCCAAAGCGGCATCCAGAGCAAGAGAACCTGTGGGGACAGCCTCAACATTCATGTCGGGACGGTCACCCAAACGCATAACGGTTCCCTTACCGTAACTCTTTTCAATTTGCGCCAGCGCAGTTTGAAGCGCCTTCTTGCGGTCCGTTGCGGGTGCGGGCGTATCAAATGTTGTTTTCTTTGTAGCCATAATCAATCTTCCTTCCTGCCATACTGGGCCATTACAGCCCGTTCTCTGTCGTTATAGTCTCTGGTTCGTTCCAGAATGGTATACCCGTTTTCTTCCAAAATCCGGCATACGGCATCTCCCTGCCCTGCACCAAACTCAAAGCAGAGATACCCGTCAGGCCGTAATGCCTTACGGTATTTATCGGCAATAGCCCGATAGAAATCCAGACCGTCCTCACCACCATACAGTGCCAGATGCGGTTCATATTGCTTTACACTGTCCGGCAATTCCCGCATTTCCGCACCTGTAATATAAGGCGGATTGGAAATAATCATATCAAATTTCCCCAGGAACGGCGCCGGATCTGCCAATGCATTCGCTTGAACACAGGATACCCGCCCGGAAAGCTTCTGCGCTACTGCATTTCTTCTTGCAACAGCCAACGCTTCTTGACTGACATCCGCCAGTGTGACACGGGCGTCCTTGACACGATGGGCAACTGCCAGGCCAATGCAGCCGGAGCCGGTACAAAGATCCAATATTCTGGGGTCCTGGCTCAAAAACAGTGCTTTTTTAATTGCCATCGCCGTCACAGCGCAGGTATCGTCCCTTGGAATCAGAACATTGGGATTTACATGCAGACGCATGCCGTAAAAATCCCATTCCTGCAGAATATACGCCAACGGTTCTCCCGCAAGCAAGCGTTTGACACCGGATTCCACCGCATTGCAAACATCTTCCCCTACATAGTTCTCCCGTTCTGCCAGAATTTGTTCGTGACTTTTGCCGGTATAATGACACAACAGACTCCGTGCCATTAAACTGGCTGTCTGCTGATCTTCCGATTGGGAAAGGGCACGCCGTACCTCCAGATAAAGGTCTGACAGTTTTTTTACCACAGGTCAGCCCCCTCTTTCTCCGGAATCACCGCTTCAAGGGCTGCAATACCCACCTCAATCATACTGTCATCGGGTTCATTGGTTGTAAAATTCTGCATCCACATGCCCGGAGCAGTCAAAAGTCGGGTAACCGCATTGTCATGCCGTCCGACCCAACGGTTGATCTCATAACTGAAAGCCACAACCACCGGCAGCAGCAGCAGCTTAAATACAATCATAACAAACCGGTACAGGAATGTGCTCTTCATTGCTGCTAATCCCGGTAGCAATGTCAGCAAAAGTGAGGACGCAACAGAAAACACCAGAATTGACAAGATCATAACAACGAGCAGGAAGCTGGTTCCGCAACGGGGATGCATTCTGGTTTGCTGTCTGACATTCTCTACTGTCAACGGTAGCCCCGCCTCGTAGCAGCGGATGGTTTTATGCTCTGCACCGTGATAGGAAAACACCCGCTTCATTTCCTTCATGTGGGAAACAAGCAGAAGATAGGTCACAAATATCGCCATGCGGACCAAACCTTCCAACAGGTGTAATGCCAATGTACTGTAAATCCAGCGGTCAAATAAACTACTGACCAGCATCGGCAGCAGGAAGAACAGCAAAATGGACATTCCCAGGCCCAGAGCAACTGCTGTTCCCACGATCAATTTTTGGAATCGCTCGTTACCAAGCTTTTGCTCCAGCCAAAGATCGAACTTGGACGGAGTTTCGCTCTCCTCAGGAGATAGATCTGCAGAATGCATCAGTGCTTTGACACCTGTAACTTGCGCATCAAAAAAGTTTACAACCCCTCGGATCAGCGGAAGCTTCTTTACAGACTTTTCCGGGAGTACAACCCGGGGCTTTACATCAATGCTTAGGCCGTCAGCAGTACGGATCACCGTGGCATCCTTCTCCGGTCCACGCATCATAATGCCTTCAATCAATGCCTGACCGCCAATCATGGTTCGAAACTTTTCGCAGCAAGGCTGCTGGTTTTTCTTTGTCATAGTAACCCTTTCTTACTGGATTGCCGGAAGGACCACGGTAACCAAGGTTCCCCCTCCTTCAGCATTATCCAATCGCAGCTCACCGCCATGCATTTGAATGATCTCATCACTGACTGCAAGACCAATACCCGAACCGCGGGCTTTGGAGCTGCCTTTATAGAATTTCTTTTTCACCAGAGGTATCTCATCCTCCGGAATTCCGGGACCAAAGTCACGAATACAGACGGTCACTTTATGGTTTTTATAATGGATGGAAGTTTCAATCCGCTTTCCCTCACCGCCGTGTTTCGCCGCATTGTCCAATATATTCAGAAATACCTGGCGCAGCCGCTTGGCATCACAGGTAATTTCCGGAATTTCTTCGTCGTTGTCCAGATATTCCAGATGGATCCCGTCCTGCGCAAGACGGCTTCCATACATATAAACCGTATCCTCGAATTCGCTTCTGATATCGGTTGGTTCCACATTTAAGGTCATTTTTCCACCCTGAATGCGGGTAAAGTCCAACAAATCCACAACCATCTCCGACAGCCGTTTCGCCTCCCGAAGGATGATATTCATGCCGCGCCTGGTATCCTGGTCCAGATTCTCATCACCGATCAAGGTTTCACTCCAGCCGGTAATAACCGTCAGCGGCGTACGCAGTTCGTGAGACAACGAGGAAATAAATTCAGTCTGCGTCTTCTCATTCTGGTTGATCTGAGAAGACAATTCGTTGATGGTTTTCGCCAGTTCACCGATCTCATCATTGTATCGGGTTTGAATCTGGATACCATAAGTACCGCCGGCAATCCGCTTGGCTTTCTCTGTAATTTCGGCAACTGGCACAAGAATAGAGCGAATGTAGTAATTGCTGCTGATCAGCACAACCAATGCTACAAAACCAAGTCCCAGCAAGGAAATCACTGCAACCAAAAGGATTTGCCTGTCCATCAGTGCGGTAGAGGTTACATACCGAAGGACACCGATCACTTCCCCGTTGCTGTAAATCATAGGGCTGGATACCGCCATGATCCGTTCCCCTGTCTCAGGGTCTCTGCCGACAAAGGGCTGTGCGCTTCGGGTACTGATCGCTTTTTGTATCTCAGAGGTTGTAGGCGATTGGCCTGTCCAGCGACCATAGGAAGATGCCACGATCTGTCCGCGGGCATTGATAAACTGCAGTTCCAGGTCATCCCTGTCCTCAAAGGTTTGGGCATAGGTAATGCAGGATTGATAGTATTCGTTATAGCTTTGATTCAGATGTTCTGCAAAATAACCGGTCGTGGTCCTTGCACGGTAGCGCAGATCGGATTCCATGTTGGAATAATATGAGGACGCAAAGACCGCCGTGACAGTCAGCACACAGACCAAACCCAGTGCACAGACGACACTCACCGTATTCAAAAGCCACCGTCTTCGCAAGCCGCTGATTCTTTTCATGGAACCACTCTTTCCGGGGATCATGCCCCCCACTTGTATCCATAACCCCAGACCGTTGTGATATAGCTGGGATTTGAAGTATCATCTTCCACCTTGATGCGCAGCCGGCGGATATTGACATCCACGATTTTCAGTTCACCGTCATAATCCTTGCCCCACACAGCCGCAAGAATATCTTCCCGGGAAAGTGCTCTTCCGGGATTTTGCATAAACAGCTTCATAATGGAATATTCCACCTGCGTCAATCGAATACGGTTTCCGGATTTTTCCAGTGTATGATTCCGTGTATTCATTACAAAGGGACCCTGCGAAACGATCTCGCTGTTGGCCATGCTGTCACCGCCGATACGGCGGAACAGCGCGTCAATTCTGGCAGTCAGTTCTGCAGGGGAAAAAGGCTTGGTTACATAGTCGTCCGCACCGGTCATCAAACCTGTAACCTTGTCCATTTCTTGTGTTCTGGCAGTCAGCATGATAATACCCATTTGCTTACTGGTTGCGCGGATGCGGCGGCAAACCTCGAAACCGTCGATGTCTGGCAGCATAATATCCAGGATCGCAACACCGATATCGGGATTCTCCTGAATGCGATCCAATGCTTCCTGGCCGGTAGCCGCCTCAATGGCGTCATAGCCGGCCCGTTTCAGATTAATCACCACAAAGCTGCGGATATTCACTTCGTCTTCTAAAATCAGAACCTTTTTCATATCTCTACCTCTTACATTTCTCCTGTTTTCCAATCCTGTCGGATCAAGTGGAAGCTTTCAATCAAGTCATTTTGTGTGATACGCAACGCACCGGAAGCAACCTCCAGCCGCGCTGCATAGACAACAGACTCACTTTTATGCAGTGTAAAACGGTTATCCAGTACCGCCTGCGCCTCACGGTTTTGTTCGGTAAGCGCAAATACAGAGAATATTTTTTCTGCCGTCCGATAGGTTTCATCCCATAGATAGAACGCAAACTCGCTTCCGGTCTGATTGACAGATATTCGACAGGCCCATTCCGGATCCAACTGTAGATACCATCCGCCAACAAAGTTGTGGTAGGTATGCATTTTGTCGATCTCCGCACCGTCCTGCCCCAAGGCATACCATCGGATCAAGTCTTTTCTGTCACCGCTACTACTTTCAGCCAGCGGTTTCATCGTAATCAGTGATGGAAGTTCCACTTCCCCATCCTCATCAATATCATCTGCATAGACATAATAATTTCGCAGTGTCTGCACACTGGTACCGGATTCATTGGAAAGGGAAATGTTGGTGAATACACCGTCAGTCAGCGCATAGACATCTGTAATAATCGCACTTTCATCCACAGTGCTGGCAACAAATACCGCAGGTGTTCCCCCATGAAGATTTCCCGTAATAATGCGCTTCAGCTTACTTACCGGCCTTGACATTGTTACTTCGTTGGAGCGTTCTATTACTCCGTTTTCCACGCCGTACAGTGTAGCAATTCCATAATCAGAATCTGTTTCTCCCGGCTGCAGGACCATGATTTCAGTACAACCGTCGCTGTCAAGGTCACTGGTAAGAAACTTGGTATAATTGGTAGACAGCAACTGGCTTATCTGGCCATCGTACAAACGATACACACACACAGACCGCGGAAGCTGATCGCTGATCTGACATCCCACAACCATCTCCATGCCGCCAATGCCATCCATCTGTACATACTCCACCACATCGAAAGCAGCACCTGTGCAGACAATGGTATCCATCAAAGCATAGCTACCGCCCTTCTGGGAAAAAATCAAAATTCGAAGGGGCTTGTCATCGTTGTTTTTGGCAAACACAAGGTATTCCCGAATGCCGTCGCCATCCAGATCTGCCATTTGTACCGTCTGCTGATTTTCTCCGGATCGGGGAGCACTGTACTCCATATCAACCATAGCCCCATCCATAACCGATTGCAGGTCATTATACGACTGCGGTCTTTTGGGCACCTGATACATCTGATCCACTGTTCGAAGCTGGCAGGCACACAGGAGGCTGGTTGCCGCCAAAAGCACCAGCACCCATATTCGCTTGTGCATCTTGGAAGCACCTCCTCTAAATTATGATTCTATCACAGAATCCATCAAAAAGAAAGCTATTTCAGTACAACATTCTCTTCCCCAAGGACATTTTTTAGTTCCTGAAGCATGCGGTGATCCAGATCACACCGGGTGCCACGCCGCTGTTTTGTGTCGGCGAAGTATACAACAACCGTACTGTCACCGGGGAACATGTTCAGAATCGCCCGAATCTTCGGGAACAGTTTTCCCTCTTCGCCGGGCAAGCGCAAATACAAGGTTCCACTGAGCTTTTCCGGCTTTGGCGCAGGTTGGGTCCGAGGTGTTTCTTTGGCAAAATCCGTGATAGGCCGCACACGGTTGATCACAATCTGTGGTTCCTTTTCTTCCCGAAGCGAGAGTCGTCCCGTTACCACAACAGGAGAATTCTCACGCAGGTATCCGCCATATTCACTGATTACATTGGAAAATGCCAGCATCTCAATGGATGCCGTATCGTCCTCCACTGTCACATAAGCCATCATAGAATTATTGCGCGTGGTTTTCATTTTTACCGATTGGACAATACCGGCTACACTGATGATCTGGTCATCGGTAAATTTACTCTCCTCTTCCATCAGTGAACCAATGCTGACCACATGGGTGTTTCGCAGCAAGCTTCTGTAATCATCCATCGGATGTCCGGACAGGTAGATGCCTGTGGTTTCTTTTTCCATCAGCATACGGTCAGCCTTGCTCAGCTCCGGCAGCTTTGGAATGGGGATCTCCGCTGCAGCATCATCCTCCAACATGGCAAACAGTCCCATCTGTCCATCCAGATTCTTTTTTCTGGAACTGGCCACACTATCCATCATGGTGTCATAGATCGCCAGCAATTCGCTGCGATGGTATCCGAAGCAATCCATTGCACCGCATTTTATGAAGTTCTCCACCGCCCGTTTATTCAGTTCCCCTTCTCCCATGCGCTGCAGAAAATCTTCCAGACTCCGGAAAGCCCCGCCCTCTGCCCGTTTTGCAGACATTGCGCGGATCAAACCCCGTCCAATGTTCTTCACTGCACCCAGACCAAAGCGGATTGCATCACCCTCAACGGTGAAATTGTCCTCACTGTGATTAATATCCGGCGGCAGTACCGGAATTCCCAGTTCCTTACACTCTGCGATATACCCGGAAATCTTGCCGGCAGAATCCAGAACGGATGTCATCAGCGCAGCCATGTACTGCTTGGGATAATGGCATTTCAGGTACGCCGTTTGGTATGCAACCACCGCATAGCAAACAGCATGTGCTTTGTTAAAAGCATAGTTGGCAAAATCAACGATTTCATCATAGATGGATTGCGCCACCGATTCCGAAATCCCATGACCGATGCAGCCGGTAATACCCTGTTCCGGGTCACCGTACACAAAGACCTTCCGTTCTGCCTCGATGATTTTCATTTTCTTTTTTGAAATAGCCCGGCGGATGTTGTCTGCCTGTCCCATGGTATAGCCGCCCAAAGAGCGGAAGATCTCAATAACCTGTTCCTGATAGACGATACATCCGTAAGTGACCTTCAGAATTGGTTCCAGCATGGGGGTTTTATAGGTCACTTTTCTGGAATCCAGCTTGTTGGCAATAAACATTGGAATGGAATCCATGGGGCCGGGACGGTACAGCGCAACAATTGCCGTAATATCTTCAATGGAGCTGGCGCGCATATTGACACATACACTGGTCATACCGGCAGATTCCAGCTGAAACACACCTTGGGTTTTGCCCTCAGCGAGCATCGCAAAGGTTTCCGGATCATCATCCGAAATCTTTGCAATATCAAAATCCGGTACCATTTTCCGGATCTGCTGCTGCGCATCTTCAATTACTGTCAGGTTGCGAAGGCCCAAAAAGTCCATTTTCAGAAGGCCCAGTTCCTCAATGGTCGTCATGGTATACTGGGTTACAATGGTATCATCATTGCGTGACAGCGGAACATAGGTGCGTACCGGATCCGCCGTAATAACAACACCGGCTGCATGGGTGGAGGTATTTCTCGGCATACCCTCCAGACTCATGGCTGTATCGATCAGCAGCTTCACACGCTCATCGGCATCGTACATTTCCTTAAGTTTCGGGGAAACTTTCAATGCATCTTTCAGTGTAATATGCAGTGGCATAGTCGGTACCAGCTTCGCCACCACATCCGTTTCCGCATAGGTAAAATTCAAAGCACGGCCTACATCCCGGATTGCACCTCTGGCAGCCATAGTACCAAAGGTAGCAATCTGTGCCACATGATCCGCACCATATTTACGCACCACATAGTCGATCACTTCGCCTCTGCGTTCCTGGCAGAAGTCCGTATCGAAATCGGGCATGCTGACACGCTCCGGATTCAGAAAACGCTCAAAGATCAGTGCGTACTTCATGGGATCCACTTCGGTAATGTGCATACAATATGCCACAATAGATGCCGCACCGGAGCCACGGCCCGGGCCAACCGGAATCCCCTGTTCCTTGGCATACCGGATAAAATCCCAAACAATGAGATAGTAATTGACATAGCCCATGCGGCTGATGACACCGATCTCATATTCCAACCGTTCCCTATAACTTGCAGGCGGGTTTGTATAACGCTCCGCAAATCCATCCATACAAAGTTTCCGGAAATATTCTTCGTTGGTATACCCCTCCGGAACCGGGAAAGACGGCAGATGATATTCGTTGAAAACAAATTCCAGATTACAGCGATCTGCGATCCGCGCCGTATTTTCAAAGGCATCCGTACAGTTGGGAAACAGCTGGCGCAATTCTTCCTCGCTCTTGAGATAAAACTCCTCCGTCTGGAATTTCATGCGGTTGGTATCGTCCACGGTCTTGCCGGTCTGGACGCAAAGCAGAACATCCTGCATCGCAGCATCTTCCCGACGCAGATAGTGGGCATCGTTGGTAACTACCATTGGCAGACCTGTCTCTCTTGCAATCCGTTGGATTCCCTGATTGACTGAGCGTTGTTCCGGGATATTATGATCCTGCAGCTCCAGATAAAAATTACCCTCACCAAAGATATCTGCCATCTTAAGGGCATATTCCCTGGCCTCATCATAGTTCTCATCCAACAGATACTGCTGAACACCACCAGCCAAACAGGCAGACAGGGCAATCAGACCTTCATGATGCTTGTAAAGCAGCTCCAGATCAACTCTGGGTTTGCCATAGAATCCATTCATAAAAGCTTCTGAAACCAACAAACACAGATTTTCATATCCGGTCCTGTTTTCGCACAACAGAACCAGATGATAAGGATCGTTGTCGATTCCGTGAACGCGGTCACTCATCATGCGGCGGGCAACATATACCTCACAGCCAATGATCGGCTTAATACCGGCAGCCTTAGCTGCTTTGTAAAAATCAATACAGCCGTACATGACACCATGGTCGGTAATTGCTATGGCATCCTGCCCCAATTCCTTGACCCGTTCCATCATGGAACTGATCCGGCAGGCACCGTCCAGCAGGCTGTATTCCGTATGAACATGCAAATGTGCAAAACCCATGCTAGACCTCCTTTGCTGCCGCAACCAACTTCTTCAAGCGATGGTTCATCGCAGGTTTTGTAATCGGCGGCTCCATCATCGCTGCCAACTCGGTCAAAGATGCAGAAGGATTCTCCTCCCGGGCAATGGCTGCCTGCTGCAGCTTTTGCGGCAAATTAGCCAGAATACCACGCTCTCTAAGCGTACGAATCACAGCAAGCTGTTCCTGTGCAGCTTCCACTACTTTCGAAGTATTGGCTTCATCACAGTTACAGCGGCGGTTGACCTTATTGTTCAGTTCCTTTTCCAATCGCGCTTCTATAATGCCCATGGCCGCAACCGGTGCGCCAAGGAATGTCAGAAAATCGGAAATCATGTCACTTTGCTTCAAATACAGCACATGACCACCGCCGCGATGAGCAGACTTGGGAACAAATCCGATGGCCTCTTGAATCAGCAAATAGGTTTCTCTGGAAACACTGGCATGGGTGGTGGCTAATTCCATATGGTATCCTTTTTCCGGGTCAGTCACAGAACCACCTGCCAAAAAGGCACCACGAAGAAACGCAGCCTTACAGCATTCCTCCTCCACTACAGGCAGATTGACATGAAGCACCAATGTGTCTGCCACACCAAAACCGTATGTACCCATAATTCTTTCCAATTTATCTATATCCGTAATTTGGAAGACAAGCTTGCCGGCGCTTCCCTGCTCCGGATACAGATCAAAGTCAATAGAAAATGCTTTTCGGAACAGTTTCGGCAGAAATTCCGCAAATTCTTTGCTTTCGGTAATAATTCGGATGCCGTCGGCACCAAAGCTGTTGCAAAACAGCAGTATGCCAAAGCATTCAGCCACTGCACAGCAATTTTTCTGCGGAAACCCTTTGCATATTTCTGTTTTTGCACTTCCGGAAAATGAAACTGCCATTTTGCAACCTCCCTTTTACCAAATTCTCACTTCCGGTTCCAGACGGATACCGGTGCTTTCATATACTTTGTCCGACACTTCATTCAGTAAAGCAACAACATCCTTGGCCGTTGCACCGCCGGCATTCACAACAAAACCGGCATGCTTTGTACTAACCTGCGCGCCGCCGACCCGGAAGCCTTTCAACCCTGTCTGATCGATCAGTGCCGCTGCATAGCCGCCTACCGGACGCTTAAAGGCAGATCCGGCAGAAGGCATATCCAATGGCTGTGATGTTTTACGCCTATTCATAAGTTCTTGCATTTTGCCTTTAATCTCATCAGGCTGCGCTGCGGTAAGTTGAAAATCCGCATAGAGAACAATACCGCCCTGCTCTTCCAAACAGCTGTGACGGTACGAAAATGCCATTTCCCCATTGCTTCGCACGGTTACATTTCCATTTTTATCCATAACGGCCACCTGTGAACAGACCTGGCAGATCTCACCGCCGTAGGCACCTGCATTCATATAGACACCGCCGCCAACTGTACCGGGAATTCCATGGGCAAATTCCAGACCGGACAGGCCCAGATTTGCAGCATACACAGCCGCACGGGTCATAGTTACACCAGCCATTACACGAATGGTAGTTTCATTCAACCGTTCCATACCATCCAAAGCATCCTTTAGGCAGATCACAAGCCCTCTCACGCCCTCATCAGGCGCAAGGATATTGGTGCCTGCACCAAGAATCACCGGTTCGCAGCCAAGGGAACCTGCAGCCTTGAGCGCAGCAGCTAACGCATCAGCCGTTTTGGGGAAAACCATGATTTCCGCAGCTCCGCCAATTTTAAAGGAAGTATGCTTTGAGAGGGGTTCTTCAAAACGATACTCTATATTTTGTAATAATTCAGCCATTTTTTGCTGAAAAAGTGTCATATCCGTCATAAACGCCTCCGGGTGTATAGTCATAGTCAGTATATCATATTTCAAACAAATAATCAATTATTACTTTCTGTAACAAAAAACAGCCGGTACAACCGGCTGTTTCAGCTTGTCAAAAAAGTCTTTTTGACAAGCTGCCTGGGTTTTTCAAACTTTCAAAAAGTTTGAAAAACGGTTTGATTGAACGCGAAAGACAACCCTGACGGTTTTCTTTCACACTATCTTTCCCTCCGAAACTTTCGGGCAGGTAGGTTCTTTGACAGACTGAAACAGCCGGTACAACCGGCTGTTTCTCTATGTAAGAATTTACTTCTCGATGATTTCCAGAAGCTCCATGGGGCAGGCCTTGACACAGATGCCGCAGGAGATGCACTTGGATGCGGGATTCTCGGGCTTCATCACCATAACCTTCATGGGACATGCCTCAACACACTTGCCGCAGCTTACGCACAGCTTCTTGTTGATCATGTAGACACCGGTCTTGGGATTCTGGGTAATGGCACCATGCTCGCAGGTACGCATGCACTTACCGCACTGGATGCAGGTTACAGGCTTAGCGCCGGTACCCTTGGCAACCACCTGAATGCAGGAAAGATCCTGATGGAACTCCTTATAGAAGGCGGTAGAGCAGGCACGGACACATTCCAGGCATGCCATACATTCAATATTCTTCTTAACAGCCAGCTTCTTCATAGTAAAAGCTACCCCTTTTCATTTTATTCTAGTGTATTATACAGGACATAGCAAAAAATAGCAATGGTTAAATTCTCTTTTTTGTAAAATTTCCTGTTCCCATATATACATTTATTTCCAGTGTAATTATTGCACAGCAGGAAATACTACCGTTGGAAACAGAAAATCAGGAGGTTTCATAATGAAGAAGTTTTGCAGTATCGCACTTTTGCTTGTCCTTACCGTAACCATGCTGGCCGGCTGCCGTGGAAACACACCGTCAGGCAGCTCTGCTCCCAGCACAGCACCCACCACAAAACCAACCAGTGCACCTACCTCAGCTCCCACAACTATGCCTACTACCGCACCTACCACGCAGCCGACCCAGCCAAGCACAGATATGACCGGTCCTGCTATGGATGATCTGATTCCCGGTACCGGCGATACGGTTGATCCCACCAACGGTGCCAATCAAGATGCAACCGGCGCGCGGAGCATGCACTAAACCATGGGGCGATGCCCCATTACATAATCGTTTCCCAATCGAATGTAATGGTTCCATCTTCTAATACAATGCATGGGATTCCAATAGATCCTTTTTCCCGTACTTCTTGAAATAACGGATTTATATCGCGTATGGCAAGGAATTCCTTTAGATACAATAGACTGTCAGAAAAGTCCAGATATTCATAAGAAATACCGGATTTATCCAGATCCTCCCGGCACTGAACACAGTCCTTACACAGCATGGAGCCATAAATCTTAATCATACGACACCTCACAAAACGGAAACATACCGGGTTAGATTTTTCTTCATGCGCTGTGCCGCTTCCACAGCAGCTGCAGTATATTCTGCATTTTCTGTTTCCCTCCATGCGCCAACAATGGAAACACCGGCACAAGCGGCGGCACCACGACCCAGTTTATCAAAAGCAAAACTGCAGTTTTTGGCATTGGCATTGGGATAATCATATCCGTCCAGCAGCAGGAAAAGCTTCGGATACTTTCCGCGCAGCGCACGCAGACTATCTGCAGAGCTTGCAGCCGCAACCGCACCTACCTGAGAATACCCGAATTTTCCAACCATACTCTCCCCTTGCCGACTGACGATATCCGCCGCTGCAGTATGTACAAGCCGGCCACCGGTCAAAAGATCCTGTATCTCAGATGCGGATTTGTTAGCAGTGCGGACAACCGGGAACAATGTTTTTCCCTGTTTGCACAGCGGCAGAAATTCCTTTAAAATGTCACTGCCAAGATAGGCAGATACTACCAAGCCATCACAGGGATAAGGAGTATCTTCCCTGCTTAGTACCGCCACCGCATTCCGGGCTGCTGCCACAGACAAGCTCTCCGGTGCATCCAACAGCACATAGTATCCCTGTTCTTTCGCTTCCTTCAAAAGCCGGGAAAGACAATTCAATCCATCGGATCCAAGTAACGCAAAGCTGCTGAATCCAAAACGCACAGCGCCAACATGGCTTTTCAATTCTACGAGCAATCGTGTATAGAATGCTTCCAAGATCTGCGGTACATCTGCCGATTCCAAAAGCTGCGGTGGGATCAAGTCGGGTAATGCTTCCAGCACCACAACGGATGGGTTTTTTGTCTTACGGATTTTTTCCTGCAATACATCAATAGACACAAGAATCCCCCCATTATTTCTATCTATTGGTATTATAGCACACATTTTTTGCCTTGAGAAGCTAGAAAATTTCCTGCTTTGAACTTTTTCTTTTCAGGGCATACTATTGTCGAAGGGAGGGATTTTTATGAAGTTAAAAGGTTGGGCAATTACCATGGGTGTCGGAGCCGCTGCAGGTGCAGTTGCCGTAATGATGATGCCGAAAAACAGTCCCGGCAGAAAACTGGCGAACAAAGCCGCAGAAAAGGTTGAAGAAGCTGCCTGGAAGGTATCTGACAAGCTTACAACGACACTGGACATGTAAACGAACCGGGAAGGCGCATTGCCTTCCCGGTCTATCTGTTATTTTGTTTCTACTGTAATACTGTCATCTACCACAGCGGCATAGATAGAAGAAATGGGAGCTTCAAAGGAATCGATAATCTTCTCGCTGATGGGATCCTCCAGATCCCGCTGGATGGTACGGCGAAGATTCCTGGCACCATAGGTTACGGAATATGCCTTCTTAACCAGATACTCCCGCACAGAAGCGTCCCAGTGGAACTCAAGACCACGATTTTGCAGACTCTGACGCAGTTCTTCCAGCATGATATCCGCAATACCCAGGAAATTCTCTTCGCTCAAATGGTTAAAGGTAATGATTTCATCCACACGGTTGATAAATTCCGGACGCAGAAAACCCCGCAGAGCCTTCATGGTCTTTTCCTTCACCTGGTCACCCTGCGT
>JAZNFH010000029.1:0-12842 GCA_045589055.1 Faecousia sp. | reverse complement strand
CCTGTCACCTGTGAGGATCTGGAAGTTGCCGGCGCTATGACCGCTTGGATGCGTAACGCTATCAACCCCACCATGTGCTACTCCGTCGAGCATCAGCCCGTTCTGATCCACGCCGGTCCCTTTGCTAACATTGCTATCGGCCAGTCCTCCGTTATCGCTGACCGCCTGGCTCTGAAGCTGTTCGACTACCATGTCACCGAGTCCGGCTTTGCTGCTGACATCGGCTTCGAGAAGTTCTGGAATGTTAAGACCCGTCTGTCCGGTCTGACCCCCAACGTTTCCGTTCTGGTTGCTACCGTCCGCTCCCTGAAGATGCACGGCGGCGGCCCCAAGGTTACCCCCGGCGCACCCCTGCCCAAGGAGTACAAGGAGGAGAACCTGGAACTGTTGGAAAAGGGTACTTGCAACCTGTTCCACCATGTCAACACCATCCTGAAGTCCGGCATCACTCCCGTTGTCTGCATCAACCGCTTCTACACCGACACCGACGCAGAAATCGCTCTGCTGAAGAAGCTGTGTGCTGAGCGCGGTGTCCGTTGCGCAGAGTCCAACCACTGGCGTTACGGCGGCGAAGGCGCTGCTGAGCTGGCTCGCGTTGTTGTTGAGGCCTGCGAGTCCAAGAACGAAGTTAAGTTCCTGTACGATTTGGATATGCCTCTGCGTCAGCGCGTTGAGCTGATTGCTAAGGAAGTTTACGGCGCTGACGGCGTTATCTGGCAGCCCCTGGCTACCGAGAAGGCTGAGCGCTTCGAGAAGGATCCCAAGTACGCTGACTACTGCACCATGATGGTTAAGACTCACCTGTCCCTGTCTGACGATCCCACCAAGAAGGGCGTTCCCACTGGATGGAAGCTGACCATCCGTGACATTCTGGAGTACGGCGGCGCTAAGTTCCTGTGCCCCATGGCCGGTACCATCTCCATGATGCCCGGTACTGCTGCTAACCCCGCATACCGTCGTGTCGATGTCGACACCGAGACCGGCAAGGTCAGCGGCCTGTTCTAATTCCGATTCAACCTTAAAAAGCACAGGCGGGCGACCGCCTGTGCTTTTGGGGCATTAAATGCCACCCCTATTGTAGGGGCCGATGCCCACATCGGTCCACGCACAAAGGGCCGATGTAGGCATCGGCCCCTACAATAATTACATAACAAGGAGAGATTTCTCATGGATATGACTCTGGAAACCTGCCGCAAGTTTGTGGAAGTTCTGGCCTCCGATGCTCCCGCTCCCGGCGGCGGCGGCGCTGCCGCTCTGGTTGCCGCTATCGGCACTGCTTTGGGCAACATGGTTGGCTCTTTGACCGTCGGCAAGAAGAAGTATGCGGATGTAGAAGCTGAGATCATTGCGCTGAAGGCTAAGTGTGACGCACTGCAGACGGAGCTTTTGAATCAGGTAGAAGCTGACGAAGTGAACTTCCTGCCTCTGGCAAAAGCTTACGGCATCCCCAAGGATGACCCCACCCGCGATGCTGTCATGGAAGAGGCCACTCTGATTGCCTGCTCCACCCCCATGCACATCATGGAGCTGTGCTGTGAGGCCATTGAAGCCATCGCTGTATTTGCCGCTAAGGGCAGCCGTCTGGCTGTTTCCGATGCCGGCTGCGGCGCTGTCTGCTGCAAGGCAGCTCTGCAGGCTGCTTCTTTAAATGTCTTCATCAACACCAAGACCTTGAAGAACCGTGAAAAGGCTGAAGAGCTGAATAGCAAGGCCCTGGGCATGATGGCTAAGTACTGCCCCATGGCCGACGAGATTTTCGACACTGTTAAGGCCGGTTTTGGCGTCTAAGCCCGCAGTGCGGGCAGCCGTTGCGTGCAAAGTGCAGTGCTGATCGTTACTGCCCTGACCCGCTCGGTTCGTAACATATTCAACACAAAAAATTTTAAGGAGAATATAACAATGGCTAAGAGACTGCTCGGTAAAGAAGTTAACGAAGCACTGGTTGCTTCCCTGCAGACCCGCGCTGCTGCACTGAAGGAAAAGGGTGTTACCCCCACTCTGGCAATTCTGCGTCTGGGCGAGAACCCCTCTGACCTGTCCTATGAAAAGGGCGCTACCAAGCGCGCTGAAGAGATCGGTGTTGCTATCAAAAATTTCATCCTGCCCGAATCCGCTGCCAAAGAAGAGGTTCTGGCTGTTATCGACGAGATCAACGCTGACGATTCCATCCACGGCTGCCTGATGTTCCGTCCCCTGCCCAAGCACCTGAAGGCTGATCAGGACGAGATCTGCAACCGTCTGGCTCCCAAGAAGGACGTCGACTCCATGACTCACATGTCCAACGCCGGTGTCTTCGAGGGTCAGGATCTGGGTTACGCTCCCTGTACTCCCTCCGCCTGCATGGAAATTCTGGACCACTATGGCATCGACTGCAAGGGCAAGAACGCCGTTGTCATTGGCCGCTCTCTGGTCGTCGGCAAGCCCGCTGCCATGATGCTGATGCAGAAGAATGCTACCGTTACCGTCTGCCACACCAAGACCGTCAACACCGCTGAAATCTGCAAGAATGCAGATATCATCATCTCAGCTGCCGGTGTTCTGAAGTCTCTGACTGCTGACTATGTCCGTGAAGGCCAGGTTGTTATCGATGTTTCCATGAACTGGGATGCCGAGAAGATCACCTCCAAGGGCAAGGGCGGCATGTCCGGCGACGCCATCTTTGATGAGGTCGAGCCCATTGTTGCTGCTATCACTCCCGTTCCCGGCGGTGTTGGCGCTGTTACCACTTCCGTTCTGATGAAGCACGTTGTGGAAGCCGCTGAGAAGATCTAACATAAAACGCTTTTATGGAACTGACGGAAACAAGGTGGTCAACCACCGGGAACCATAAAAGATAAAATGCCGACCGTCTGGGCAATTCGAACACATTGGGCTCGGATTGCCCAGATTTTGTAATTTGAGGTGTGTGTTATGAAAAAAATCAAGAACCTTTCCGAAGGCAGTTTTTTGAAGCTGTTGTTCGCGTTTCTTTCTGTATGCTTTCTGATTGCCGCCATCTGTATGCCCGACCGCGGGGCCATGTTTACCGGTCTTTGGAAGATTCTGTCCCAGTCCAGCAAGATTTCTGCAAACTACTTTGCTATGGGTGGTTACGCCGCAACCTTCCTGAATATGGGTCTGGTCGGTCTGCTCTGCCTGTTCCTGTTTATTGTCTTTAAAGGCACCCCGAACAATGTATCTACTCTGGCTGTAATCCTTACTATCGGTTTCTGCTCCTGGGGTATTAACATTCTGAATATGTGGTTCTCCATTCTGGGCGTAATTGTTTACGGTCTGGTGAAAAAGGAAAAACTGGGCAGTCTGGTCAACGCTATGCTGTTCTCCACGGGCATTGCCCCGCTGATTACTGATCTGCTGATCCGCTATCCCCATGCTGAAGTGATCGGCTTTAACTGGCTGGGTCTGGGTCTGGCACTACTGGTCGGTCTGGTTATCGGCTTCTTTCTGCCCGCCGGTCTGGCACATTCTCCCAAGGTACATAAGGGTTTCGACCTGTACAGTGCTGCTCTGCCCATCGGCATGACTGCATTCTTCTTGAATGCGACTCTGTTTAAGACTATGGGTATAGCACTTCCCAAGGCGCTGTCCGATGTGGATGCCGCTACCATGCAGGTAGCTTCCCAGTCCACTGTCAATATTTTCTGCTGCATCGTCTTCGGCATCTGCATCGTAGTAGCGTTTCTGATGGGCTGCAAGCCTAAGGACTACTGGCGTCTGCTGACCGATCCCGCTCTGGTGAACAACTTCTCCGGAACCTACGGCAATGCCACCTTCTTAATGAATTTGGGTGTTTTTGGTCTGTTCATTCTGGGTTACTACAACCTCATCGGTGCAACCTTTAATGGCATTACCTTTGGTATCATCTTCTGCATGCTCTGCACTTGCAATTCCGGCTCCCATCCCGGCAATGTGTGGCCCATTATGCTGGGCTATGCTGTAGCCTCCGTGGTATTCGGCTGGATTTCTCCCCTGCTGGGCGGCACCTTTGCTTTTAAGCTGAATGCCCAGGCAATCTGTGTCGGTCTGTGCTACGCCAACGGCCTCAGCCCCATTGCCGACAAGTACGGATGGCGCTACGGATTTGTAGCTGCAGTCATGCACTATCTGCTGGTAACCTCCGTACCCACTCTTCACGGTGGCTTCTGCCTGTACAACGGTGGTTTCACCGCTGCACTTATCTGTCTGATTTTGGTCCCCGAACTGGAAAAGTTCTTCAAAACCAAGGAAGAGCGGAAGCTGGCAAAAGCAAAATGAATAGGAAAGAAGGGATGCAGTGCATCCCTTCTTTTATTTCATAAATTTTTCAATTGCCTCACACAGGTCATCAATGGCGCTTTCATCCCCGGCAGCTACCGCATCCACCATACAGTGACGGATATGGTCCTTTAAAATCACTTTTCCCGTATTATCCAAAGCGGATCGGACTGCGGCAAGCTGCACCAGCACTTCCGAACAATCATACCCCTCTTCCACCATTCGCTTGACTTTTTCCAAATGTCCAATGGCGCGGGCTAGCCGGTTCACCACTGCTTTTTGATTCTCATGGACATGGCCATGACTGTGAGCAAGGCCATGCTCATGCATATAAGTATGATCGTGGGTATGTTGCAAGGCACATGCCTCCCTTACATTTTTCGCTATTATACGATATTTTTCCCCCGGTGGCAAGCCCACTGGGGGGATATTTTTTTGAAAGAAACAAAAAGTGTTTTGACTGTGCGGATATCATCTGTTATAATAAGATGAATTGTTGTGACCTTTTGGAGGAATCCGTTATGAGAATGAGAAGAATGAAAAATCTGGACAGCCGCATGGACGCCTGCAGCGCACTGCGTATTATGGATCCCGCTGCTTTGAAAGGTAACTGGCGCTCCTTGAAACCGGATTGCACTGCCCTTTGGGTAGAAGTTGGCTGCGGAAAAGGTAAATTTACCGCCGAAACTGCCCAGGCCAATCCTAATGTGCTACTGATTGCTGTGGAGCGCTGCCGGGAAGCAATGGTCGTTGCTATGGAAAAGGCACAGGCTATGGGACTGAAAAATGTATTCTATATTGATATGGATGTGGCAAATATCGAAGAGATTTTTGCTTCTGAAGAGATTGACCGTCTGTTCATCAATTTCCCCGATCCCTGGCCCCGGAAGAAGAACGCGAAACGCCGTTTGACACACCGGAGTTTTCTGGATAAATACTGCCGTGTCGTCCGTACCGGCGGTGAATTCCACTATAAAACCGATAACGCGCCGCTGTTTGAGTTCAGTGTAGAAGAGTTTGCCGCCTGTGGTCTTGAAGTAAAGAATCTGACCCGGAATCTCCATGAGAATGGTATTGTGGGTATTATGACCGGGTATGAGGAAAAGTTCCATGCCCTCGGCACCCCCATTAACCGCTGTGAGGTCGTGTGCAAGCCTTTTGTGCTGCCGCCTGAAGAAAAGAAGCAGAAAGAGGAGAATGCCGAATGACCACTTATTTTGCCGATAGCTGCGATGTAGCTGTCATTGGCGCCGGTCATGCGGGTATCGAGGCGGCATTGGCTGCCGCCCGGCTGGGTCATAAAACCATCCTCTTTACCATCAATCTGGACGCAGTGGGCAATATGCCCTGCAATCCAGCCATCGGTGGTACAGGGAAAGGCCATCTGGTCAGGGAATTGGATGCGCTGGGCGGACAAATGGCAGTAGCTGCCGATGCCGCCTGCATTCAGTACCGGATGCTCAACAAGGGCAAAGGCCCCGCCGTTCACTCCCTCCGGGCACAGGGTGACCGCCGCAAATACCAGCAGTACATGAAGCATGTGCTGGAGCTGCAGGAAAATCTGGAGCTGAAACAGGCACAAATCGTAGAGATCTATGTAGAAAATGGCGCTGTTACCGGTGTCCGTACCCAACTGGGTGCCCGGTATGATGCGAAAGCCGTTATTATTGCCAGCGGCACCTATCTGGATGCCACCGTCATTACCGGTGAATCGGTACAGCAGGCCGGCCCCGATGGTATGCACGCATCCATCGGTCTGGCAGACAATCTGCGGAATCTGGGTCTGCCCCTGCGTAGGTTTAAAACCGGCACACCGCCCCGAGTGAACCGCCGCAGCATTGATTTTTCCAAAATGGAGCTGCAGCCGGGTGATGAGATCCCAGAGCCTTTCTCCTTCCGCACAGAGCATGCGCTGTATAATCAGGCAGTCTGCTATCTGACCTATACCAACGAGCAGACCCACGAAATTATCAAAGCCAACCTGCACCGCAGTCCCATGTATGACGGCACCATCTCCGGTGTCGGTCCCCGGTACTGCCCCAGTATCGAAACCAAGATCGTGCGCTTTGCCGAAAAGAATCGTCATCAGCTATTTATTGAGCCCTGTGGACTGGATACGGAAGAAATGTATATTCAGGGCTTTTCCTCCAGCCTACCGGAAGATGTACAGCTGAAAATGCTTCGCACCATCCCCGGTTTGGAGCATGCGGAGATGATGCGCCCTGCCTATGCCATTGAGTATGAGTGCATTGATCCTACCAGCTTACTTCCCACATTGGAGTATAAAAAAATCTCCGGTCTTTACGGCGCGGGCCAGTTTAACGGTTCCTCCGGTTACGAGGAAGCCGCCGTACAGGGTTTAGTCGCCGGTATCAATGCCGCGCTGAAACTCCAAGGCAAAGAGCCTTTAATTCTCACCCGGGACACCAGTTACATTGGTACGCTGATCGATGATCTGGTAACCAAAGGTACGGAAGAGCCTTACCGGATCATGACCAGCCGCTCTGAATACCGTCTGCTCCACCGGCAGGATAATGCCGATCAGCGCTTGACCTATATCGGAGCTGCTGTTGGTCTGGTACCCCAGGAGCGGTTGAAGCAGGTAGAAGAAAAATATGAAGCAGTCAGGCGGGAAATCAATCGGCTGGAAAGTAGTGGCGTTCCCGCATCTGATGCGCTGAATACCATGCTAGCCAGTCGGGAATCCACTCCGGTTGCCAATTCCGCCCGGCTTGCGGATCTCTTACGCCGCCCGCAGGTCACCTACGAAGACATTGCGCCCTTTGACGAAAAGCGTCCGGTGCTTCCCAAAGCCGTTACTGAGGAAGTGGAAATTCAGATCAAGTACGCCGGTTATCTGGCACGGCAGGAAAAGCAGGTAGAAGAATTTAAAAGGGAAGAATCCCGCCGTCTGCCCAAATC
This sequence comes from Faecousia sp., assembly GCA_045589055.1. Lineage (GTDB taxonomy): Bacteria > Bacillota > Clostridia > Oscillospirales > Oscillospiraceae > Faecousia. The sequence continues at coordinate 5,666 of JAZNFH010000029.1, read as the reverse complement.
CATTGACTATAATGCCATTTTCGGTCTTCGTCTCGAAGCGCGTCAGAAGCTTTCCGAAATCCGGCCCGTGTCTATCGGTCAGGCAGGCCGTATTTCCGGTGTCAGTCCCGCAGATATCGCTGTGCTGCTGATCTGGCTGGAACAAAATCAATAACATTTTTTCGCCTCCGGCATAAGATAGTCGGAGGCGATTTTTTATGGCAATTGTAAAAACGGATATTCCCATTACATCTGAACGCTGCGAGCAGATGATCCTGGAAATTGTAAAAACCTACCCCTTCTGCCGGACGGAGGTCATCGGTACTACCGCTTTTCAGCGTCCGCTACGGACGCTGGTCATCGGTACCGGCCCCAGAAAGGTAATCTTTTCCGCATCCCATCATGCTAATGAATGGATCACCAGTCTGGTGCTTCTAAAATTTGCAGAGGAGCTGGCACAGGCAATCTCTGAAAACGGCTTGATTTTTGGTGTTGAGGCGCAGCCTCTTGCCGAAGCAGTGACTATCTATATGGTACCCATGGTCAATCCCGATGGTGTGGATCTGGTTACCGGAGCCATTGCGTCTGGAAGTATTCCTTATGAGTCCGCCCGGAATCTGGCAGAATTTTATCCCACTATCCCGTTTCCGGAAGGTTGGAAAGCAAACTTGCTGGGCGTTGATTTGAATTTACAATACCCCGCCGGATGGCTGCAAGCCCGGGAAATTAAATTTTCCCAAGGCTTTACCCGTCCGGGGCCCCGGGATTATGTGGGCAGGGCACCTCTGGATCAACTGGAAACCAAAGCGCTGGCCGGCTACACGGAATATATTGATCCGGACTTGGTACTGGCCTATCATTCACAGGGGGAGGTCATCTACTGGCAATTCCGGAATTACGAAGTACTGGGAGCAAGAGAATTGGCAGAAGCCTTTGCCAGAGTCAGCGGATACGCATTAGAAGATACCCCCTATGAATCCAGCTTTGCAGGCTACAAAGATTGGTTTATTCAGGAATTCCGCCGTCCCGGTTTTACCATTGAAGTAGGGCAGGGAGAAAGCCCGCTTCCCCTTTCCCAATTTGACAAAATATACACCGATAATCTGGGTATTTTAGTCATTGCCGCATTGGGAGAGGAAATCTCCACAGAATAATTAACACATTTGCCTTGACAAATTCCTAATGGTATACTAAACTTATGATTAGAAATACAGCTAAAGTTTAGGTGGTGATACCATGACCCAGCGGGAACGGCAGATCCTGCAGCTCATTGAAGCAGACCCCATGATCCCTCAGCAGGACTTGGCAGATGCTTTAGGGATAACCCGTAGTTCCGTTGCTGTGCATATTTCCAATCTAATCAAGAAAGGTTATATTGCCGGCAAAGGATATGTCCTGCGTTCCGGCTGCTATGTGGTGGTCATCGGCGGCGTAAATATTGATATCGGCGGGCAGGCATTCTCCTCTTTGGTGACCGCTGACTCCAATCCCGGTACGATCCGAATAAGCCTTGGTGGTGTCGGCAGGAACATTGCCCACAATTTGACCCTGTTAGGTACGGATGTCCGGCTTTTGACCGCCTTTGGTGACGATGTGCATGGGCAGCGGTTCATCACCTCCTGTTCGGAACTGGGAATCGATATCAGCCATGCCTTAAAGGTTACCGACCGGCAAACCTCCACCTATTTATATATTGCAGACCGCAGCGGCGAAATGGCAATGGCCCTTTCGGATATGGAAGTGTGTAAAAAAATCACGCCCGGCTATCTGGCCGCTAACCTGCCGCTGATTCAGAATGCGCAGGCTGTGGTAGTAGATACCAATATTCCGGAAGAATCGCTCATCTATCTGGCAGAAAATTGCATACCCCCGCTGTTCTGCGATCCCGTTTCCACAACCAAGGCAGGAAAACTGAACTCTATTCTCCACAAAATCCACACGCTTAAACCGAATCGTCTGGAAGCCGAGCTTTTGTCCTGCGTTTCCATTTGGAATAAAAAGGATGCCGAACAGGCTGCCGCCGTGTTGCTGGAAAAGGGTGTGCAGCGGGTATTTCTTTCCATGGGTGCCGACGGTGTTTATTGTGCTGACGGAAACCAGCAGCTTTGGCTTGCCAATCTGCCCGGAAACATGGTCAACACCACCGGCTGCGGCGATGCTTTTATGGCAGCACTGGTTTGGTCTTATCTGGAAGGGCAAGATCTGCGTACCACTGCTATGGCCGGTTTGGCTGCCGCTTCCATCGCCATGGAAACAACCGAAACCATCAATCCCACAATGGGTGCTGCGGCTTTGAGAAGCCGAATGAAATAAGGAAAGGTGATACAAATGATGCTGAATAAATACCTCGATATCAATCCCGAAGTTGCCGAAGCGCTGGCTGCAGGTAAACCTGTTGTTGCTTTGGAGTCCACCATTATCTCTCACGGTATGCCCTACCCCCAGAATGTGGAAACCGCGCTGAATGTTGAGCGGATCATCCGGGAAAACGGTGCTGTACCTGCAACCATCGCCATCATTGGCGGCCGGCTGAAGGCTGGTCTGTCCGCAGAAGAAATTGAATACTTCGGCAAAAAGGGTCAGGCCATTGCCAAGGCTTCCCGCCGGGATCTGGCTGTGCTGTGTGCCCGAGGTGAGGATGGTGCTACCACAGTTACCACCACTATGATCATCGCCCACATGGCCGGCATCAAGATTTTTGCCACCGGCGGCATTGGCGGTGTTCACCGGGGTGCAGAAACCACAATGGATATCTCTGCTGACTTGGAAGAGCTGGGCCAGACCCCTGTTATGGTCGTGTGCGCCGGTGCCAAGAGCATTCTGGATCTGGGTCTGACGCTGGAGTATCTGGAAACCAAGGGAGTCCCCGTTATCGGTTTCGGCACCAAGGAGCTGCCCGCTTTCTACACCCGTCAGTCCGGTTTCCAGGTGGATTACCGCATTGACACCGTGGAAGAACTGGCTGCTGCTTTCAAAGCACAGGGCGATCTGGGCATGAAGGGCGGCATGCTGGTGACCAATCCCATTCCCGAAGAATACGCCATGCCTCTGGAAACCATCAACGCCGCTATCGATCAGGCCATTTCCGAGTGCAACGAAAAGGGTATCCACGGCAAGGAGACTACCCCCTTCCTGCTGGCCCGGGTAGCGGAGCTCACCGGCGGCAACTCTCTGGCCTCCAACATCCGGCTGGTGTATAATAACGCCAAGATCGCGGCCCAGACCGCAGCAGTTTATGCAAAGCTATAATTACAATTACAACAAAAAGCTCGTCTAACGACGAGCTTTTTCATTTCTTTTTCCCGCGAAGATTACCTTTTCGGTCATAGCGCACGATCAAGAAGACATTAATCGTAATACAAGCGACCGCCATCAAGCCGATTTCCCAGAGGATACAGACCACCGCTTTATCCAGCATCTGCATTCCGTCCATCCCCCGGAAACTACCGCTGACAAAAAACATCACAATGCTTAGAATGAGCCCAAGTGCCGACCACACCATTCCCGCCAGCTTCTGGGTAAAACGCCATGCTTCCACACTGCCCATACCAAAGTAAAAGCGGTATCCTGCCTCGTGATTCGCCTCCTTCGGGGGAAGCAGCAAATAGCTGAGGCCAAAGGCCAGCATAATCACCGGCGCAGCCATAACACAAATCCGTATCAGAATTTCAATCCATCCTAAAATGGAATCCACTTTGGGAAGATAGGCTGCCGGGTCAAAATTATTGATCAGATCTATCAGATCCGGAATGAAGTCATCCATAGACTACTCCTTATTTTTCTTCCAGGTACTTATTGATCTCGTGGATAAAACTGCTGGCGTCCTGGAAACGACGGTAAACAGAGGCAAAACGGATGTACGCCACCTCGTCAAGAGGTTTGATTCTCGCCATGACCATTTCACCGATCTTATCGGTGCTGACTTCCCGCTCCAATGTATTCTGGATGGTTTGCTCAATTTCTGTGGTGATCCGGTCCAGATCCGACACATCCACCTGCCGCTTATCAAAGGCGCGAACCATAGAATTGAGAATCTTGTTCCGGTCGAAACCCTGTCGGGAGCCATCCCGCTTTACGACAATGATGGGCAGACTCTCCACGACCTCATAGGTTGTGAAGCGCCGTTGGCAATTCAGACATTCCCGGCGGCGGCGAATGCTGAGACCGTCTTCACTGTGGCGGGAATCAACAACTTTGCTTTCCTGATCTCCGCAAAAAGGACATTTCATGGGGAATCCACTCCCTTTATTATAGTATTTATTTATTATAGCAGAAGGAACTTCGACTGTCCAGACCTTTTTTCCCTTGTCATTTTCCGCTCTTTGGGTTACAATATCTTTGACTTTTTATTCGAGGTAGCCTTACTATGAAAAATAAACATCTTTTCTGGATCTGGGGCGGTTTATTTATTCTTTGTGCCCTGCTGGGTTTTATTCCGCAACCGGAGGGTTTTTTGAAAGCATTGCTGATCCTTTTTTCTGTTGCTTTTTTTATTCCCGGTTTCGTTCTTCTGTTTCGGGCCGCCAAAGAGAAGGACCTTTCTCTCTTAAAAACCATTGTTATCCTGTGTCTGGTTTCTCTTGGAAGCACACTGCTCTTTTTGGTGCTGAATTTTCTGTCCGGCAGAGGTTCTTTGTTAGCCGGTAACCTATTATACGGTTTTCTTGTTATTTTCTCTTCTCCTATGGTGTGCGCCCAGTACTGGGTTGTCAGTCTTTTTCTTTGGGCATGTCTGTTAATGACCGGTCTGTCCTTCATAAAAAAGGCAAAAAAAGAACTCTCCGCAAGGTAGAGTCCTGTTTTCTACCCGCAAGAGAGCACCTCTTCTAATTTTGGGAGTGACATAGTGTCCTTTTTCCCGTATACTAGTAGCATTACAACCAAGGAGCGTTTTTATGAGCTATCAGATTATTACCGATTCCGCCTGTGACCTGCCCCAGCAGATGCTGCAGGAGCTGCGTGTTGTCACGGTTCCTTTGATCGTAAACTTCCGGGGTGAGGCCCGCAGTGACAGCGTTGCCGACACACAGGTAAAAGAACTGTACGATGCCATGCGTGCCGGCGAAGTAGCCACCACCTCTGCTGTTAATCCCGACGGTTGGACCAAAGTTATTGAGCCCGCCCTTGCTGATGGCAATGATGTGCTGGTGCTTGCTTTTTCTTCCGGCCTCAGCACTACCTATCAGTCCGCTGTCATTGCTGCCAATGAATTGCAGGAGTCTTATCCCAATCGCAAAATCCTTGTGGTAGATACCTGTGCTGCCGCTCTGGGTCAAGGTCTGCTGGTATGGCATACCTGTAAAAAGCGGGACGCGGGTCTTTCTTTGGAAGAACTGGCCGCCTGGGTAGAGGATGCCAAGAACCACACGGCCCACTGGTTCACCGTAGATGATCTGGTGTATCTGAAACGGGGCGGACGGGTCAGCGCTGCCTCCGCTGTTCTGGGTGCCATGTTGAACATAAAACCCGTGCTCCATGTAGACAACGAAGGGCATCTGATCAATATGGTGAAAGCCAGAGGCCGCAAAGCCGCTATCAACACTCTGGCTTCCAAGATGGGAGAATTGGGCGGCAGCTGGGATAACAGCACCGTCTTTATCTGCCATGCGGATTGCATCGCAGATGCCCAGAAGCTGGCGGATATGGTCAAAGAAAAATACGGCGTAAAGGAAGCCTTTATTGGTAAC
>JAZNFH010000028.1:0-11603 GCA_045589055.1 Faecousia sp. | reverse complement strand
CGTAAAGAGTGATGACTGCCAGAATGAACGGTATTGGGCATCTGACATCGAAAATGCTGTAATGAGCGAATTGTTCCAGATGACCTATTTGGGTAATGAGGAAACCAAAAAACAGGTTTCATCATTTGACCCCATAGGGGCAATCAAAAAAGAACTTGATAAAGAGCAAAAAAGACTTGATAAGTTGTACGGTCAGTTCGCTGATGAAGATGATGAAGCTGAAGATGAGGTTTTGAAAGCAAAAATCTTGAAAATCAAGACCCATATCAAAGAACTGAAAGCACAGTTAAATGATGAAGAAGAAAAAGCGGAAATCATGCGAAAAGTCGAAAAGGCAAAAAAGATATTCCGCACCCTTGATTCTGCTTGGAAGCATATGACTGCCAAAGAGAAGCAATCTGTCTGCCAAGAATTGATAGACAGAATTGAAATCTACAAAGATGGTGTTGTGGATGTTCACCTCAAACTCCGCAGCTATCTAATTCACAGGTAAAACAAATAGGGATTGCTCCATAGTGGGGCAATCCCTAAACAAAAACCATTTCCTCTACTTTCTCATACCATTGGTACACCATAAGTGGAAAACCTTACCTGTTTATCCGGATCAAAATTGGATATTGCCTTTATGAGGCCGATGCACCCCACTTGAAACAGGTCATCGGCACATTCTCCCCGCTTCTCAAACCGTTGAATCACAGAAAGCACCAGCCGAAGATTCCCCTCGATCAACCGCTCTCTGGCCTGCGCATCTCCTTCCTTGGCTTTTATCAGCAGTGCATCCATCTCTTTTTGGGTCAGTACTTTCAGCCGGGCGGTATTAACACCGCAGATCTCTACTTTGCAGGACATTGTGTTCCTCCTGTAAAAACCGTTTTTCTAAGTATCTCCTTTCTGCACCAAATCATACCGCTGAGTTTTTTGTTAGTTTTTCACAAATTTTTTCTAAAAAGCAGGAAACACACCTTCAGAAATCGTCCCTGTTTGACATCTTTCACAACTTTTTCCTCTCTTTTTGACAGAATATGCACCGGTTGCCCCGGCGACATAACACGATTTTTTGCCGTCCTTTGGTTCTAATATTCACGACATTATGCACCGGATACTACCTTGTAAATCCCGTGAATATCTGTTGAAAACCCGTAGTTTTCCACATTCTCCACAGGCTTTTCCACAGGCGGGCTTTGGAGAAGCTTGGCCATTGTTTATACATTTTAGTTTACATAATTTATTTATACTTTCCCCGACAAAAAGCACTCTTTTTCTTTGTACAAAATAATGACCATGGGGATTTGAAACCCCGGAAAAATAACACTTGACAACCCCCTTGGATCATGAGCGGCAGGCAATTATGCCGTTAGCCAAAGATTTCTCAGAAAAAATCATAAAAATTTTTAAAAAAGGGATTGATTTTATAAAAAGTGCGCGCTATAATGTGTAGCTGTATGGACCAAATTGGGGAATAGGAGGTGTGAATATGCCCAACATTAAGTCCTCTAAGAAGGATGTTATTTCTTCCAAGATCGCTTACGAGAAGAATAAGGCCGACAAGTCCGCCCTGAAGACTGTCATTAAGAAGTTTGAGGCCGCCGTCGCCGGTGGTGATCAGGCTGCTGCCGCTGCTGCCCATAAGGCTGCTGTCCAGGCTGTCGACAAGGCTGTGACCAAGGGTATTCTGCACAAGAATACTGCTGCCCGCAAGAAGAGCAGCATGACCCTGCATCTGAACAAGATGGCCTAAGTTCTCTGAAAATATCTCCTTTCGGGTTTGGAACCTGAAAGGAGTTTTTTCATTTTATCTCAGCGGATCTTTTTCCGCAGTAGTTCGCAGTGACAGCTTCGAAATACACAAAGTATGCCTTCAGCAGTCACTGCTTCTCCTACGAAAAAATCTCTAGCTGACCGTAATATTGAATTCGTCCGTTGCGTTGAAGCAGAATTTTATATATAATAGTAGCAAATATCCAGGGAGGTGAAGACCATGGCAAAGCTCACGGATCCCGTGACCATATTAAAAGGCGTTGGTCCCACCAAAGCCAAACAGCTGGCACAATTGCATATCTTTACGCTCCGGGATCTGATCTGTCATTTCCCCCGGGGATATGAAGACCGTACACGGCTTGTGACCATCGATAAGCTGCAGGTGGATCAGCCTGCCTGTTTCAGGGCTATGGTCATGAACACACCCCGGACCTCTCATATCCGGAAAGGTCTGGATATCACCAAGGTGCAGGTAGCCGACCACACCGCCCGTCTGACACTCACCTTTTTCAATCAAAAATTCACCACCGAGCAGCTGCAGTACGGTAAGGAATACATTTTTTACGGCGCTGTATCCGGGGATTTTATCGGCTACAATATGACTTCGCCGGTGTTTGAGGCATTGGATGCCCCCCCTGTGACTACCAGGCGCATTCTGCCTATTTATCCTTTAACCGCGGGGCTTTCCAATGCCGCCCTGCTGAAGGCTATCCGGCAAGCCCTGTCCATCTGCGATCCACCGGAGGAAATCCTCCCCCTTCCCCTGCGGCAGCAGTATGGGATTTTACCTGCAGACCGAGCCTATTACGCCATCCACGAACCATCCACTATGGAAGAAGCGGAACTGGCCAAACGGCGGTTGATTTTCGAAGAGTTTTTTATCTTCTCCGCGGGTCTTTCCTTGATGCGTGCTGCCCGAAGTCAGACCAAAGTTGCCCCCTACACAAATCACGATCTCACCCCCTTTTATGGGCAGCTTCCCTTTTCCCTTACCGGTGCCCAGACCAGAGCCATCGATGAGATTCAAAAGGATCTGCAACGGGGTACCCCCATGAACCGGCTGGTGCAAGGGGATGTGGGCAGCGGCAAAACCATGGTCGCCGCCGCCGCGGCTTTCCTGTGTGTCCAAAACGGCCATCAGGCCGCCTTGATGGCACCTACCGAAATTCTGGCGGAGCAGCATTATGCCTCTTTAGGCAGATTATTTTCTCCTCTGGGTATTCGCACCGTGCTTCTCACCGGTTCTATGACCGTCAAAGAAAAGCGTCTTGCCCGGGAGTCCGTTGAAAACGGCGAAGCCGATTTGATCATTGGAACCCACGCGCTGCTCTCCGATACCACCACTTTTTCCGATTTGGGTTTGGTGATTGCTGACGAGCAGCACCGCTTCGGCGTTGCCCAGCGCAGTGCTTTATCCGCAAAGGGCAGTGATCCGCATCTTCTGGTCATGTCCGCCACACCCATTCCCCGCACACTTGCGCTGCTGATGTACGGCGACTTAGAAGTTTCCATTATTAATGAGTTGCCTCCCGGCAGAGAACCGGTGGACACATTCCTTGTGGGAGAATCCATGCGCGCGCGAATCAATGCCTTCATCCGTAAGCAGGCTGCGGAAGGCCATCAGTGCTATGTAGTCTGTCCTGCGGTAGAAGAGGCGGAAGAGCTGAATATCAAAGCCGCTGAAACCTGGGCGCAGACCTTACAGCAGACCGTGTTCCCGGATTTGCGGGTAGCTCTGCTCCACGGACAGATGAAGGGCAGTGAGAAAGATACCGTAATGGCAAGCTTTGCCCGGGGTGAAGCAGATGTGCTGGTAGCCACCACCGTCATTGAAGTGGGCGTGGATGTACCCAATGCCACACTGATGGTCATTGAAGACGCCGATCGGTTTGGTCTTTCTCAGCTGCACCAGCTTCGTGGCCGGGTAGGCCGGGGCAAAGCTAAAAGCTACTGCATTCTCACATCCCATAATAAAAATGAGCAAACGCTGGCTCGATTGAAAGCACTTTGCAAAACCACCGACGGTTTCAAAATTGCGGAAGAAGATCTGGCCCTCCGGGGCCCCGGTGACTTCTTTGGCTCCCGGCAGTCCGGTCTGCCTGCCTTCCGGGTAGCAAGCCTGAGCTGCGACCTAGAGACCTTAAAGCAGGCACAATCTGCCTCCGCAGCATGGATCGATGCCCACGGCAGTGACGATACAGCAGAAGCAAAAGCCCTTCGTGACCGGATCTCCGACCTATTTCAACGCAGTCAGGGTACAATGAATTAGTAAGGTAACTGATCGTTTAGCGGCGAGTCGCCGCCCCCTCTTCGTGCACGGTGCTTTGGTAATCGTTACTTCCCTTGTCCGTTTGCGGTGCCCAAAATTTCTTGTTCGCTATTCGCTCACGAAATTTTGACCGCTGCACACGCTTATGCCCCGCTTCATCTGCCACCGGCAGCGCGGGGCAACGCGGCCGCTCGGTATCGCTTTTGCGGCAATTTTCGATAGAATTCGTAGGGGCCGATGCCCACATCGGCCCAAATACACTGCTTACACCGGGCCGATGTGCCTCAATCGGCCCCTACGACTTCGTGCGGTAAACGATCATTTATTATCTATTTAATGCTTGCAAGTTATGGCAAAAAGTGATAGAATACCATTGAAAATATGCCCGGAGACGGGTCAAGGAGGATACATTATGACTGCAAGCGAAAAACTTTCCCTGCAAAAGACCGCCTGCAAGGTCCGTATGGGCGTAATTGAGTCCACTTACGGCGCGAAGGCGGGCCATCCCGGCGGCAGCCTGTCTGCTGCAGAGGTCTACACCTATCTGTACTTCAAAGAAATGAACATCGATCCTGCCAACCCCAAGTGGGCTGACCGTGACCGCTTTGTTCTGTCCAAGGGCCACACCACTCCCGGCCTGTACTCCGTGCTGGCACAGCGTGGTTTCTTCCCCGTGGAGGATCTGCCTACGTTCCGTCACATTGACTCCTATCTGCAGGGCCACCCCAACATGAACATGGTTCCCGGCGTTGATATGTCCACCGGTTCTCTGGGCCAGGGCGTTTCCGTGGCTACCGGTATGGCACTGGCTGCCAAGCACACCGGCAAGTCCTTCCGCGTCTACTCCCTGCTGGGTGACGGCGAAATTCAGGAAGGCCAGGTTTGGGAAGCATTTATGGCTGCTGCCCACTACAAGCTGGATAACCTGTGTGTCATCATCGACAACAACGGTCTGCAGATCGACGGCAACATTGCCGATGTTATGAGTCCCTACCCCATCGTGGACAAGCTGGCTGCGTTTGGCTTTGAAGTGAAGGCCGTTGACGGCCACAACTTCGATGAGCTGGAAGCAGCATTCGCACAGGCCCGGGAGACTAAGGGCAAGCCTTTCGCTATCGTCATGAAGACGACCAAGGGCAAGGGCGTAAGCTACATGGAGAACAATGCCGGCTGGCACGGCAAGGCTCCCAACGACGCTGAGTACGAGCAGGCTATGGCCGAGCTGAAGGCTCAGATGGCAGAACTGGAGGCATAATTATGGCAGAAATGAAAAAAGTCGCAACCCGTGACAGCTACGGCAACGCCCTGAAGGAACTGGGTGCCGTTCACGATGATCTGGTAGTTCTGGATGCTGACCTGGCAGGTGCTACCAAGACCGCTGTATTCCAGAAGGCATTCCCCGACCGTCACTTTGATGCAGGTATCGCAGAAGCCAACATGATCTGTATGGCTACCGGTATGTCCACTGCAGGTTTGGTTCCCTTCGCTTCCTCCTTTGCTATGTTTGCTGCCGGCCGTGCTTTCGAGCAGGTCCGCAACTCCATCGGCTACCCCCACCTGAATGTGAAAATCGGCGCTACCCACGGTGGTATCTCCGTCGGTGAAGACGGCGCTTCCCACCAGTGCTGCGAGGACTTCGCTCTGATGCGTTCCATCCCCGGCATGACCGTTATCTGCCCCGCTGACGATGTGGAAGCCAAGGCTGCTGTCAAGGCTGCTTACGAATATGTCGGCCCCGTATACCTGCGCTTTGGCCGTCTGGCTGTGCCGGTATTCCATGCTGAGGATTATAAGTTCGAGATCGGCAAGGGCGAGATCCTGCGCGACGGCACCGATGTGGCCATCATCGCCAACGGTCTGCTGACCTACGAAGCCATCAAGGCAGGCGAAGAGCTGGCTGCAGCCGGTATCAACGCTATGATCATCAACATGCCCACCATCAAGCCTCTGGACGAGGAGCTGGTCATTGCTGCTGCCAAGAAGTGCGGCAAGGTCATCACCTGCGAAGAGCACTCCGTCATCGGCGGTCTGGGCGAAGCAGTTTGCTCCTGCCTGAGCGAGAACTACCCCGTTCCCGTGAAGCGCATCGGCGTCAACGACGAGTTCGGTCACTCCGGTCCCGCCGTGGCTCTGCTGGAGCAGTTCGGTCTGTGCGCAAGCAACATCGTTGCCCAGGCAAAGGCTTTCTGCAAGTAAGATTTCATACAAAAAAACCGGGATGCGATTGCATCCCGGTTTTTACTGTAATTTAGAATCGGTAGCCGGCGCTTAGAAGGCGGTCCAGGGCGGTGTTGGCTTCGTCGTCTGTAAACAGGGCTGTAAACCGTTTGTTCACCACCAGTGCCTCCAGACTCAGTGCCAGTTGCCCCTTGGCGGCAAGGTCGCCAAAGCCGTCACTGGCGCGGCTTCCGGAAAGCATTCGCTTTGCTTTTGCCAAATCCGTCACCGGACGGATCCGGACACCCAGCATGGCGGCTTTTTCCCGGCTTGCTGCCAGGGCGGCAAGGAATTTTTCTTCCATCTTATTTCTCCAGAATCACAGGACCGTTGGCATCCGCCAGGGTCTTGCGGATAAAGGCTGCGGCATCATCGGCAGTCAGAACCACCTGTTCGCCGGTACGCATATTCTTGACGGAACACATGTTCTGGGCAATTTCATCCTCTCCCAGCAGTACCGCAAAGGGAACGCCCAGCTTGTCGGCGTAGCTCATCTTCTGCTTGAATTTCTTCTGCTCGCCGTAGAGCTGTACCCGGACACCTTCGCCGCGCAGAACCTCTGCCAGTGCAATGGCGGGAGCGGGGTCGGCGGTCATGGGCAGCACCAGTGCGTCTGCAGGGGCGCTGGGCAGCTCCGGATTCAGAAGTTTCTGCTCGTCCAGCACATAGAACAGCCGGGTCAAACCGATGGAGATGCCCACACCGGGCAGTGCCTTGTCGATATAGTAGCCTGCCAGATTATCGTAGCGGCCGCCGGAGCAGACGGAACCGATCTCCGGATGATCCAGCAGTGTGGTCTCATAAACGGTGCCGGTGTAATAATCCAAGCCTCTGGCGATGGTCAGGTCTACGGCAAAATTGGCTTCCGGTACACCAAAAGCGGCCAGATTCACCGTGACGGCCTTCAGTTCGGTGAGACCCTGATCAAAGAGCGCATTCTTGCCTGCATAGCCTTCCAGTGCGGCAATGACTTCGGCGTTGGTACCGGTGATGGCGATAAATTTCAGAATTTCATCCGCCTGTGCTTCCTCCAATGCGCATTCGCTGATCAGAAGCGCCCGAACCTTTTCGGCGCCGATCTTGTCCAGCTTGTCCACGGTGCGCATGATGTCGCCGCTTTTTTCGGTGAGATCCAGCATGGCATAGAAGCCGTTCAGGATCTTGCGGTTATTGACCCGGATCTGGAACCGCTGCAGGCCGAAACCACGGAATACCTTATAAATGATGGCAGGAATTTCAGCTTCGTTGAGAATATCCAGCTTGCCGTCACCGATGATATCGATGTCCGCCTGGTAGAATTCCCGGAAGCGGCCCCGCTGGGCCCGCTCGCCCCGGTAGACCTTGCTGATCTGATAACGGCGGAAGGGGAAGGCCAGATCGTTATAGTGCAGTGCCACATATTTGGCAAGGGGAACGGTCAGATCGAACCGCAGGGCCAGGTCGCTGTCACCCTTCTGGAAACGGTAGATCTGCTTTTCTGTTTCGCCGCCGCCTTTGGCAAGGAGAATCTGGGCATCTTCAATGGCGGGGGTATCCAGTGGGGCGAAGCCGTAGAGAGAGTAGGTATCCCGCAGAATCTGCATCATACGCTCAAACTGAGCCTGCTTGGCAGGCAAAAGCTCCATAAAACCGGACAGGGTCCGGGGCTTAATGATATCCATAGTTTTTATTTCCTTTCAGTTTAAAAATAGTGAAGAAGTAAAAGTGAATAGTGAATAGTTAAGGTACCCCTTTGGGGATAATTAAAATCGTCCGCGAAGCGGACACAACACCTCTTCACTCTTCACTATTCACTCTTCACTCAAAACCCGTTTCTTTTAGAAACGGGTTTTGTTGTGCAGCATTTCGCGCCAATCCAGATCGCCCCGCTGCAGACCCATGATGAACATTTCCGCACTGGCCAGATTGGTGGCAATGGGAACATTGTGCTTATCGCAGTGGCGGATGGTTTCGATCATCTGGGTGTCATCCGATGGATCGGTATTGCTGGGATCGGCAAAGAGCAGCACCAGGTCGATCTCGTTGTAGGCGATGCGGGCATTGATCTGCTGATGGCCGCCCTGTTTATGGGACAGCAGCAGTGTAATGGGAAGACCCGTATTGTCGCCGATGAGACGGCCGGTAGTGGCTGTAGCAAACAGGCTATGCTTGATCAGTACGCTCTTGTAGGCGGTGCAGAACTGGACCATCAGTTCTTTCTTTTTATCATGTGCCAGAAATGCAATATTCACTGCGATCACTCCTTATTGAACGCTCATAATGTAATACCTACGCGCAGCCCCTGCAGACGCTTGGCGATTCGCCGGCAGGCTGCCGCGGCACCTCGTTTGGTGCGCTTCAGGAGAGGCTTTCCAAAAGCTGCTGCCAGCGTTACATTGGAATCCTCGGGGACGATACCCAGAAGGGGAAGGCCTGCCTGATCCATCACATCGTCGATGGTCAGATCCATGGCGGAGACCATTTTGGGATGGATCCGGTTTACGATCAGTCGGACATCCTGCTTTCCCATCAGCTCCAGAATTTCTCCGGCGCGGGCCGCATCCCGCACCGCGGCGGGGTCGGGGCCGGTGACCAGCAGCACCCGGTCAGCATGCCGGGCAGCCAAAAGAAAGCCGGCATCGATGCCTGCTGGCGCATCCAGAAAAATATAGGCGTATTGCTTTCTTGCCAGAGAAAGCATAGCTCGGAAAGCATCGGCATCCACCCGGTCAGCGGGGCAATTCATGGGTGCTGTTAGAAAATGCAGCTTGGGATACACCGGATGCACAGCGGCTTGCTCCAAAGAATAGCCGCCCTGGGAGACATCCAGAAAGGAAAGGGCGCTGGTTTGGGAGATTCCCAAAGAAATATCCAGATTCCGCAGGCCGATATCGCAGTCGATGCACAGAATATCCAAGCCGGCTTCCGCCAGTGCTGTGGCAAGGCCTGCGCAGACAGATGTCTTGCCGGTTCCGCCCTTTCCGGACAGAACTGCCAGTACTTCGCCCACAATATCGCCTCCTTTCCTCAATAACATAAACTATTATAAAGGAAAAACGCACAAAAGTAAAGAGGATATCGGCGTTTTTATTGCAATAATTCATCGATATATACAAAAAAGAGTGCATCGCATGAGATTGCACTGAAGTCGATCAGTGTATTCACAAATAATTTACGGAAATTCCCTTTTTTCCTCTTGCTTTTTTTCTGCGCTTGCGCTATTATATATTAGCACTCAGTAATCAAGAGTGCTAATAACCAGTAGATACAAGCGGCGGACAATGCCGCGGTCTAAATAACAAGTTGGAGGATCTGTTATGAAACTGAAACCCATGGCAGACAATGTTCTGCTGAAGCAGCATGACGCAGCCGAGACCACCGTTTCCGGCATCATTCTGGCTACTACCAATAAGGAAAAGCCCGCCATCTACGAAGTCGTGGCTGTTGGCCCCGGCACCAAGGATGTGACCATGCATGTTTCCGTTGGCGACAAGGTCGTC
This sequence comes from Faecousia sp., assembly GCA_045589055.1. Classification (GTDB taxonomy): domain Bacteria; phylum Bacillota; class Clostridia; order Oscillospirales; family Oscillospiraceae; genus Faecousia. Next base: position 1,880 of record JAZNFH010000028.1, on the reverse strand, counting down.
GTCAGCAAGTTCACCGGCAATGATATCAAGCTGGACGGCGAAGAATACAAGTTCGTGAAGCATGACGATATTTTGGCTGTTGTTACTGACTAAGCAAGGAGGATTTTGAATCATGGCAAAGATGATCGTTTACGGCGAGGAAGCCCGTAAGAAGCTGCAGTCCGGTATTGACCAGTTGGCCAACACCGTTAAGGTTACCCTGGGCCCCAAGGGCCGCAATGTTGTGCTGGGCAAGAAGTTCGGCGCTCCCCTGATCACCAACGACGGCGTGACCATCGCTAAGGAAGTGGAGCTGGAAGATGCCTTTGAGAATATGGGCGCCCAGCTGATCCGGGAGGTTGCTACCAAGACTAACGATGTTGCCGGTGACGGCACCACCACCGCTACCCTGCTGGCACAGGCCATCACCCGGGAAGGTCTGAAGAACCTGTCCGCCGGTGCCAACCCCATGGTCATGCGTAAGGGCATCGATAAGGCTGTCGCTGCTGCCGTTGCTTCCATTAAGGCCAACTCCGTTCCCGTTTCCGATTCCGCCGCTATCGCAAGAGTCGGCGCTGTTTCTTCCGGCGACGAAGCCATCGGCGCCCTGATCGCTGAGGCTATGGAAAAGGTCGGCACCGAGGGTGTCATCACCATTGAAGAGAGCAAGACTGCCGAGACCGGCCTGGAAGTGGTCGAAGGCATGCAGTTTGACCGTGGCTATATCTCCCCCTACATGGTCACCGATACCGATAAGATGGAAGCCGTTCTGGACGATGCTTATATCCTGATCACCGACAAGAAGATCGCTTCCATTCAGGAGATCCTGCCCATTCTGGAGCCTGTGGTCAAGGGCGGCAAGAAGATGATCATCATCGCTGAGGATGTGGAAGGCGACGCACTGGCTACTCTGCTGGTCAACCGTCTGCGCGGCAACTTCAACTGCGTCTGCGTCAAGGCTCCCGGCTTCGGCGACCGCCGCAAGGAAATGCTGCAGGATATCGCCGTGCTCACCGGCGGTACCGTGATCTCCAGCCAGCTGAACATGGAGCTGACTGAGGCCACTCTGAACGATCTGGGCCGCTGCCGTCAGATCGTTGTGACTAAGGATAACACCACAATCGTTGACGGTGCCGGTGATCCCGATGCTATCAAGGCTCGCGCTCACCAGATCCGCAGCGCCATCGCTACCACCACTTCCGACTACGACCGTGAGAAGCTGCAGGAGCGTCTGGCAAAGCTGGCCGGCGGTGTTGCCGTTATCAAGGTCGGCGCTCAGACTGAGGTCGCCATGAAGGAGCAGAAGCTGAGAGTGGAAGATGCTCTGAATGCTGCCCGCGCTGCTGTGGAAGAAGGCATTGTTGCCGGCGGCGGTACCGCTCAGGTCAATGCCATTGCTGCTGTTGAGAAGCTGATCGCTACTCTGCAGGGTGACGAGAAGACCGGTGCCCGGATCATTGCCGCTGCCCTGCAGGCTCCCATCCGTCAGATCGCTGAGAACGCCGGTGTGGACGGCTCTGTGGTCTACGAGAAGATCCGCTCCTGCGGTAAGGTTGGCTTCGGCTACAACGCCTACAGCGAAGAGTATGTGGACATGATCCCCGCAGGCATTGTCGACCCCACCAAGGTCACCCGTTCCTCTCTGGAGAACGCTGCCTCCATCGCAGGCTGCGTCCTGACCACCGAGTCTCTCGTGGTCGACAAGCCCGATCCCGCTGCTGACGCTGCCATGGCCGCAGCTGCAGCCCAGGGCGGCGGCATGTACTAAGAAATAACGCATTGCACCCCCGGTTCCAGTCGGACCCGGGGGTGTTTTCTACTATCTAAGAACCGTAAATGATCGTTTATCTCACGATACTTGCTGTGGCGCGGCAGCACCCTCGCCTCCCCTCATAGGGGAG
>JAZNFH010000027.1:0-21100 GCA_045589055.1 Faecousia sp. | reverse complement strand
TTGGCATCGCCCTCGATCATGATCTCGATGAAGGCCTTGTTGACCATATCCATTTCCTTCTTGCAGTCACCGTAGGTGAAGTCCATCTCCTTGCCGCCAACGATTGCAGGCTGGTCAGCCAGGTCAGCAGGAACGACCCAGTCCAGTGTAATGTTGGAGAAGGGTGCCTGGGTACCCCAACGGGAGGGGGTATTGACGCCGTAGATGAAGGACTGAATGCACTGCTTGACTTCCTTCTGACTCAGATTGTCTACCTTGACAAAGGGTGCCAGATAGGTATCGAAGGAAGAGAATGCCTGTGCACCGGCCCACTCGTTCTGCATGATGCCCAGAAAATTGACCATCTGGTTGCAGAGGGTGGACAGGTGGCCGGCGGGAGAAGATGTAATCTTTCCGGGAACGCCGCCCAGGCCTTCCTGAATCAGCTGCTTCAAGCTCCAGCCTGCGCAGTAGCCGGTGAGCATGCTCAGGTCATGCAGGTGCAGCGCAGCGGTACGGTGCGCCTCTGCGATCTCGCTGTCATAGATCTCGGACAGCCAGTAGTTGGCGGTGATAGCACCGGAGTTAGAGAGGATCAGACCGCCGACAGAGTAAGTAACGGTGGAGTTTTCCTTGACACGCCAGTCATTGATCTGGAGGTAGTTGTCGACCAGATCCTTGTAGTTGAGCAGAGCGGAATTGACATTACGGATCTTCTCCCGCTGCTTGCGGTAAAGGATGTAGGCCTTTGCCACATCAGCATAACCGGCATCGGACAGAACCTTTTCTACGCTGTCCTGAATATCTTCCACGGCGATGAAGCCGTCTTTGATCTTGGTTTCGAAGTCTGCGCTGACCTGCAGAGCCAGCATATTGATAACACTGGGGTGATAGTTCTTGTTCTGTGCCTCAAAGGCCTTAATCATAGCGGCACTGATTTTGGTAATGTCAAATTCCATCGTGCTGCCATCGCGCTTTAGTACCTGGTACATGAAACTTACCTCCATATAAAAGAATAATACAGGCATTGGTTTTCCTTGCCTGAAAAGCCGAAGTGCCTGTATTATACTAAAGGGTTATAAAAATGTCAACAACAAAATTCAACATATGGTGGTTAAAATTCGGTTACAAACACTATATGTTGTGTTTTAAACGCCACGGAGAGCGATTATACCTACATATGGCGTCAAAATTTCGACATATTTTTTAAGTGTCTCCGTCTGGGGGGCATGAAGTCCCTGCTGGAGGACAGTTTCCCTGTCCACAAAGCATTGTAAAAAAAGCTTTGTAACTTTTTGAGTAGGATCCAACCCGGATAGCCACTGTCCCATTTCCCGGATAGATTCCTCACTGTGCAGTTCCTCCACAACGGTAGTCCGCAGTTCATAGTCCACTGTACCAGAAAGCAGAAACCGAATACTCTCTTCGATTCTGTCCAGCTTCAACTGTGGGATACCTACTGTGCAGCCATAACAGGCCGGGCTGTTCTTCACATCCATAGCCACATAGTCCACAAGACCGCTATGGATCAGATTCCGCAGAATATCCGGCCGATAGCCGTTTGTATCCAGCTTAACGCAATATCCCATGGCTTTGATTTGTGACAAAAGCTGCGGCAGGTCCGGCTGTAAAGTGGGTTCACCACCGGTAATGCAAACACCGTCCAAAATCCCTTTCCGCTTGGACAGAAAGCTTACCAGTTCCCCCGGTTCCATGAATTCTTCCGCTTGATTATCCAGCAGCTCACCGTTGTGGCAAAAGGGGCAGCGAAAATTACAGCCGCCCAGAAAGACCGTGCAGGCAACTTTCCCGGGGTAGTCCAGCAAGGTCAGTTTTTGCAGTCCAACAATCTTCATGGCAGCCTCCTTGTGGTTCTGTTTCTTTCATACCATTCCTGCGAAACCTGTAGTATTTTATCACTGCCCGAGTCATTTGTAAATAGCTTTGTTTGCTTCTATACCTTCGTGGCCATCTTGCGCAGCCGGCTTGGCGTTTCCCCGGCGTTCGTGCAGAGATTTACATGGATCCGTCTTGCATTGTTCCATGTGCGCAGTGCTATGGCCAATGCCGACCCATCGCTTCCCTGTCAGGGTAGCCGCACAGCGGTATCTGTCAGAGATAGCGGCAGTTTCTGCATCAAAAAAACCGGCTGTTTTGCCATTTGGGAAAGAATTCAAATCCACAAGAACGCAGGTAAGATCGTACTTGCCGTCCGTAATTGACCTCAATAAAAAATGCAGGGATGACATCCCTGCATTTTTTGTCTTTACGGATTTTTCTGTGCCTTTTGGTATGCTTTAAGGAATGCACTTATGCAATCGCGTTCTCTGTCTTCTGTCATTGTGTCTGCAAGTTTCTGCAAATGCTTCAAATAAGAATCAGAAGCCGCATATTGATATGCAAAATGAGACGCGATATTCTCCAACAGATTGCTCTCCGGCACTGTTCCTAACCACTGTGCCAACCCACGGATGAACCCGGAAGGATCCGCATCATACACAGGATAGAGCTGGCTCATACTGTTACTTGTCAGTGCGCCATCAGAATATGACAGTTTATTGAAAAGCCGCTGATAGTCAAAGGGTTGTCCAGAAATATACACATCCCGATAACCGCCTTCCCACTCCAACTGCACAAGAACCTTATACGCCACATCCTTTTGCGTTCCGGTAGGTTTTTCTGCCAGAACCCGGTTTACCGCCGCATACCCTTTATCCAAAAGCTTTTGCGCCCATTGTTCCGGACTGCCCCAAAGCTTCTGACCAAGGGGTTTTATTTGCTCTGCGTTACAGCCACCCAATATCTGAAGCACTTTCACGGGATCATAGAAAAAGGCGCTCCATAGATCAGCCGAATCCCCATTCAGAAGTTTTTCCGCTTCTATGACTGGTACTTTCTGTGCGTCCAATTCCTTTTGGAAAAGCTCCGCCAGTTTCTTTTCTTCTTCACTTCCTGCATTTGCGCGCAGTTGCTTTACCTCCAACTGGAATCCATCTGGGTCATACAGATAGTTGGTCTTTACCAACCACGATACTACCGGCTGCAAATCTTTGGCCAGGCTGCTTTTCTCTATGGCCGCAACGCCTTTCAGGAAAGCAACCGGGTCGCTGTCATAAACATTGCTGATTTGCTGCAAGCAGTTATAGGCATATGTAGACATCTCTGTGGTGTAGGACCACTGTTCAAACAGTCTGCCATAATGAATGTCCGCTCCCGTGGTCAGTTCCGGCACATAACTCAGCTGTATTTCATTCAAAAGCCTATAGATGATCTTTTTCTCATATGCAGTAGGTTTTCCGTCCAGCAACCCGTGTAGCTCTGCAATGGCAGCATCGATGCGTGCAGAATCCGTATATGCCGGGATAATCCCACTGGGACAAATACTGTACAGCCGATCCTCAGGCCTTTTTGCAACTTCTGCCACATAAGCAGCGGGATCTTTCAAAAACCATGCCCACCGTTCTTCATGCAAATAATACCCTTCCGAATCCAGCAGCATCTCATAGTCCAACACCGCATCCGGTACAACGGTATACCCCTGTTCCACCAGGTTCTCCCCATCCCGGTCACAGATGTAATAGGGATATTCCTGAGTATCCGTATAATAGAACAATTCTACCACACCATCGCTGTCAAAATCTCCCAACTTGTAATCCATACAGCTGTGAATTTCTACCAGATACCATTCCTGCCCGTCTTCGTCATAATACTGGAAGCGGTAACTATAGCGATGTACTCCAAGCCTGTAAGGATGGTCTTCCACAGCTACGATTCGTACCCAGGCATTGTCAACACCCAGAAGACTACCCACTTCTATCATGGAACCCACTGTATCTTCCTCCCTTCCAACAGGTTCGTCCAACCGCGCCAAATGTTCCTGATACAGTGAAAGCCATTCTTTACCGCTGCCCCAAGGCGTTTGCTGTTTGCTTTGACCAAAATCCGTCAGTTCAGCGCAAACAGCGGCCATAATATATTCCCGCAAACCGTTGTCAGCTGATTTTTCCAATGCGGTCAACAGACATTCTTTGGCCGTTTCCTCATACCGTAGAATCTTTGCATACTTATCAAAGGCTGCATTTATGTAATCATAGGGATTGGAACTGGCTGCCACCGACGGGTTCTCCGCAATCTCATCCACCAAAGCCAAAATAATTTCCGTGTCCGTCGCCAGCTCCGCAGCCTGCGTGGATTCCGTCGGTTCGTTCTGCTGCTGTACCTCCTCCGGCGGTGTTGTCAGCAACAGTACCGCCGCCACCGCAGAAGCAGCCAGAGCCAATAGCAAGATCCAAAATGCCGGCTTTTTATAGTGCATGACCCGCTTAATCCGTTCTTTGACTCCAGCTTCACCAAAAGCCAGCGGACAGGCCGCTATGCCGCGCCGATGAACACTGCAATTGAGCAATGCGGTGGAGTAGGCGCGGATCCCATCTTTGTCCAGTTTTCGAATTACCTTTTCATCGCAGGCTCCTTCAATGTCCCGACAAAGAAGAATGTATGCCAGCCACATCACGGGGTTAAACCAATATATGGACAGAATCAGAAAACCAATGGGTTTCCACCAATGATCCTTGCGCTGAATATGAGCCATTTCATGGGCAATCACATTTTCCTGGTCAGCGTCGGTAAGTCCATAGGGCAGGTAAACCACCGGACGGACCAACCCCAACACAAAGGGAGAATCCACCTTCTCGGACTGCTTAATATTCTTTTCCAGTAATGTTGCCGTGCAGACTTTTCTGCGCAGAGCCAGATAACTGGTCAGTGTGTAGCCAAGCATCAATACAACACCCACTGCCCAAATATGGCTGAGCACCGGCAGAACTGCTGTTTTGACGGTCTGGGGTTCCTCCAAACTGTCCTTTTGCGTCACCACATAGGAGGTGTCACCGGTTTGGATTGGTTTGCGTCCCGCTTCCACTGCAGCTTGGTAGTTCTCAGCGCCCTCATGGATATATGTCACATCCCCCACATAGCTTTTCGCCATTTGGGAAGCAATTTGCTTTTCGGATACATTATTCGGAACAAGAGAGAAAGTGCTCTGGACAGACACCGGCACGACCAAGCGAAGGGCTACCAATCCCCACAACAGGCAAAATATCCACTTCGGTGCTTTTCGGAAAATCAGCCGCAGCAGTACCACTGCAAGAACGAACAGGCTGCCGATAATGCTCAGCTCTATCAGCTTTAAAAATACAGCATCCATATTGCATCCTCCTTATTGCCCAATAATGCGACGAATTTCCTTAATCTCCTCATCGGATAGTTTCTGTCTGTGTGCAAATGCCGCAATAAAGGCCGGAAGAGAACCTTCAAACTTTTTCTCCATCAGCTCATTCAGCTCACTGCGCTGCGCTTCTTCCTTGGAGATCAAAGCCGTAACGATGGTGTTTTCACTTTTCAGGACCCCCCGGTCAGAAAGACGCTTAATGACCGTATAGGTGGTTGTCTTGGACCAGCCCAGTTTCTCCTTGCACAGCTGTGCCAGTTCCGCGCTTTTGATTGGTTCATGCTCCCATAGAATCAGGCAGAAACGATACTCACTTTCAAAAATTTTCGGTGTTTCCATTCGACTCCCTCCCTTTATTCTAATCCGTTAGTACAGTTATTTTAACACATTAGAATAAGCTTGTCAACAAAAAAGCAGGCCGGGAATCCGGCCTGTTTTGTTACAGAGTCGTTAAGATTTCCACCAGCATACGGGTGCAAAGGTCCATATCCTCCACGGGAATATACTCGAAGCGACCATGGTAATTGGCACCGCCGGTACAAAGATTCGGACAGGGCAGACCCATGTAGGAAAGGCGCGCGCCATCGGTGCCACCACGGATCGGCACCGCCACAGGATCCATTCCCACATTTTTCATAGCCTTCATAGCCCGTTCCACCACATACATGCAAGGCTCGATTTTCTCACGCATATTGAAGTAGCTGTCACGGATAGTTAGTGTCACGGTACCTTCGCCATACTTCTGATTGATAAAGGCAGCTGCGGTTTCCATGATTGCTTTCTTTGCTTGGAATTTCTCCATATCATGGTCACGGATAATGTAGCGCAGGGTGCTTTTTTCTACTTCACCTTCCATGTCAGTCAGATGAATGAAACCTTCATAGCCTTCGGTGCTTTCCGGTCGCTGATGGGCAGGCAGCAGTCCGTTGTATTCCATGGCGATGAGCTGGGAATTGATCATCTTATTCTTGGCAGAACCGGGATGGATATTCCGTCCGGCAATTTCTACCTTGGCAGAGGCGGCGTTAAAGTTTTCAAACTCAATCTCCCCTACCGGGCCACCGTCGGCAGTATAGGCGTAATCCGCGCCGAAATCTTTCACATTAAAACGGTCTGCGCCGCGGCCAATTTCCTCATCGGGGGTAAAAGCAATCCGCAGCGGTGCATGATTGATCCGGGCAGTGAGGAAATACTCAGCAGCGGTCATGATTTCCGCAATACCGGCCTTATCGTCCGCACCCAAAAGGGTCGTACCATCGGTAACGATCAAATGCTTCCCCACATGATTGGTAAGTCCCGGATAGTCCTTTGCCCGAAGCCAGATATCCTTGTCTGCATTGAGGCAAATATCACTGCCATCATACAAAACAGTCTTAGCCTTGATATTCTCGCCGGAAGCATCGGGAGAGGTATCCATATGGGCAATCAGACCAATGGTGGGCAGGCGTGGATCCCCAGGGACAGACCCGTATACATAGCCATACTCGTCCATATAGGCATCCTGGATGCCGATTTCCTTCATTTCCTCCACCAAATACGCGCCAAATACCTTCTGTTTATCGGTAGAAGGACAGGTTTCGGAGAACTCATCGGATTTGGTATCAAAGGTCACATATTTTAAAAAGCGTTCAGATGCAGTTGTCATAGGCCCTCCTATACGCGAAGGGGCGGAAGTTCCCTTCCGCCCCCATTTCGATTTGATTTCTTACTTGGCAGCGTTGACCAGCTCAGCGGTATCCTGTGCGATCATCAGCTCTTCGTTGGTGGGAACAACCCAAACCTGAACCTTGGAGTCGGGGGTAGAAATAACCATTTCCTTGCCGCGCTTGCTGTTCAGCTCGGGATCGATCTTAACACCCATGAAGCCCAGGTACTCACAAACAGCAGCACGCACAGCGCAGTCATTCTCGCCGACACCAGCGGTGAAGGGCAGAACATCAATGCCATTCAGAGCAGCGGCGTAAGCGCCAACATACTTGGCAACTTCGTAGCAGAACTTCTCACGAGCCAGGGCGCAGTCGTCATTGCCCTTCTTTGCGCCGTCTTCCAAATCACGGAAGTCGGAGGAAACACCGGAGAGAGCCAGCATACCGGACTTCTTGTTCAGCATGTTCAGGCACTCATCAACGCTCATGTTGTACTTGTTGCAGATGAACTGCACAACAGCGGGGTCGATATCGCCGGAGCGGGTACCCATGGGAACACCGGCCAGAGGAGTCAGACCCATGGTGGTGTCCATGCACTTGCCGTCCTTCACAGCGGACATAGAAGAGCCGTTGCCCAGATGGCAGTTGACCATCTTGAATTCCTTCTTGCCAACCAGCTCAGCGGTACGCTTGGCAACATACTTGTGGGAAGTGCCGTGGAAGCCGTAGCGGCGGATGGAGTCGTTCTTGTAATACTCGGTAGGGATAGCATAGCGGTAAGCCTTAGGAGGCATGGTCATGTGGAAAGCGGTGTCAAACACAGCGACCTGAGGAGTGGTGGGCATAACAGCCTGGCAAGCCTCGATACCCATCAGGTTAGCAGGGTTGTGGAGGGGTCCCAGAGGAATGCACTTCTTGATAGCGGTGATGACTTCGTCATTGATGATGCAGGAATCAAAGAATTCCATACCGCCGTGCAGAACGCGGTGACCAACAGCATCGATCTCTTCAACGGACTTAATAACGCCAACCTCAGCATCCTGCAGGATCTCCAGAGTGGCAGCAATGGCTTCAGAGTGGGTGGGCATGGGGATGTCCTTAACAACCTTGTCGCAGCCAGCCTTGGTGTGGTTCAGACGGCCGTCGATGCCGATACGCTCACACAGACCCTTAGCGGATACGACACCGGTCTCGGGGTTCATCAGCTGGTACTTCAGGCTGGAGCTGCCGGCATTGATGATCAATACATTCATTTGAAATTGCCTCCTAAAATATTGTTTTCATTTTTCAGGTTTTATGATAATATAACCATAGCTGGGTCTATTCTATAATATTTCGCAGGATTTCTCAAGTCCTGTTTGCAATTTTTTCGTAAAAAGGTGGAATTATTTTGAAGATAACCGGCATTATCTGCGAATACAATCCCCTTCATCTGGGTCATAAGAAGCAAATCGACCATATTCGCAATACGGTCGGTACTGACAGCGGCATTGTCTGTCTCATGAGCGGCAATTTCGTGCAGCGGGGTCATCCTGCGATTCTGGACAAAATGTGCCGGGCAAAAGCCGCCGTTCTGTCCGGTGCGGATCTTGTGTTGGAGCTTCCCGTAACCTATGCCCTTTCTTCGGCGGAGGGTTTTGCTGCCGGTGGTGTCCGCATTCTCTCCGGTTTTTGTGACAGTCTTTGCTTCGGTGCTGAAACCGCTGACGGTTCCGCCCTTCTTTCCACTGCCAAAGCGCTTTTGGATGCGCATTTTTCAGATGCGCTGAGAAAGCATTTGGATGCGGGGTTATCCTTCCCCGCCGCAAGAGAAGCGGCGCTGGCAGATATGGGCTACGATGCATCCCTATTAAAAACACCCAATAACATTCTGGCTGTGGAATACTGCAAAGCGATTCTAAATCAAAATTCCCCAATGCAGCCGTTGCCTATTTTGCGCCAAGGCTGCTACCACGATTCTCTTCCGGATTCCGAGAACCCATCCGCCACCGCCGTCCGCGCTTTGATGGCAGGCAGCGGTTGGGAATCCTATATTCCGGGTCAAGCTGTTCCCTGTTTTAAAGATGCACCGCTGCATATGATATCTTCCGGTGAGCGGGCAATTCTAACGCGTCTTCGCACCATGACAGACAGCGAATTTGCTGCCCTTCCCTACGGCAGCGAGGGCCTGTGGCGAAAATTCATGCATGCCGCCCGAAAAGAGGCCACGGTGGAAGATATCCTTACTGCCGTGAAATCCAAGCGCTACACCCGCACCCGTCTTGACAGGATGCTGATGTGCGCCTATCTGAGTATTACAGCGCAGGATCTTGTCTCCCCCGCTCCTTACACCCGGGTACTGGCGTTTAATGACCGGGGCCGTGAAATTTTAAAACAGGCCAAAACTACCGGACGCTTTCCCAACATTGGAGAAGCGCAGGAGGATGCCTATCAGCTTCTGGAAGACCGCTGCGGTGATCTCTACGGTCTGTTTGCCGTGGGCGCGCCGGAACCTCCCGGCCGGGAACGAAGTTACAGAGTATGCTATATCCCCTAACGAAAAATGGCATGTGCGAAACCGCACATGCCATTTGATTTTTTCGGTATTATGCATTCCCGTCAATACGATAGACCGACACATTTTTCCTGTCCGGGGATACACACACGAAGGCATTATCCTTTGTCCAATACTGGATGTAATCGTTCAATCCCTCCGGAAGGGTCCTGTCGATCGCGATCCATATGTTTCTGTCTGCATCGTAGATCAGAAGATCACCATTCTCCCTTGCAATGAACTTTCTGCCATCGGGACTGCGCCACCACTCCGTGGTGTGATAGTCCCAGCATTCCGGTGCTTTCAAACTGACTTTTTCTCCGCTCAGCGGGTCTGTTAGATCCAAATAGGCACTCTTATTCCAATAGGTGCCATTATAGGACAATGGCTGATACGGATAGGGGTAGTTATCCACAAGGGTCTTGGCAGACATGTCAAGCATCTTATAGGAGCCTCCCCCTGAGAAAACCGGATTACCCTCCTCGGTCCATGCAACAAATTCCCACGAATCAACATTCTGGAAGATAGCCGGATCAAAATCTGAGAGGAATCCCGCAAGCTCTCCCGTTTCCAGATTCAGCAAATCAAAATACTGGGTCAAGCGCAAGTTTCCGTCTGTCTCTGTGAAGTATGTAAGACGCACAAGACATTCTTTCAAACCTCTGCTGGTATCTACAACGCGGGAATCGTTAGGAAGACCGCTCCCACTATTATCATACTGTGGGGGTATATAGGTTAAAACGACCTCATCTCCATTGAGGGCATATTGAAATTCCAGATAGGTCTTTCCTCCCAGGAAGGAAATTTCTTTGGCAAAAGTCCGGTTTTCCAGTGCTTTCAGCTGTCCGTTTACCACTGCGTAGGCTTGGTAGTGACTTCCGGACATCATTTCCTGCCCGTCTATGCACTTCCGGAAAACGCCGCCTTCATAGACCCGTTCATGGGCCATCGCTGTCGGAAAGCGGGCATGCACAACGGAAACCAGACCACTGGGATCCAACTCCGGGGTATAAACGACTGCCGCGGAAATCTCCGAATCCACCGGTGGAACCGGATCTAGGATCTGTAAACACGGGGTCTCCGGCGGTGCTGTAGTCTCTGGTGGTGCGGTAGTTTCCGGCGGTGCGGTAGTTTCCGGCGGTGCGGTAGTCTCCGGCGGTGCGGTAGTCTCCGGCGGTGCGGTAGTCTCCGGCGGTGCGGTAGTCTCCGGCGGTGCGGTAGTCTCCGGGGGCGCAGTGGTTGTCTGGGTCGGCTGGGTGGTTTCCTTAGCAGGAGGAAGGGTCTCCTCACCCGGCAGCTTTTCGCAGCCCATCAAGATCAGCAAGCAGCACAGGCAAGCCAATAAGCAGATCATTTTCTTCATAGACGATTCCTCCTTTTTGTCAATTGGTTGTTTTTTCCAAATTCACTATAACATGCCATTGATTATTTGTCAACTTATTATTTATTGTCAATTACTATTGACTAATAAGTATTTATCTGTTTTACTATATATAGTTCCATTTAAAAGGAGGGGATGGCCTTTGGACAAGGAAATGCAGCAGCATATTTTGGATGTCTCCACTAACTTTCGGCGTGGAAGTGCAGAGATGCTCCTGCTGTCGCTGCTCTCTCAGGGAGACCGGTATCCCTACGAGCTGTCAAAGGAACTGAAAACCTACAGCGGCGGTCTTTTCGACATTCAGGGTCCATCCCTGTATACAGTGCTGTACCGATTGGAGCAGAAAAAATATCTGAGTACCCGGGAAGTCCAGGTGGGACGCCGGATCCGGGTTTATTACCACCTGCTTCCAGCCGGGGCAGAGGTTTTGGAAGCGATTCTCCGGGAATACCGGAATATCAGCAAGGGTATTGAAAATGTTTTGGACTCCGTTCACACCGGTGCTTTGAGAAAGGAAGATGCAAATGTCGGTCCGGACACAGACGAATAACTATCTCCGTCAGGTAACCGCCATCTCAAAGGCCTGCGGCGTATACCGAAAACCCATGGTAGAGGGGCTAAGAGCAGATCTGGAAGACTATCTGGATGAGTATCCGGAAGCCACGGAAGAATTGCTTAATCAGCATTTTGGCCGCCCGGAGGAATATGTCAAAGAATTTCTCACCGGAGTCAGCAGTGAGGAACTGGCACGGAATCTCTCCGCCAAACGGTTTCGGAGAAAGCTGGCAATCGCAGTCGCCGCTGTTATTCTGACTGCGTTTGTGGGGTTGTGTCTTTGGGTTGGTATCGTCAATAATCAGACAGTCGGCAGATTTTACTCACGAAAAGTAGTTGATACAAGTGTTGCTATCCCTCTTGGAAAGGAAACATATGGCTAGGTATGATTTAAAATGCTGTTGCTTGTTTATTGTAGTCCTTATGCTGTTTTCTACGATATCCCCCTCCGCCAACGCCGCCGAAGAGTCGCCCATCCTTGTGTCTGAAATTGTGGAACAAGTGGGTGACGGCCTTTATCTGACCATTTCCGTTTATGAGTTCCAAGCAAATACACGGACTTCGACTTTGCAGAAAAGTGGATACGCAGAACATATTTTGAGAGATTCAAATTATAATCCTTTGTGGAAATATACTGTCAGTGGCACATTTACTGTAAATCCGGGAGTCAGTGCTGTTTGCACAGCCGCTGTCGGTAGTTATGAGATCTATAACAGTAATTGGCACTTTAACGGAGCCAGCGCCTACACCTCCGGCAATCAGGCCATCGCAGATGCGGAATTTTACAAGAAAATATTGGGGATCAAGGTAGAAACAAGATCCTGCCATGTGGTCCTCACCTGCGACGCAAACGGCAACCTGTCCTGAATACGCCAAAGCTGTTCTGTCATACAACCCCTTTTTTACGCATAAAGTATCCCCCCTGATGTGATTATCCTACATCAGGGGGGATATTATTGTACAAGAAAACCCCCAGCACGGCTGGGGGTTCTAAAAAGCTTTAGCTATGCCCAGTCCCGCCGCAGCGGAAAGCCTCCCTTGTGCAAAGGGAGGTGGCACGGCGTAAGCCGTGACGGAGGGATTGATCTCATAGTGGCAATCCCCCAGTCAGCCTGCTCGGCTGACAGCCCCCTTTACACAAGGGGGCCTTCGGTGCTCGCATAACCGCATCTGCGGTGGTGGGGCACCACACGCAAGCGAAAGAAAATTCGATGGGCCTATAGGCTCAGCTAGTAAAAGGCCCTAAGGGGGCCTGTGCATACCACCGGCACAGCCGGTGGTTATGATTGCTTTTTATCGGCTGCGTTCAATCCGCACATGCCATTCGCCTTATTTAACTTTATAGGAAGCCACACTCTTGCGGACCAGTGCGCGCTTCAGCTTTGCTTCCGCAACCACAAGGTCCGTACCGGATACATTCTTGTCTGCCAGAACTGCCTTTGCCCGGTCAATTGCCCTGTCTGCCCGGTCCAGATCGATCTCATCCGCCCACTCGAAGGTAGTGGGCACCAATGTGACAGATCCCTTGGAAACAGAAAGGATGCCGCCAATACAAGATGCGTACCGTTTCTGTCCGTCAATGACCAGAGTTGCCATGCCCATTCCCAGCGGTGCCACACAGTCAATGTGGCCGGCAAGAATTCCCAGATCGCCGGAGGTGGTACGGACGACGACTTCCTCGGCCTTGCCGTCAAACTCCATTCCATCGGGGGTAACGATTTTCAGTGGGAAGCTGGTCATGCGTTCTCACCCTTCCATTTTTCCACGACTTCGTCGATAGAACCCGCATACAGGAAATAGGACTCGGGAATCTGGTCATGCTTACCCTCGATGATTTCCCGGAAGCTGCGGATGGTTTCCTTCAGCGGCACATACTTGCCGTCGTAGCCGGTAAACTGCTCTGCCACATGGAAGGGCTGGCTCAGGAAACGCTGAACCTTACGGGCGCGGTTAACGATCATTTTATCTTCTTCGCTCAGCTCGTCCATACCCATGATGGCAATGATATCCTGCAATTCCTTATAGCGCTGCAGAATGCTCTGAACTGCACGGGCGGTTTCATAATGCTCCTTACCCACCACCTCGGGGCTAAGGATACGGGAAGTAGAATCCAGAGGATCCACCGCAGGGTAAATACCCAAAGAAGCAATACCACGATCCAGAACGGTGGTAGCATCCAAGTGGGCAAAGGTGGTTGCGGGAGCGGGGTCGGTCAGGTCGTCAGCAGGCACATAAACCGCCTGCACGGAGGTGATGGAACCGTTCTTGGTGGAGGTAATACGCTCCTGCAGAGCGCCCATTTCCGTTGCCAGCGTAGGCTGGTAGCCAACGGCAGAGGGCATACGGCCCAGCAGCGCGGAAACCTCAGAACCTGCCTGTGTAAAGCGAAAGATATTGTCGATAAACAGCAGCACATCCTGGTGCTTCACGTCCCGGAAGTATTCTGCCATAGTCAAACCGGAAAGGCCGACACGCATACGGGCTCCTGGGGGTACGATCATCTGACCGCAGCCCATGGCGGACTTGCTGATAACGCCGGACTCGGTCATTTCATTGTAAAGGTCATTGCCCTCACGGGCACGCTCACCGACACCGGTGAAGACAGAATAGCCGTTGTGGGCAGTGGCGATGTTGTAGATCAATTCCTGAATCAAAACGGTCTTTCCGACACCTGCGCCACCAAACAGGCCGATCTTACCGCCCTTTGCATAGGGGCAGATCAGGTCAATAACCTTGATACCGGTTTCCAGAATCTCGGTAGCAGGCTGCTGTTCCTCATAGGAAGGTGCCGCCCGGTGGATGGGCCAGCTTTCTGCAGCCTCCACAGGTGCGCCGTTATCGATGGGCTGACCCAGCAGGTTAAACACACGACCCAAGCAGCCGTCACCTACCGGAACACTGATGGGCGCACCGGTATCGGTAGCAACGGTTCCCCGCTGCAGACCGTCGGTAGAGCTCATAGCGATACAGCGAACCACATTGTCACCGATGTGCTGCGCGACCTCAGCCACGATGGTGCTGCTGCCGTTTGGCACTTCAATGGCATTCAGCAGTTCCGGCAGGCAACCGTCGGAAAAGCGAATGTCCAGAACCGGGCCCACAACCTGAACCACGGTTCCCGTATTATTTGCCATAGGATTTCTCTCCTTACTTATTTCATTTTCCACCGGCTACGATTTCCGTAATCTCCTGGGTAATCGCGGCCTGACGCGCCCGGTTGAACTTCAGGCTTAGATCCGCAATCATCTCATCCGCATTCTGGGTTGCGGAATCCATGGCGGTACGGCGTGCAGCCTGTTCCGCAGCGCGGCTTTCACACAGGGCACCATAGAGAATGCCTCCCAGATATTCCGGGACAATGGCATCGAAGACTGTCTCACTGTCCGGCTCATACTGGATCTCTGTGGATACCATTCCCTCCCGGCCTGTGGTTTGCCGCAGCAGCGGCAGCAGCCGCAGAGCCGCAGGTGTCTGGGAAAGAACCGAAACAAAATTGGTATACGCAACATGAATTTCGTCGATTTGGCCTGCCCGGTACGCCTTGCACAGTTGCTTGGCAATGGAGAAGCAGTCACCGACGGAAACATCCTCCGCCTCTTTGTAGTTGGTGGTCATCAGTTCCAGATTCCGGGATTTAAAGAAATCCACGGCTTTCTTACCGATTGGCAGCACAGTAACATCTTTCCCCTCCATTTCGGAGTAGGCAAGCTTCAAAACATTGCTGTTATAGCCACCGGCCAACCCACGGTCACCGGCGATAACAACAAAAACGGATTTCTTTACAGGCCGCGCCGTCAGATAAGGGGAAGAAAAATCACGGTTTGCATCCACAATATCATTGATGGTTGCGTAAAGGATCTCAAAATACGGACGGGAATTCAGCACCTGCGCCTGTGCCCGGCGGAGCTTGGATGCAGCCACCATTTCCATGGCCTTGGTAATCTGCTTGGTAGACTCCATACTCCGAATGCGGGTCTTGATTTCCTTGGCGGAAACGCCAGCCATGGCTGTTCCCTCCCTTAGGCTGCGCCCTGGAACTCAGAGAGCAGTTCCGTCAGCGCAGTTTTCAATTTTTCTATGGTATCCGCTTCCAGCTTACCGGTGGTACGGATGGTTTCCAGAACATCGCTGTACCGGTTGTCCATAAATTCCCGCAGGCGAAGCTCAAATTCGGGAATAGCATCCAGTTCGATATTCTTCAAATAGCCGTTTGTAACAGCGAAGATAATGCAAACCTGATGGGCAACTTCCGCAGGGGCATTGTTCTTCTGCTTCAGAACCGCCACGATCCGCTCACCCAGGGCCAGTCTGGCCTTGGTATCTGCATCCAGATCGGAACCGAACTGGGCAAAGCTCTGCAGTTCCCGGTACTGGGAGTACAGCAGTTTTAAAGAACCTGCAACCTTCTTCATGGCCTTGATCTGGGCATCGCCGCCGACACGGGAAACGGAAATGCCGGGGTTCACGGCGGGCATGATACCTGCGTTGAACAGCTCGGTTTCCAGGAATATCTGGCCATCGGTGATGGAGATAACATTGGTAGGAATGTATGCAGATACATCGCCCGCCTGGGTTTCGATAATGGGCAGCGCGGTCAAGCTGCCGCCGCCCAATTCATCGGACAGCTGGGCGGCACGCTCCAGCAGACGGGAATGGAGATAGAAAACATCACCGGGGTAAGCCTCGCGTCCGGGAGGACGGCGAATCAGCAGAGAAATGGCACGGTAAGCCACTGCGTGCTTGCTCAGATCGTCATAGATCACCAGCACATCCTTGCCTTGGTGCATAAAATGTTCGCCGATGGAACAACCGGTATAAGGTGCAATATACTGCATGGGAGCCAGCTCGGAGGCCGTAGCGGAAACCACTACCGTATAATCCATGGCACCGCCCAGTTCCAGATTGTTCACGATCTGGGCAACGGTAGAGCGCTTCTGACCGATGGCAACATAGATGCAGATGACATTCTTGCCCTTCTGGTTTAGAATGGTATCGGTTGCGATGGTGGACTTGCCGGTCTGGCGGTCACCGATGATCAGCTCACGCTGACCCCGGCCAATGGGGATCATGGCATCGATGGCCTTGATGCCCGTCTGCAGAGGACGGCTGACATGCTTTCTTTCAATAATGCCAGGGGCGGGGCTTTCAATGGGGCGGTAACCTTCCGCCTCAATACTACCCTTTCCGTCAATGGGTTCACCCAGCGCATTGACAACACGGCCGATCAGCCCAGCGCCAACAGGAACGGACACAACTCTGCCGGTGCGTTTTACGGTGTCGCCTTCTTTGATGCCGTTATCGGTACCAAGAATAACAACAGAAACCGTATCTTCTTCCAGATTCTGTGCCATGCCGTAGGAACCGTTGGGGAACTCGATCAGCTCACCTGCCATGCACTTATCAAGGCCCGAAACACGGGCAATACCGTCACCTACCAGAATCACGATGCCGGTCTCGCTGGATTCCAGCTTGGCTTCGTAATTCTTGATCTGGGCACGGATAATTTTTGTTATTTCTTCAGGTCGTAATTCCATATTCTACCTACTTTCAAAGTACGGTACTTTTTAACAGCGCTGCAATGGATTCCAACCGGTGGGACACCGTATCATCCATGCGCTTGCCGTCATAGTCCAGACGGATGCCGCCCAGACAGGCAGGGTCAACCCGGTTTTGCAGATCAATTGTCTTACCGGTAACCTTCACCAGTTTTTGGGACAGTCTCTCAGACTGATCCGCATTCAAGGGTATCGCGGTAACTGCGCAAACCTCCAGAATTCCATGATCCCGGTTAAAGGCAGCGCGGTATTCCTTGCAGCAATCAGCAAAATGCCGCACATATCCCTTTTCTGTAAGAATCTTCAGAAAATTCAGCACATAGGGGTTTATCTTGCCCCGGAAGCTGTTGTCCAGAATCTGGCATCGTTCTTCCTTGGTGAGATTGTGAGCAGACAACAGCCGCAAATAATCCGGTTCTTGGGCAAAGCTTTCCTTCAGCACCGCCAATTCCTTCAGAACAGATTCGCTGCATTCCTCATCTTTTACAAGATCGTACAGCGCCTGGGCATACACAGCTGCAACATTTGTCATGCCTTCTCACCCAATTCATTGATAAAATGGTCCACAAGGCTTGCCTGATCCGCATCGCTGAGGACACGGCCGACCACTTTTCCGGCAATGGCCATAGCCATTTCGGAAATTTCATCCTTGGCATCATTGATGGCCTTCTTCTTTTCCTGGGCAATGTCAGCGGCAGCCTTGCTGCGGATTGCATCCGCTTCCAAATTGGCCAGCCGGATGATTTCCTCTTCCCGATTCTGGCCCCGGGCAACTGCCTCTTTAACCAAACGCTCACTGGTCTCGTTGGCAGCAGAAAGCTTCATCTGATACTCGGATTCCAGCGCAGCAGCAGCGCTTTGGGCTTTGCCGGCAGCATCATAAAGATCATCAATTTCCCGCTGACGGTCTTCAATCATTTTCATTACAGGACCGAAGAGAAATTTCTTTGCCACAGCAAACAGTGCCAATGTATTCAACAGAACAAACAGTGCTGTCCAAAAATTGACACCAATAAAGCTTTCGAACACCTTACCAACTCCTTTCTTTTAATTCTTGGAAAAGATGTTCTCAGACATTGGTGGCAAACAGAATCAGGAAGGAGATCAGCAGAGCGTAGATACCGGTGGTCTCGGTAATGGCACAACCCAGAATCATGTTGGTACGCAGGTTGTCAGCGGTTTCAGGCTGACGGGCCATACCCTCCAGAGCCTTACCGACAGCGTTACCTTCACCGATAGCGGGGCCGATTGCGCCGATACCCATGCACAGACCAGCGCCAATAGCGCACATAGCCTTCAGAAAATAAGCATTGAATTCCATAACCATAATGAGTTCCTCCTAATAAGATATATAAAATATATGGTTTTACAAATTATTTGGCCTGTTCTTCCGGTGGGGGACAGGCACCCGCAATATAGACCATCGTCAGCAGGCTGAACACCAGCGCCTGCACAAAGCCGGAAAACAGATCGAAGTAGATGGACAAAACAGCAGGGATACCAAAGGCAAGGACCGGCACACCGGACAGAATATCCAGCGCCTGCAGCAAGCCAAAAAATCCCAAGACAAAGCTCACCACCGCAAGGATCTTAAGGATCAGCTTGTTGTTCTTTTTGCTGTTGATCACCCAGATTGCCACACCCGCTGCCATCAGCACAACACCGGCCAGCCAACCGCAGGATGCAATGGCGCCCAATACCGCCGATGACAGTAATGCAAAAGCAGTATAGATAATTGAGGAAATAACACCGCCACCAGCCACATTACCAAAATGACGGAAGGCCATGGATACAGGCTGGGCAATCTCAGACACGATATTCATGGGAGTCATAACCACGATGGGTTCTGTAAATCCTTTCAACCAACCAACAAATCCGTTATTTTTGATGTTGTTGTACCAGATCAGCACGCTGACCATAATTGCCCAGGTCAAAGTGCAGCTCAAGTCAGCGGTAACGGAGCGCAGGAAGCCGGTCAAACCAATCAAACTGCCACAGATACTGCTTAGAAAAATTGTGCCGATAAAGGGTGTCCAGTGGGCATTATGCTGTCCCATAGCACTGACCGTCAGGTTATAGATCATGGAAACACCCTTTTCCACCAGAACCTGCATTTTCCCGGGACGCTTTTTTAAATCCTTGCCCAAGACGACACAGGCAATGATCAGCGCCAGTGTGACGATAAATGATGAAACCGTCGTCTGCGTGATTGGAATTCCTCCAAAAATCGGAATCGTAAAATAGACAAATGCGCCTGTTACATTTACATTCATGTATTCTTCTCACCAGGCTTCCTTCTAAAAAATTCTGTCATAGTCAAAATGAATCTTACAAAAATCAGCGGCAGCACCAAAGAAAAGACATTGCAGTACCCGCTTTTCACCAGCGCAAACAGCACCACGAACATCCCCACCATCCGCAGAAGATAGGATGTTTTGATGGTTGCCTGTCCACCCTTTACATTTTGCTCCGTTGCCTTATCGGCAGCGATAGTAGCGCCGATTGCCATAAAAAAGAAATTGAGTGTGGACACAACACCGCCGGCAATGCCTCCCAGCAGCACAGTGCTGTCATAGCAGCCGAGCAGAGCGAAAATGCCGATCATTGCCGCCACACATATCATTTCTCCCAGCGCCACGATACCCGTCTGCTTCCATATAAATTGTCTGGAGTCCATAGCTGTCCCCCTTGCTTAATCATGGTCATTAAAGGAAACCGCAGGCGGCTCCTTCTCTTTTTTATCCTTGCTGAGGAGTTCCATTGCCTTCAGCGATACCCGCAGGCCATCAATGGCACAAATGATTCCCAAAATAATACCTACCCAAATCACCCATTGGCCCCAACCTTTGGCATCATGCAGCCATACCGCCAGCCAGATCGTGCAAAGCGGCGGCAATGCCACAGACAATCCAAGCTGCGTCAGCCAAGTAACCAATGCCAAACTTTTCATACTGCCTCCAAAGTCGCAAACTCCCCATTAAATATTACTAGATAGTATATCCCATATTTGCATTAGATGCAAGCAGTTATTTCTATATAGGCTATTTTTACCCAAGCTTGTAAAAGATTCGTGAAAAAGACTTTTCATTTTTATAAAAATATAGTAGACTATCCACGATATGTATGAAAGAGAGGATTGCGCCGTGCAGCAGGAATTGGATATCCTACAAGGTACCATTGGTGCCGTTGTCTATCAAAACTATGAAAACGGCTATGCCGTTCTGCGGCTGCAATGCGAAGATGGTCAGACTGCTACGGTAGTCGGTACAATTCCCCGCCCTGCCGTTGGCGAGCGCTTAATGGTCACAGGCAGGTGGAGCAGCCACCAAAGCTACGGAAAGCAATTTGAAGCCGAGTTTCTGGAACGGCTGATGCCTCAGACCCAATCGGAGATTTTAAGCTATCTCTCCTCCAGAACCATTAAAGGCATCGGTCCTGTGACCGCTGCCCGAATCGTCCACCACTTTGGCTGCCATACGCTGCAGATCATGGAGCAGGAACCGGAGCGGCTGGCAGAGGTTTCCGGCATCTCCCCGGCTAAGGCCAAAGCCATCGGGGAAGCGTTCCGTCTGCAGGTCGGTATGCGGCAGTTGATGGAATTCTTCGCCCTGCACCAGCTTCCCGCAGAGCTGGCGGTAAAAACCTATAAGCTATACGGAGAAAGCACCATTGACCTGCTGTACGACGATCCGTATCTATTGATGGAGGAAGGTCTGGAAGCGCCCTTCGGTGCCGTAGACCGCTTTGCGATTGCCTTGGGTATTGCCGGAGACGATCCCCGGCGGATAGAAGCGGGTGTCCTGTTTGAATT
The DNA here is from genome assembly GCA_045589055.1 of Faecousia sp. Classification (GTDB taxonomy): domain Bacteria; phylum Bacillota; class Clostridia; order Oscillospirales; family Oscillospiraceae; genus Faecousia. The sequence goes on along the minus strand of JAZNFH010000027.1, from coordinate 410 downwards.
GCATTATAATCTGGGTGCCGGTCATAGCTTCCTGCCGGAAGAAAAACTGGTGGATGCCACTGCAGCACTTCTCAGTGCAGAAGCCGCACCTGTCAGGGCAGGCATCGCACGATTACTGGAAGCAGACCGCTTGGTGAAGGACACCCTTGCCGGGATCACGGTTATCTACCTGCCGGAACTCTACGAGGCTGAACTGTACACCAGCCGCCGTTTGCTGGAATTTGCGAAAAAACAGTTTCCCAAACCGGGTAACTGGAAGACCCTTTTACGGCAGGCACAGCAGGAAAGCGGTATTACCTATTCTGCGCAGCAGCTGCAGGCCATGGAGGATGCCATCACTTCCGGACTATTGCTGATCACCGGCGGTCCCGGTACCGGTAAAACCACCATTTTAAATGGCATTCTCAATC
>JAZNFH010000026.1:0-4010 GCA_045589055.1 Faecousia sp. | reverse complement strand
CCACATCGGCCCGGTGTAGGCAGTGTATTTGGGCCGATGTGGGCATCGGCCCCTACGAAGATAAACGATCATTTAACAGAACTTATATAGTATTATACCAACCTACGCAAATGATTTCCAGTGGTTTCGAAAAAAAGTGAGGCAAAATACTTGTTTCCCATGATAAAAGGGAGTATAATGAACCAAAATTCTGTGCGTTGGAGGCAATTACTATGTTGATCGGTGGCGTATCGGTGCTGAGCGTTCTGCTTTCGGTGCTGTGGTGTCTGGGAAGCGGCAGCTTTGCCGGTTTCGGGTGGCTGTGGATGCTGCCCGTGGGCTTTGTTCTGGCATTTCTGGCACAGGCGGTTTTGATCTTTCTTACCGTCTGGATCCTCAGTAAGACCATCGATTTAAATGTACCGCAGGAAGAGGATTCCAGGTTCTTCCGCTGGATGATCGGTGTGCTGGCGGAGGCGGCTCATACCATTCTGATGATGCGCGTCCATACCAAGGGATTTGAAAATGTACCCAAAGAGGGCCGGTTCATGATGGTGTGCAACCACCTCAACGATTTTGACCCCGTTGTGCTGATCCACCACTTCCGCCGCAGCCAGCTGGCCTTTATCTCCAAGCGGGAAAACGGCTCCCGCTTCATTGTGGGAACCTTGATGCACCGGATCCTATGCCAGCCCATCAACCGGGAGAACGACCGGGAAGCACTGAAAACCATCTTAAACTGCATCCGCCTTTTAAAAGAGGACAAGGTTTCCATCGGTGTATTCCCGGAAGGCTACACCAGCTTGGACCATAAACTCCACCACTTCCGCCCCGGCGTGTTCAAAATTGCCCAGAAGGCTAAGGTTCCCATTGTGGTCTGCACCATTACCAACACCTTTAAGGTTATGGGTAATCTGAAGAAATTGAAACCTACGGATATTGACCTGCATTTGTTGGCAGTAATCCCGCCGGAGGAACTGGAAGGCGTAACCACTGTGGACATTGCCCAAAGAATCCATGCCATGATGGCACAAGATTTGGGACCGGAATATGCAGAGGAAGCTTGAAACCTCTTGATTTAACGCACAATTCTTTGTATAATAGATATTCATTGAGAATATATTCCGTTTGCGGGAGGATATAACATGAAAAACAGCGAAAAAACACTGGATATGATCGTAAATCTCTGCAAGAACAGAGGCTATGTCTACGCAGGCTCTGAGATCTACGGCGGTCTGGCAAACTCTTGGGACTACGGCCCTCTGGGTGTGGAGTTCAAGAACAATGTCAAGAAGGCTTGGCTGAACAAGTTTGTGCAGGAATCCGACTATAATGTGGGTCTGGATGCCGCCATCATCATGAACCCCACCACTTGGGTCACCACCGGCCATGTGGGTTCTTTCTCTGACCCGCTGGTGGACTGCAAGGGCTGTGGTGCCCGTCACCGTGCGGACAAGCTGATCGAAGAGTCCGAGTCCGGCAAGGCTGTCAATGTAGATGCCATGAAGCCCGCTGAGATGAACGATTTCATCGCCGCACATGAGGATGTGGTTTGCCCCAACTGCGGCAAGCATCACTTCACCTCCATCCGGAACTTCAACCTGATGTTCCAGACCAAGATCGGCGTCACCGAGGATTCCTCCTCCATCGCTTATCTGCGCCCTGAAACCGCACAGGGTATCTTTGTCAACTTCGACAACATTCAGCGCACCACCCGCAAGAAGCTGCCCTTCGGTGTCTGTCAGGTGGGCAAGGCATTCCGTAACGAGATCACCCCCGGCAACTTCACCTTCCGTACCCGTGAGTTCGAGCAGATGGAGTGCGAGTTCTTCTGCCAGCCCGGCACCGATCTGGAATGGTTTGCTTACTGGAAGGACTTCTGCAAGAACTGGCTGATCAGCCTTGGCATCAAGGAAGAGAGCCTGCGCCTGCGTGACCATGAGCCTGCGGAGTTGGCCTTCTACTCCCGCGCAACTACCGATATCGAGTATCAGTTCCCCTTCGGCTCCGGCTGGGGCGAGCTGTGGGGCATTGCCGACCGTACCGATTATGACCTGGGCCGCCATCAGGAAGCTTCCGGCAAGAAGCTGACCTATTTCGACCAGGAGCGTGGCGAACACTATATCCCCTATGTTATCGAGCCTTCTCTGGGCTGCGACCGTGTGGCGCTGGCCTTCCTGTGTGAGGCTTATGACGAGGAAGTTGTGGGCGTTGACAAGAACGGCAAGGAAGATGTCCGCACCGTGCTGCGCCTGCATCCTGCTCTGGCTCCCTTTAAGGCAGCCATCCTGCCTCTGTCCAAGAAGCTGAGCCCCAAGGCTGAGGAAATCTACAAAGAGCTGAGAAAAGACTTCATGGTGGACTTTGATGATTCCGGTTCCATCGGCAAGCGCTACCGGCGGGAGGACGAGATCGGCACTCCTCTGTGCATCACCGTAGACTTCCAGACTGTAGGTGATGAGAACACTCCCGCTGACGACTGCGTCACTGTCCGTGACCGTGACACCATGGAGCAGGTTCGTGTGCCCATTAGCGAACTGAAGGCTTACATCGCCAAGAAGTGCGATTTCTGAGGAAGAAACAAATGGGGGTTGCCGTAAATTGGCAGCCCCCAACTTTTCGGAGAAACGAATATGAGAACATTCATAAAATCAAGCAAACTGGAAAATGTCCTGTATGATGTCCGTGGCCCCGTGGTGGATGAAGCCAACCGGATGGAAGAGCAGGGTATGAGCGTTTTGAAGCTGAACATCGGAAACCCTGCTCCCTTTGGCTTCCGGGCACCGGAAGAAGTGATTCAGGATATGCGGGATAATATCGTAAACAGCCAAGGCTACTCTGATTCCCGGGGCATCTTTGCGGCCCGGAAGGCGGTCATGCAGTATGCCCAGCTGAAGCATATCCCCAATGTGGATATGCGGGATATTTTCACCGGCAACGGTGCCAGCGAACTGATCCAGCTTTCCCTGAACGCGCTTCTTGACCCCGGCGATGAAGTGCTGGTTCCTTCTCCCGACTATCCTCTTTGGACGGCCTGCACCAACCTGGCAGGCGGCAAGGCAGTTCATTACATCTGCGACGAACAGTCCGACTGGTATCCGGATCCTGCCGATATCGAAAGCAAGATCACATCCAGGACCAAGGCCATCGTCATTATCAATCCCAACAATCCCACCGGCGCTCTGTATTCTAAGGAACTGCTGGAGAGAATCGTGGATATTGCCCGCCGCCATGAGTTGATTATTTTCTCTGACGAGATCTATGACCGGCTGGTCATGGACGGAGAGCAGCATATCTCCACCGCCTCTCTGGCACCGGACCTGTTTTGCGTCACCTTCAGCGGATTGAGTAAATCCCACATGGTCTGCGGCTTCCGGGTGGGCTGGATGATTCTCTCGGGCAATAAGGCGCTGGCGGAGGACTATATTGCGGGCATCAACATGCTGTCGAATATGCGCCTGTGTTCCAATGTTCCCGGCCAGTCCATTATCCAGACGGCCCTGGGCGGCTACCAGAGTGTTAATGAGTACATTGTTCCCGGCGGCCGGATCTACGAGCAGCGGGAATTCATCTACAAGGCACTGAACGATATCCCCGGTATCAGCGCGGTGAAACCCAAGGCAGCGTTCTATATCTTCCCCAAGATCGATGTAAAGAAGTTTAACATTACCGATGACAGCAAATTCGCTTTGGATTTTCTAAAAGAAAAGCGGGTGCTGCTGATCCCCGGCAGCGGCTTTAACTGGAAGCAGCCGGATCACTTCCGGGTGGTGTATCTGCCCCGGGTGGCGGATCTGGAAATGGCAACCAACAAACTGGCAGATTTCCTGTCTCACTACCGTCAATAATGAAACGCTCCCGCATATGCGGGAGCGTTTTGCTGTGCAGAAGTAAATGATCGTTTAGCGGTGCAGTCGCCTAAAACGCATGTCATTCTGAGCGGAGCGTAGCGGAGTCGAAGAATCCGTTCTCCTATAAGAAAATCTTTGTAATTGCAGGGTTTTGAGGATGCGGATCCTTCGACGCGCTTC
>JAZNFH010000025.1:0-5195 GCA_045589055.1 Faecousia sp. | reverse complement strand
CTCGCCCGGGGCGGTGGGGGCCTCCCGCCCCTACGAAGATAAACGGTCTTTTGTCGTAGTAAATCCTATTTCTGCTTAATATATTTTTAACATTTCCCATGGAGATTGGCGGTTTTTGCCAATCTCCGTAGGAAATGTTTTTGCGTTTTCGTGGAAAATAAAAAAAGAGGTTGTATCTTGCGCAAAAATGATGTAAAATACCATTTGTGATAAAATGCTTAAATTATGCCAACATATAAACGGAGGAATTTTTCATGGAAAAACCCATTGTACTAGTAATTATGGACGGTGTGGGCAAAGGTGACGGCGGCAGCGGTGATGCTGTAGTAGTTGCCAAGACCCCCACTTTGGACAATTTGCTTGCTACCTGCCCCCATACTTACCTGAAAGCCCACGGCACTGCCGTCGGTCTGCCCAGTGATGAAGACATGGGCAACTCTGAAGTCGGTCACAATGCCCTTGGCTGCGGTCAGGTCTATTCTCAGGGCGCCAAACTGGTAGGCGAGAGCATCGAAAACGGCTCTCTGTATGTTTCCGAAACATGGAAAAAGCTGATTGCCAACGCAGCAGACAAGGCGCTTCACTTCATCGGCCTGCTGTCTGACGGTAATGTTCATTCCAACATCTCCCACCTCATCGCCCTGCTGAGACAAGCGAAGGCAGAGGGTGTCAAAAAGGCTTACTGCCACATCCTGCTGGACGGCCGCGATGTTCCCGCCACCTCCGCTCTGGAATATGTCGGCATGCTGGAGAATGTACTCAGCGAGCTGAATACCGAGGGCTGTGACTACGCCATCGCTTCCGGCGGCGGTCGTATGCAGGTAACCATGGACCGTTATGAAGCCAACTGGGGCATGGTGGAAAAGGGCTGGAGAACCCATGTGCAGGGCCAGGGCCGCATGTTCGCTTCCGCTACCGAAGCCATCGAGACCTACCGGGCCGAGACCGGCTGCATCGACCAGGATCTGCCCGCTTTCGTAGTCGCCCGCAACGGCGAGCCTGTTGCCAAGATCAACAACGGTGACTCCGTTATCCTGTTTAACTTCCGCGGTGACCGTGCCCAGGAAATTTCCCTGGCCTTTGACCGCAAGGATTTCGACAAGTTCGACCGCGGTGATTACACCGGAGTCATGTTTGCCGGCATGCTGCAGTACGACGCAGACCTGAACATCCCCGAAAACTATCTGCTGCAGCCCCCTGTTATCAAAAACACCCTGACCGAGGTTCTGTGCGAGGCCGGCATCCATGAGTACGCTGTGTCCGAGACCCAGAAGTACGGCCATGTAACCTATTTCTGGAACGGCAACCGCTCCGGTAAAGTCTGCGAAGATTTGGAAGTTTACGAAGAGATTCCCTCCGATGTCATTCCCTTCGAGCAGGCCCCCGCTATGAAGTCCAAGGAGATCACCGAGAAGATGGTGGCTGCTATGGCTTCCAAGAAGTTCCAGTTCCTGCGCTGCAACTTCCCCAACGGCGACATGGTCGGTCACACCGGTGTCATGGAAGCTGTTGTCTATGCTATGGAATGCGTGGATAACGGTTTGAAGGCCATCATCGAGGCTGCTGACAAGTACGGCTACACCGTGCTGATCACCGCTGACCATGGCAATGCCGATCAGATGACCGAGACCAAGAAGGGCAAAACTTCTGTCCGTACCGCCCACTCTCTGAATCCCGTTCCCTTCATCATCTACGATAAGGACAACATCTGGACCGTGAAGGACGGCGCTTACGGCCTGGCAAATGTTGCTCCCACTGTTGTCAAGATGATGGGTCTGACCGCTCCTTCCTGCTGGGAAGACAGCATGATTTAATCCCCCAAATTTCCATTAGGAGGTACTGATTATGATCCAGCACAATAATGAAAACGGCACTGTGAATGTCAGCACCAATGTTTATACCGATATCGCAGGCACTGTTGCTTCCAACTGCTTCGGTGTCAAGGGTATGGCTGCCCGGAGCGTCAAGGATGGCGTTTACCATCTGCTTCGCAAGGAGTCCGTTTCCAAGGGTGTCAATGTGACTCTCAACGAGGACAGCACCATTTCCATTGATCTGCACATCATTGTGGATAATGGTGTCAATCTGACCAGTGTCGGTGAGAGCATTATTTCCCGTGTCCGCTATGAGGTCAATAAGTACACCGGCACCCAGGTTCGGGATGTCAATGTGTATATCGATTCCATGATGATCGATTAACGGAGGTAGCTACCATTGAGACAGACAATTAACGGCGCGGATCTGCGCAGAATGATCATCAGCGCAGCCGCATCCATCGAAATCAACAAGCAGGCACTGAACGACCTGAACGTCTTCCCTGTTCCGGATGGCGACACCGGCACCAATATGTCCATGACGATCAATTCCGCTGCCGCTGACCTGCGGAAGGTAGAAGACCCCAGTCTGGAAAAGGCTGCCGCCACCGCCGCTTCCGCTATGCTCCGGGGTGCCCGTGGCAACTCCGGCGTTATCCTCTCTCTTCTGTTCCGGGGCCTTTCTAAGAAGCTCAAAGGCTGCACAGAGTGTGACGGCGTTCTGTGGGCAGAAGCGCTGCAGGAAGGTGTCGACGCTGCCTACAAGGCAGTTATGAAGCCTGCCGAAGGCACCATTCTGACGGTTTCCCGTCTGGCAGCTGCCAAGGCACGAGAGGCCGCCCGGGAGAATAATTTCATTGAATTCGTGCAGGAAGCTGCCATTGCCGAAGCCAAGATTGCCTTGGCTGACACGGTCAACCAGAACCCCGTGCTGAAGAAGGCCGGTGTTGTGGATGCCGGCGGTAAGGGCTGGCTGCTGGTGCTGGAGGCCATGCTGTCCTCCCTGCAGGGCAACGACGTGGTGGTTCCCGAAGGTTTTGACACCACCGAAGCCAAGGAATCTGCCGATTTTGACCAGTTTGACACTGACGATATTACCTTTACCTACTGTACTGAGTTTATCATTGACCGTGAAAATGACAAGGATCCCGACGAATTCCGTGCATTCCTCAGCGAGCTGGGCGACAGTCTGGTTCTGGTAGATGACGACGAGATCATTAAAGTCCATGTGCATACCAACGATCCCGGCAAGGCACTGAGCGAAGCAGTCAAGTACGGTGCTTTTGTTACCGTCAAGATTGAGAACATGCGCCTGCAGCATACCGAAAAGGTTATGAGCGAGCAGGAGATCGCACCTAAGATCGCTGAACCCGAAAAGCCCATTGGTGTAGTTTCCGTCTGCGCAGGTGACGGTCTGGCAGATGTCTTCATGAATCTGGGCGTTGACGGCATTATCTCCGGCGGTCAGACTATGAACCCCAGCACCCAGGATATTCTGGAAGCGGTCAACAAAGTTCCCGCAGAAACCGTATTCGTGCTTCCAAACAACAAGAACATCATTATGGCTGCCCAGCAGGTAATTGGGCTGACCCCCAAGAATGTGGTGGTCATCCCCAGCAAGAGCGTTCCGCAAGGCATCACCGCTATGCTCAGCTTCAACCCCGACGGCACCGTAGAAGAGAACACCGAAGCGCTGACGGAAGCCCTGGGTATGGTAGATACCATGCAGATCACCTACGCCGCCCGGAACTCCGACTTTGACGGTTATCTGATCCATGAAGGCGACTATCTGGCCATTGCCGGCAGCAGTCTGTTTGGTACCAGCCGGGATATCAAGGTACTCCTCCGCTCTCTGGCTGAAAAGGTTCGGGACGATGGCAGAGAGTACATCACCATTTACTATGGTGAGGATATTCAGGAAAAGCATGCCCAGAAGGCTGCAGACCTCTTTGCTGAGATTTGCCCCGATGCGGATGTGAATTTGATCCGTGGCGGACAGCCTGTCTATTACTACCTGATCTCCGCTGAATAAGTTTTAAGGCCCACCCCTTTGGTGGGCCTTAAACATAGCTGCGCCAGATTTTGCGGGTATTTGACCCAAAGGTTTCATATACTAGCCTTCGTAAAGGGGTTGGGCATATGAAAGAATTGCCGAAAGGCGGCTTGTTGGGAAAAATACAGAATTGCTGGCAGCAGGTCCGGCAGCTCCGGATTCCCATCCATGCCGCCAATACCGGTTACTTTTTGATCCTGTCGGTATTTCCGGCCTTGGTGCTGATTTTAAGTCTTTTGCGCTATACCGCACTGGATGTTCACAATCTTTTGGGGTTTCTGGAGGGATTAATTCCGGCGGCTCTGTTGCCGGAAGCAGAGCTATTGATCATCAACACCTACGAAAACACTTCCAGAACCGTGGTAGGAATTTCGGCAGTCACCGCACTCTGGTCAGCCAGCCGGGGAATCTACGGTCTTTTGACCGGGCTCAATGCCATTTATCAGGTACCGGAAAACCGGGGATATTGGCATGTCCGGCTGATTAGTATGGCATACACCTTTCTTTTTCTTGTCGTACTGCTTTTGACACTGGTTTTGCATGTATTCGGAACCGGACTTCTGGGGGTTTTATCCCAATCGGAAGCACCATTTTTCCGTTTTCTCACCGGTGTGGTAGACCTGCGGTTCTTTCTCCTTGTCTTCTTGCAGACAGCATTATTTACCGCCATGTTTATGGCTTTGCCAAACCGCAAAAACACATTGGGTGACAGTCTGCCCGGCGCGCTCTTTGCTTCTATCGGCTGGTTGATTTTTTCGCATCTGTTTTCTTTGTATGTGGAGCATTTTCCAACCTACGGGCGCATCTACGGCTCCGTCTATGCCGTTGCGCTCAGCATGCTGTGGCTGTATTTCTGTATCAGCATTGTCTTTTATGGCGGCGTTTTAAACCGCCTGCTGATGGAAAATTGATGCATATTGCAAAAACCTATAGATTTTTGTAAATAATACAAAAAGTTTACCTTGTATTCATAATTGTTTCCTATGATGGCAAAAATGGGAGGGGGGTGCCGCCATGTTTGGATATGTAACCGCCAATATGAAGGAACTGTCGAAAGCGCAGCAGCTGCGGTACAATGGGGTGTACTGCGGTATCTGCAGGCGGATTCGCGACTGTGCCTCCCAGACTGCCCGGCTGGGACTGAGCTATGACATGGCATTTTTAGCACTCCTGCTTATGAGTCTGTATGAACCGGAGGAAACCACCGGTAACCGGGCCTGCATGCTCCATCCCATCCGGAAACGGGCATGGATTGATAATGAATATATCGGCTACGCCGCAGACATGAATGTGGCATTGGCCTACTATAACGCACAGGACGATGCCGC
>JAZNFH010000024.1:0-2788 GCA_045589055.1 Faecousia sp. | reverse complement strand
CATAGGGGTGTTTTTATGTCACAAAACCAGAAGTTAAGCCTTGCAGAAAAGGTGGAGTTGGTTCGACGGTGTATTCAAGAAGAAATCAGCATACGGGAAGCAAGCCGGATCAGCGGTGTTGCAGTAATCACAGTGCGAAGGTGGATCTGCCAGTATGAGTTGGAGGGTACAGAGGCGTTTTTGCCCTGTAGGAAAAATCAGGCATATCCTGCAGAATTGAAATATACTGCCGTTTCAGCTTATCTTACTGGAGAAGGCAGCCTGCTGGATATTTGTAAAACATACAAAATTCGCAATCCGCATATTCTCGAAAAGTGGATTGAGATGTATAATACTCATGGAAACTTTAATTCAGCCCGATTCTCGGGAGGAGGAAGCTACATGAGTAAGGCACGCAGCACAACGCAGGAAGAACGAATTCAAATAGCAAAAGACAGCCTTGCATCCGGAAAGAATTACGGAGAGATGGCAATAAAGTACAATGTCAGCTATCAACAGGTGCGGACATGGACTTTGCGATATGAAGAGCTGGGAGATGCCGGCCTGGAGGATCGTCGAGGTAAGAGAAAGAAAGACCAAGTTCCACGGACAGAATTGGAAAAGGCTCAGATTGAAATTGAACAACTCAAACACAAGTTGTTTCTGGCAGAAATGGAGCGTGACCTGCTAAAAAAATTGGACGAAATAGAGAGGAGAGATGCTTATCGCAAGTAAGACAGAGCCATCTCTATATTGCTGTCCGAGAATGTCACGCAGAAAAAGGATACCCAATTGAAGAAGCCTGTGCCATATTGCATATCTCTCGCTCTGCCTATTATAAGTGGGACTCAGAAAAACTGAGCAACAGAGCAGAAATAAATGAAGAACTCGCAAAAACTGTAGAAAAGATCCATATAGAAAGTCCGGATAAAGGATACCGGCGAATCAACGATGAACTGCGACATGACTACGGTATCCATGTGAATGACAAGCGCATTCTGCGTATTTGCCGGGTAAGGGATGTAAAATCAACGATAAAGTATAGCAACCATGGCTGTACCAGACGAGCAAAGAATCCTCAGTATCTTGCAGAGAATCTTTTGAATCGTCAATTCTATGCGCAAATGCCAAATGAGAAATGGCTGACTGATGTTACAGAATTCAAGTGGTATGATGGTTTTGAAGTTCACAAAATTTACTTAAGTGCGATTTTGGACCTATGTGACCGCAGAATTGTTTCCTACATCATAGGTGACCGCAATGATAATGCATTGGTGTATAAAACATTTGATAAGGCGGTAAAAGCGAATCCCGATGCCCATCCACTATTTCATAGTGACCGAGGATTTCAGTATACAAGCCGAGTGTTTCACCACAAGTTGGAAAAAGCAGGTATGACGCAAAGTATGTCTAGAGTTGCCAAATGTCTTGACAACGGCCCCATGGAAGGCTTTTGGGGGATTTTGAAAAGGGAACGATATTATGGAAAGCGCTTTACAAGTCGGGAAGAGATTGTACAGATGATCCGAAGTTATATTTCGTATTATAACAATCGACGTGTACAGCGGAACCTGGGGATTCTGACACCGATGGAAAAGCACTATTATTGTTTGTTTGCAGCATAAATATAAACTGCGGAATATGACAGAATGAATTTCTGACATATTCTGCAGTTCACACGGCACCGAAGTGCCGTGCATTCAAAAAAATACCGGCAGCCAAACGGCCGCCGGTAGCGAAAAACTTTATAATATTTCATTGTCCTCTTGACGGGAAGCAGATCATTTGGTGCGAAACCTCTTTTTATTATTCAACTAAGCCGTACTTGACTTTGATGCGATCGAGCTTTTCCAGCATTGGCTCGGCGGCAAGGAAGATGAAGATTACCGTTGCGGCTGCATGGATCAGATCCATGGGAAGGCCGGACACATAGTAAGCTTTCAGCATTTCCCAGTTGATGGTCTGGGAATTGTACATCAATGCTGCGGCAGGATTCATGATGCCGCCGTAGATGATGACTGCCGAAAATGCGCCGAAGGTAGCAAGGCTTCCACGGCTGCGGCGGAGTAGTCCTTTGCGGAATAAGACACCGGCCAGGAAACCGATAATGCCCATACTGAACATCTGCCAGGGCATCCAGGGGCCTTGGGAGAACAGCACGTTGGAAACCATCATAGTGACCGCACCCACCAGGAAGCCGGTTTCACCACCGAATGCCACACCGGAGATAATCACCAATGCCAGCACCGGTTTGAACTGGGGCAGCATAAAGAATGCAGACCGGCCTGCCACACCGATAGCGCACAGCACCGCAATGGTTACCAGTTCTCTTGCTTTGGGTTTGCGGCTTTCAAAGACCAGGAAAAACGGCACCATACACTCGATCAGCACCAGTAGCGCTGTTACATTGTAATGCTGATTGCCCAGGTACATGACTCCGGCAAAGATGCTCAATGGAATGCATAGCACGATCAGCACCGCAGCCACCAGGGTGCGTTTGCTCAGTTTTCTCTGCTTGGCGGGAATCTGCAGCATAGCAGAGGGGGCGCTTCTGCGGCCAATGGCGGCAATAAATACACCCAACGCAGCAATCAATACCAAGTACAAAAGGAGTTGCTGTTCACCGCTGGCGCTAATACCTTCCTTACCAATAAGGGCAGAAAGATCTGTGATGCTGGTGGCATAGAAGAACACCAACAGGGCAACAACCAAAGAGATACCGGCAAGAAGCTTTCTCCAAAGGGGCAGCGGCGTAGGTTTGAAGTTCACTGCCGTTTCTTTCACCGCAGGCAGTGGTGTAGCCTCACCG
>JAZNFH010000023.1:0-10097 GCA_045589055.1 Faecousia sp. | reverse complement strand
CCATTCTCTTCCTGCGACCCAAGGAGTTGGGTCTAGTCATTGTCTTCCTAAGACCGCTTGGCCTCCGACTTCTCCGTGACGCTCTGTCCGAGGTTATCTGGGACCGCTTCTACGAGGATCCCACTCTGATCGCCTACGGCGAAGACTGCCGTGACTGGGGTGGCGCATTCGCCGTTTACCGTGGTATGATGGATGCTCTGCCGCACTGCCGTCTGTTCAACTCCAACCTGGCTGAAGGCGCCATCGTCGGCACCGCTGTCGGCTATGCCCTGTCCGGCGGCCGCGCTCTGGTGGAACTGATGTACGCTGACTTCATCGGCTGCGCCGGTGACGAAATCTTCAACCAGATGGCTAAGTGGCAGTCCATGTCCGCCGGCATCCTGAAGATGCCCGTTGTCCTGCGTGTTTCCGTCGGCTCCAAGTACGGCGCACAGCACTCTCAGGACTGGACCGCTCTGTGTGCTCACATCCCCGGCCTGAAGGTCGTCTTCCCCGCAACTCCCTGGGAAGCTAAGGGTCTGATGGAGACCGCTCTGAAGGGCACCGACCCCGTTGTCTTCTTCGAGAGCCAGAGAATCTACGACGTGGGCGAGCAGTTCCACGAGGGTGGCGTTCCCGCAGAACGCTACGAGATCACCATCGGTGACACCAACAAGGTCCGCGACGGTAAGGACATCACCATCCTGACTATCGGTGCCGTTCTGTACCGTGCTGTCGACGCAGCCAAGGAGCTGAGTGAAAAGTACGGCATGGAAGCTGATGTCATCAACCTGCACTCCCTGTCTCCCCTGGACTACACCAAGATCTTCGAGTCCGTCCGCAAGACCGGTAAGGTCCTGCTGGTGTCCGATGCTTGCGCTCGTGGTTCCTTCCTGAACGACGTTGCCCGCAACATCACCGAGTGCTGCTTCGACGATCTGGACGCACCTCCCGTTGTCGTGGGTGCTAAGAACTGGATCACTCCTCCCTTCGAGTTCGACGAGTTCTTCTTCCCCCAGAAGAGCTGGATCCTGGATGCTATCCACCAGCAGATCGCTCCTCTGGCCGGTTACGAGATCGTCAACGCTATCACCGAGGCAGAGAAGATCCGCTGCGCCAAGGAAGGCGTATAATTCCCAAACTTTTACTATGCCGGTGTGGGAAACCGCACCGGCATTCAGCCTGTCAAAAAAGTCTTTTTGACAGGCTGAATGCGTTTTTCAAACTTTTTGAAAGTTTGAAAAACGGTTTGATTGAACGCGAAAGACAACCCTGACGGTTTTCTTTCACACTATCTTTCCCTCCGAAATTTTCGGACAGGTAGGTTCTTTGACAGTCTGTATGCCGGTGTGGGTAACCACACCGGCATTTTCTTTTCTTTTGGAAATAAAAAAATGTTGAATTTGCCCGGTAAATACTTTAGAATAATTGCTATATAGGACGACACATTTTTTGTTAACGCTGAAAGGATTTCTCTATGCTGAATTACCTGGACCTTACAACGACCGATCCTGCCTGGAACCTGGCAGTAGAAGAATATGTCTTTGACCATCTTCCCAAGGACCGTATGTATGTGATGCTGTGGCAGAATGATCACGCAATCATCATCGGCAAGCATCAAAACACTTTGGCAGAGATCAACGAAAGCTATGTGAAGGAGCAAGGCATCCGTGTGGTGCGGAGACTTAGCGGCGGCGGTGCTGTGTATCATGACATGGGAAATCTGAATTATACCATCATCGCTGATGCACAAGAGGACTCCCTGGACTTTGGCCGCTTCTGTGACATGGTCATCCGGGCTTTAGCAAAAGCCGGCGTCCAGGCAGAGCGCAACGGCCGCAATGATATGACCATTGACGGCAAGAAGTTCTCCGGCAATGCCCAGTATGTCCGGGGTGGTCGCATCATGCACCACGGCACCATCCTTTTCGATTCCAACATGTCTGTTCTTGCAGGCGCGCTGCAGGTAGATCCTGCCAAGATTCAGGCCAAAGGTGTCAAATCTGTTCGCAGCCGTGTAACCAATGTGAGACCTTACTTGCCGGAAGATCTGACCCTGGAACAGTTCCGTGCATTCCTGCTGGAGAGCATTCTGGAGGAGTTCCCCGGCGAGAAATACGAACTGAACGAAGCGGATATTGCCGCTATTGCCGCCAGCAAAGAAAGTCGCTACGGTACTTGGGAATGGAATTTTGGCTACTCCCCCGCCTGTACAGTAAGTAAAAAGCAGCGCTATGACGGCTGTGGTTCCGTAGAAGCTTATATTGATGTCAATAAAGGCTGCATTCGCAGCATCTCTTTCCGGGGTGATTTCTTCGCTGCGGAAGACCCTGCCGCTTTGGCAGAAGTTCTCGTCGGCTGTCCGCTGGAAGAGGCCGCACTAACCGAGCGACTGCAAAACTATGAAATTTCCCGGTATTTTATGGGGCTAAACCTGGAAAACCTTGTTCAGCTTCTGACCAGTTGACATTTTTCGGCAATACTCTATAATGTAATTATTCTATTTGGGGAGGTGCTTCATGCTTCCGTCTGAGATCATTGAATGTCTGGAACTGAATCCTGTGATTGCCGCCATCCGCGACGATGGCTGGGACGCGGCTCTGCACTCCCCCGCTCAGGTCCTCTTTTATCTGTCTGCTGATCTGACAACCGTAAACATGAGAATTCAGCAAGCCCATGCAGCGGATAAAATTCTCTTGATCCATCTGGATCTGGCTGAAGGCATAGGCAAAGACCGGGCCGGTATCCGCTATCTTGCCCAACAGGGTGTGGACGGCATTATTTCCACCAAGGCGCAAATTCTCCGCAGCGCAAAGGATATGGGACTTTTGACTGTGCAGCGTTTCTTTGCGTTGGACTCCAAAGGCATGGAAAGCATTGAAGAAATGCTTCATAACTCCACACCCCATCTGATTGAGATCATGCCCGGTGTCATTGGAAAAGCCATCCGCCGGTTCCGTAATTGCGGCATTCCCATCATTGCCGGCGGTCTGGTTGAAACAAAGGCAGAAGTCACCGAAGCCATCAGTTGCGGTGCCGCTGCAGTTTCCACTGGAAAAGAAGACCTTTGGTATCTGTAAACTTCCAGAAATCCCCCGTTTTAGGGGGATTTTTTCTTGACAGAAACGGGCAAATTTGGTATAGTAATCACGAGATTGAGAGTAGTAATGATTCACTTGGGTGTCATTCTACTCTTTTTTTGTATATTTTGGATTTTTTATCGGAGGTAATGTTATTATGGCAGAAACCAGACCCTATGTTCAGTGGGAACTGATCAACAACTTTATGATTGATGTGTTCAAGGCCTACGGTGTGCCCGAAGAAGACGCAAAGATCTGTGCAGATGTCCTGCTGGAATCCGACCGCCGCGGCATTGAGAGCCACGGCGGTAACCGCTTCAAGCCCATCTATCTGGACCGCATCAAGAACGGCACTCTGCTGCCCGTAACCAACTGTGAAATCGTTAAGGACACCCCCACCACCGTGGTTATGGATGCCCATAACGGCATGGGTATGGTGGCTTCCCACAAGATGATGGAGATGCTCATCGAGAAGGCAAAGGTCTACGGTCTGGCTGCCGGTACCATCTACAACTCCACCCACTACGGCATTGCCGGTTACTGGACCACCATGGCAGAAAAGGCAGGCATGATCGGTATTTCCACCACCAATGCCCGTCCCTCCGTTGCTCCTACCTTCGGCGTAGAGCCTATGATGGGCACCAACCCCCTGACCTTCACCATGCCCACCGACGAGGAGTTCCCCTTCAACTTTGACTGCGCTACCTCCATCGTGCAGAACGGAAAGATCGAGTACTATGCCCGCAGCGGCAAGCCCACCCCCGCAGGCCTGGTTGTCACCAAGGACGGCGATACCATGACCGAATCTGCTGAGATTCTCAGCGAGATGCGTAAGGGCAACTGCGCACTGCTGCCCATCGGCGGTCTGGGTGAGGAGACTGGTGGCTACAAGGGCTACGGCTTCACCACCATCGTAGAGATTCTCTCTGCTGCACTCTCCGGCGGCCCCCACACCAAGGCACTGTCCGGTAAGGATGCCGACGGCAACAATACTATGTACCGCCTTGGCCATTTCTTCCTTGTAATTAACCCCGAATTCTTCATGGGTTTGGACACCTTCCGTCAGACCTCCGGTGACATTCTCCGGGCTCTGCGTAACTCCACCAAGGCCCCCGGTCAGGAGCGCATCTACACCGCCGGCGAGAAAGAGCACCTCAGCTGGGTCGAGCGTGAGCCTCTGGGTGTCCCCGTTGGCGAGACCATTCAGAAGGAATTCATGCAGCTGCGCGACGAGTGCGGTCTCAGCTACAAGTTCCCCTTCGAAGCTTAATGAATAATCAATAAAGGAGAAAATAGAGTTATGGATTACGCAAAGGAATCTTTGAAGAAACATGCTGAGTGGGGCGGCAAGATTGAAGTCATCTGCACTGTCCCCTGCAAAACCAAGGAAGACCTGTCTCTGGCTTATACCCCCGGCGTTGCGCAGCCCTGTCTGGAGATCCAGAAGGATGTCAACAAGTCCTACGAGCTGACCCGGCGCCATAACCTCTGCGCTGTTATCACCGATGGCACTGCCGTTCTGGGTCTGGGCGACATTGGCCCCGAAGCCGGTATGCCTGTTATGGAAGGCAAGTGCGCTCTGTTCAAGTCCTTTGGCGATGTGGATGGCATCCCCCTGTGCGTCAAGTCCAAGGATGTTGATGAATTCGTTAACGCTGTTTATCTGATGTCCGGTTCCTTCGGAGGCATCAATCTGGAGGATATCTCCGCTCCCCGCTGCTTTGAAATCGAGCGGAAGCTGAAGGAAAAGTGTGACATTCCCATTTTCCACGATGACCAGCACGGCACTGCCGTCATCACGCTGGCCGGCCTGACCAACGCTCTGAAGGTCGTTGGCAAGAAGAAGGAAGATGTCAAAATCGTTACCTCCGGCGCAGGTGCTGCCGCTATCGCCATTGTCAAGCTGCTGCTGAGCGCAGGCTTCAAGAATGTGATCATGACCGACCGTACCGGCGCTATCTATGAGGGTCGCGAGGAACTTAACTGGATCAAGAAGGAAATGGCCCAGGTTACCAACCTTGAGAAAAAGCAGGGTAAGCTGGCGGATGTGATCGTCGGCGCTGATGTATTCATCGGTGTCTCCGCGCCCGGCACTCTGACCACCGAGATGGTCAAGACAATGAACAAGGATGCCATCGTCTTTGCCTGTGCCAACCCCACTCCCGAAATTTTCCCCGACGATGCCAAGGCCGGCGGTGCCAAGGTGATTTCCACCGGCCGCTCTGACTACCCCAACCAGATCAACAATGTTCTGGCATTCCCCGGCATCTTCCGCGGTGCATTTGATGTTCGTGCTTCCGACATCAACGAAGAAATGAAGGTTGCTGCTGCTAACGCTCTGGCAGGTCTGATCTCCGACGATGAGCTGAACGAAAACTACATTATCCCCGCCGCTTTTGACCCCAGAGTTGGTCCTGCCGTTGCCAAGGCTGTCGCGGAAGCCGCCCGTGCTACCGGTGTTGCACGCATCTAATTTTTCATAAGGCGCAGGCAACTGCCTGCGCCTTTTCTCAAGGAGATACCTATGGAATTACGCTCCACCATTGAAAAAATGAAGCTGTACCTGTTCGATATGGACGGTACCCTATACTTAGGCAGTCGGTTATACGACTTTACCATCGAGCTATTGCAGGAAATTCGCCGTACCGGCGGTAAATATCTGTTCATCACCAACAATTCCTCCAAAAGTGTCGCAGACTATGTCAAAAAGCTAGGTAAATTTGGCATCAAAGCCACCCGTGAGGATTTTATGACCTCTTCTCAAGCCACTGCCTACTATCTTCACAAGTACCATGAGGGTCAGCGGCTGTATGTCTGCGGCACAGAGTCTTTAAAGGAAGAACTGCGCAGCGAAGGCTTTACCATTACGACTGCCATTGACGAAGTGGATTGCATCGTCATGGGCTTTGATACGGAGCTGACCTTCCAAAAGCTTCATGATGTCAGCTACCTGCTGCTGACCCGTCCTGAACTTCCCTATATTGCCACCAATCCGGATTTGGTATGTCCCACGGAATTTGGCAGTGTGCCGGATTGCGGCAGTGTCTGCGGTATGATCTACAATGCCACCGGTAAACGCCCCATCGTTATTGGCAAGCCCAGTCCCCTAATGCCGGAACTGGCCATAGACAAGTTGGGTGTTTCCAACGAGGAAACCTGCGTGGTCGGTGACCGGATCTACACGGATGTAAAATCCGGTCTCAACGCCGGTTGTGTGGGTATTCTGGTCATGTCCGGCGAAACCACACCGGAAATCCTTGCACAGTCTCCGGATAAACCCCATCTGGTTTTGGAAAGTGCCCGGGAGATTCTGGATGTGCTGAAAACAATGTAAGCCTATCTAAACGAGATGCCAATGGCATCTCGTTTTTCACATTGCATCAAAAAACCGCCTGTGCTATAATGGATTTATTACAATATGCAAAGGGGAATCGTCATGGAAGTAACCAAGAAATCCCGGAAGTTCTGGCTGTCGCTGGTGATTTTCAGCTTGGTTGGTCAGGTTGCATGGGTAGTAGAAAACATGTATCTGAATGTCTTTATCTACAAGATGTTCCATGCTTCTGCGGAGGCTATCTCTGCTATGGTCGCCGCTTCCGCTGCCGCGGCTACCATTACAACGCTACTCATCGGTGCGCTGTCTGACAAAATCGGCAAGCGTAAGCTCTTTATCTGCATGGGGTACATCCTGTGGGGTATCTCCATCTGGGGGTTTGCCGCTATCCGTATGGATGTGATCAACGCGCTTTTCCCTGCCGCCGCTTCCGCAGCTTCGGTGGGTGTTGCGCTGGTAATCATTCTGGATTGCATAATGACTTTCTTCGGTTCTTCAGCCAACGATGCCTGCTTCAACGCCTGGCTGACGGATTCTACCGATGAAACCAACCGCGGTGCCGCTGAGGGCATCAACGCCATGATGCCATTGGTGGCAATTTTGGTGGTATTTGGCAGTTTTATGTTCTGTGATCAGAATCTGCCGGAAACATGGACACTGATCTTTGGTGTCATTGGCAGTGTGGTAACGGCACTGGGTATTCTAGGGTTCTTCCTGATTGAAGATACTTCTGTGAAGAGCAGAGAAAACAACAGTTACTTTGCAAATATCTTTTACGGGTTCCGCCCCGGGGTAATCCGAAGCAATACAACTCTGTATGTGACACTGGCTGCGCTTGCTCTTTTTAATATTTCCATCAGTATCTTCATGCCCTATTTGATTCTCTATTACACCGAGGCACTGGGCATTGAGAACTATGTTCTGATTTTTGCGCCGGCCATTGTAGTCGCTGCAGCCTTCACGGGACTTTACGGTAAAGTCTACGACCGCTACGGTTTCCAAAAAGCCGTCATCCCCACGGTTTCCCTACTGATGGCTGGATATATTGTCTTGTATTTCAGTACGCATATTGTTCCGGTTTTTCTGGGCTCCCTCATTATGATGTGCGGCTATCTGGGTACCGGTGCCATGTTGGGTGCCATGGTTCGTGACCGCACCCCTGAAGGCAAAGCCGGTATGTTCCAAGGCCAGCGGATTATCAGTCAAGTGCTGATCCCCGGCATCATTGGTCCCGCCATCGGTGCTGCTGTACTAAAAAACGCGCAAACCATTGTTAACGACGACGGCACCACATCTTTTATTCCCAACCGGAATATCTTTCTGGCAGCCTTTGCCGCGGGACTTGCTGTTTGGCTTGTTTTGATTCCGCTGTTCCGGATGATCAGGAAGGAGGGCTCCAATGGCACTGACTAAATTAACCACAGTTCAAGGGGAACACCTTACCGGCACCCCATGGCAGGCCTATCCCCGGCCCCAGTTAAAACGGGATAGCTATCTGAATCTGAACGGCATCTGGGAATTGGAAGCCGACGGCTACAAAGGCTCCATTTTAGTTCCCTTCTGCCCCGAGAGCCAACTTTCCGGGGTGGAGAAGCATTTCCCCGACGGTAGCACTTTTGTTTACCGCCGCAGCTTTACACTGCCCGTTGATTTTAACCGAGGCCGGGTGCTGCTGCATTTTGGCGCAGCGGATCAGATAGCAGAAGTTTATGTAAACCGCAGATTGGTTGGCAGCCATACCGGCGGTTACGAAAGCTTCTGTTTTGACATCACAGATGCACTGGAAGCAGAAAACCAACTGGAAGTACGGGTTATTGACGATCTGAGAGATCATATTTTGCCCTATGGCAAGCAGGTGTTAAAGCGGGGTGGTATGTGGTACACCCCGGTTTCCGGCATTTGGCAGACTGTATGGTTGGAAAGTGTCCCAGAATATTATGTAAACTCAATGGAGATACAGGTTACACTGGACACTGCGACCATCACTGTAACACCAGCGCTGGACGGCCTTGTTACTGTAGCAGGTAAGGACTATCTACTGCGGAACGGAAGCGCCACCATTGCCCCCGAAGAACCGCGTCCTTGGACTCCGGAAGACCCATACCTCTACAATTTTACCTTAACTGCCGGTGAAGACAAAATAGAAAGCTATTTTGCCCTTCGTACTCTGGAAATCAAGAGGGTGAACGGCATCTCCCGGCTGTGTTTAAACGGAAACCCATACTTTTTCCACGGACTGCTGGACCAAGGCTACTGGCCGGATGGACTCTTTACGCCCGCCGCACCCGAATGCTATGCGGAAGATATTCAGGCAATGAAGTCTTTGGGATTCAATATGCTCCGTAAGCACATCAAAGTCGAACCGGAGCAATTCTACTATGATTGCGACCGGTTGGGCATGGTAGTCTTTCAGGATATGGTCAACAATGGCGGTTACAGCTTCCTGCGGGATACCGTTTTCCCCACTTTCTTTACGCAAAAGCTGAATGACAGGAAGCTGCATTCCGATCCCGCAACCCGAGAGGCCTTTTCACTCGGTATGGAAGCCACTGTCCGGCAGCTTAAAAACCATCCCTGCATCTGCTATTGGACAATTTTTAATGAAGCATGGGGCCAGTTTGACAGCGCTGCCGCCTACCGCCGCTTAAAAAAATTGGACAGCAGCCGCTTTATCGACAGCACTTCCGGTTGGTTCCGGGGCAGTGAAAGCGATGTTGAGAGTCTGCACATCTATTTCGGCATGTGGCACCGGCTGAAACCTTTCCAAAAGCCTATCGTCCTCAGCGAGTTTGGCGGTTTTACCTACAGCGCAGAAGGACACATTTTTAATCCGGATAAATCCTATGGCTATGGTACCTGCAAGACCCTTGAGGATCTGAACAAACAGTTGGACAAGGTCTACCGGGAACATGTGATTCCCGCAATCAAAATGGGGCTATGCGCCAGTGTTTATACACAGGTCAGCGACGTCGAAGATGAAATCAACGGCCTTGTAACCTACGACCGCAAAGTGCTGAAAGCAGACAGGCAAGTCATGAATGCCATTGCAGCAGAGCTGCAATCAGCCATGCATTCGTAGCTTATTCTGAACCAGCCGATACAGCAGCATTGCGCCAAAGCTTACCGGCACCCAAAGCAGGCTGTAAACCAAGCATATCTGCCCATGATAGTTCAGGGGCATACCGCGATAATCCCATACACTGTAATCCCGGTTCGCCAGAAGTCCTGCTGCCAGTTCCACCGTAGTGATAATCCCGGCTCCCACCAGACAGCGCAATGCCACAGGGAGTCGGGGTTTTACTTCGCACAGCTTGCCTAACAGCAAGAAGCAAATACCTCCCGCCAGGAACATGCTGCCGTGGCTTCGGCCACGCCATAGCAGTTCCAAGCCCACATATCCCGCACCACCAAACAGAAACATGGCAGCTTTTTCTAATAGTACCATATTTTTTCACCTCATTCTCATCTTTCCCAAAAAAAGCAAAAAAATTCGAAGAATTTACTTGACAAACCACATTGTTTTGGATATAATAACGAAGCTGATTTCGGCAACGCCGAAATTACTTGACCATATGGCGGCATAACTCAGTTGGTAGAGTAGCCGGTTCATACCCGGTATGTCATCTGTTCGAATCAGATTGCCGCTACCAGGCCCGTTGGTCAAGCGGTTAAGACACCGCCCTTTCACGGCGGTAACATGGGTT
>JAZNFH010000022.1:0-4804 GCA_045589055.1 Faecousia sp. | reverse complement strand
GCGAATGCACCGAAGGTCATCAGCTTTACGATCTTAGCGTCCACAACATCACCGATGTTGTAGTTCGTCATAAACTGATTCCAGGGGTTCATCTCAGCAGTCTTGTAGCCCAGAGAGATCTTGCGCTTCTCGGGGTCGAAGGAGATCACATAAACATCGATCTCGTCGCCTACGCTGACAACCTCAGCGGGAGTCTTGATCCGGTTCCAGCTCAGCTCGGAAACATGAACCATGCCGTCAACACCGCCGATGTCCACGAATGCGCCGTAGGAAGTCATAGACTTAACAGTGCCGCGGTACTTAGCGCCCACTTCGATCTCGCTCCACAGCTTCTCCTGTGCAGCCTTGCGGCCTTCAGCGGAAACAGCGCGGATAGAACCGATCACGCGGCGGCGTGCGCGGTTGACCTCAGTGACCTTCAAAGAAACAGTCTGACCTACCATACCGGTCATATCGCCGCCCTTGGCGATGCCGGACTGGGAAGCAGGAATGAAGACGCGGATGCCCTTAACATTGGCAACCAGACCGCCCTTGTTCTCTTCGGTGATGGTACCCTCAACGGTAACCTTCTCCTCGCACCAGGTGGAGATGTCGTCCCAGACCTTCATGCCGTCCAGCTTCTTCTTGGACAGCTGGCAGGTGCCTTCCTGATCGTTCACGCGAACAACGAACACTTCGATCTCGTCGCCAACCTTGAGGATGTCCTCGGGCTTGACGGAGGGATCTGCGCTCACTTCGTCGTAGGGGATGTAGCCGGCGTGCTTTGTGCCCAGGTCGATCTGAACCTCGGTAGCACCGATGCCGGTAACGATTCCCGTAACCTTATCTCCTGTATTTAAAGTCTTGATGGACTGCTCCAGAAGCTCTGCAAAATTTTCTTCCTGTGCAGCCTCAACATTCATAATTTCGCTCATAGTCTTATTGACCTCCTTTATAATCCACGCCGGTGTAGATGCACCGGCAGTGACCCCAACACGATGCACACCGCGGAAGAAATCCGGCTTAAGCTCTCCGGCATTATCCACCAGTGTGACTTTTTGGCAATGCTCCCGACAAATGGTGACAAGCCGCCCGGTATTGGAGCTATGGGTATCGCCCACAACCACCATTGCCTGACATTGTGTGGCAAGCTCCGCCGCTTCCCGCTGTCGAGATTCAGTAGCTTTACATATTGTATCAAAAATTTTTGCGTTAGTAAACTGTTTTTTTGCAATTTTTACGCACGAATTCCACAAGGTTTCTGTGGATGTGGTTTGACAAACTATGCAAATTGGCAAATCTACCCTGTTTTTTTCCAGATTTATCCATTCTTCCAATTCTCTGGGAGTCTCAAACACACAGCATTCCGAGCACCAGCCGGCAATGCCCTCTACCTCCGGATGGGCGCGGGTGCCAATAATAATGGGCAGTCTTCCCTCTTCCTCTGCCCGGGCAACGATGCCGTGGATCCGCTTGACAAAGGGGCAGGTGGCGTCTACGATCTGCACATTCCGGGCTTCCAGTGCCTCGTAAACGGCTTTTGTAACACCGTGGGAGCGGATGATCACTGTGTCGCCGGCATTTGCATCTTCGGCAGACTCAATGACCCGGACACCCATTTTTTCAAAATGCTCCACAGCATGACGGTTGTGGATTATGGGGCCCAGTGTGCACACCTGTGCACCTGTGCCTGCAGCCTGCTCCACCAGCTCCACCGCCCGGTTTACCCCGAAGCAGAAGCCGGCACTTTTTGCTACACAAACACTCATAGGGGAATCTTCTCCCCGATGATCTTCTTCATCTGGGCAAGAACCGCAGGAATGTCCAGCTCGGAGGTGTCCAGCTTAATGGAATCTCTTGCCATTTTCAGAGGGGCAATGGGGCGGTGGGTATCCTGATAATCCCGCTGCTCGATCTCCTTTTTGATCTGATTCAGCTCTGCTTTCTGACCCTTGGCGATCAGCTCGTCATAGCGGCGCTTTGCCCGCACATCCACAGAAGCGGTAAGGAATATCTTCACATCTGCCTTGGGCAGCACCACTGTGCCAATATCCCGGCCGTCCATAATTACATTGTTCTTTTTTGCCACATCTCTTTGCATATCCAGCAGCATTTCCCGAACCACCGGATGAGCAGAGACCAGGGATGCCTTCTGGGAAATATCCTGGGTGCGGATCTCGCCTGTCACATCCATGCCGTTCATGATCATATGCTGCTTGCCCTCTTCATCGTATTCGATGCCGATGGTCAGCTCGTCAATATAGCGCTCTACCCCGTCTGCATCCTTGGGGCTGATGCCCAGCAGATCCAGAAAATAGGCAACGGTGCGGTAAATGGCACCGGTGTCCACATAGCAATAGTCCAGCTCCTTGGCAAGTGCCTTTGCAATGGTGCTTTTGCCTGCACCGGCAGGGCCGTCAATGGCGATGGCATATGTTTTTCCCATAAGTAAAACCTTCCTTATATCTAAACTTTTTATTTATTCCAAAAAATCTTCCAAGCCAAAGCTTGTGCCCAGCTTTTGCAGCTTGTCCACTGCCTCCCGCTCGATCTGCCGCGCCCGCTCCTTGGAAATTCCCAGCGTTTGCCCGATCTTCTCCAAAGAGCAGCACTCGCCGCCGTCCAGTCCGTAGCGCAGGTGCAGTACCTGCTGCTGCCGTGGGGTCAGCTGCTGCAGCAGCATCTCAAGGGTCCGTTTCATTTCCTGCCGGATGATCTCATCCTGAGGTTCCGGCACGCGGACATCCTCCAAAAGTGCCTGCAGCTGACTGTCTTCCTCTCCCGCAGGCGCGTCCAAAGACAAGACCTCCGGTAAAAGCTGCAAAAGCTGCTCTGCTTTTTTCGGCGGGATGCCGCTAAGGGCTGACAGCGCCTGCATATCCACCGGCTTTCCTGCCTGCTGCAGCTGGCGCTGTGCACGCAGAAGGATCTTGATCCGGTCTAAGGTGTGGCGGGGTACCCGGATCAGTCCTGCGTGCTCCATTACACAGCGGCTCACTCCCTGCCGGATCCATTTGGTGGCATAGGTAGAAAACCGGCAGTCCATATCCGGGTCAAATTTCCGGGCAGCAGTCACAAGTCCCACGCTTCCCTCCTGGATCAGATCCAGAAGGGGTACGCCTCTGCCCATATAGCCCTTTGCCACCGACACCACCAGCCGCAAATTGGAGTTGACCATCCGGCGGATGGCTTCCTCGTCACCGGCTGCGCAGCGCCTTGCCAGTTCCTTTTCCTCCTGTAGGCTCAGCAAGGGAAACTGCCTTATATCCTGCAGAAACTGGGAAACATCCTCTCCCGCCTGGGCAGGAACTTCCCGCTCTTTTTCCAAAATCATAGGCTTGTCCCTTTTTTCTTTTTCAGTTTTTCCTGCAGTGCCAGCAGGTCATCATCGGTGCTGATACGGGCGCGCTGTCCCTGTGACAAAATGCGGTTTATGCAATCGGTAAACGCTTCTTGATTCACCGTTCCCTGATGGCGCTGTACCACACTGGTAATGTGGGACATTTCCTCCTGGCTCAGATCCTCCAGCACCCCCACACTCAGCTCCAGCCCCTGTCCATAGCGGGATTTCAGCTGGGTAAATACTCTGCCGAACAACTCCACGGAAAAATCCTCCGCAGTGAGGCTTCCTGTCTGTTCCATCAGCGCACTCTCCCGAAGCAGCTGGGCAATGACCCCCTCTTCTGCAATGGCTGATTTTACATTGTTGTAGCGAATGGACCGTTCCTTGGGCTGCAACGCCTTTACCGGTGCAAGATCGATCCGCTCCTGCTTTTTCTTTTCCATAGCGGTGCGCCGCTTGTAGGCTTTGTTTACCTCCAGCTTCATAGCATCCAGACTAATGCCTGCCGCTTCCGCCACCCGCGTGCCGTAGACCTCCCGTTTCACAGAGCTGTCCAGTGTGCAGATCAGCTCTGCTGCCTCCTGTACAAAGCTCACCTTCTGGGCATCTACCTTCAAATCATACTTCTGGCGAATGGCATTGAGCTGATATTCCACCCGGTCGGAGGAACCCTCCAGCAGCATCCGGAACCGGTCTGCGCCGAATTTGTGGAGAAATTCGTCCGGGTCTTTTGCATCCTTCATTTGCAGAACCTTTACTTTCAGCCCTGCCTTTTCCAGCATAGGGATCGCCCGCTGGGCTGCCCGCTGACCGGCTTCATCTGTATCGTAGGTCAGCACCACCTGCTCCGTATACCGGCTCAGGAGGGTCACCTGCTCTTCCGTTAGGGATGTACCCAGAGAGGCAACTGCATTGTCAAACCCGTACTGGTGCAGTGCCACCACATCGATGTTGCCCTCCACCAGAATGATATAGGGCTCTTTGGTCTTTTTCGCAAAGTTCATACCAAAGAGATTTTTCCGCTTGTTGAAGATCAGTGTTTCGTTGGAATTGAGATACTTGGGTTTGGAATCATCCAGCACACGCCCGCCAAAACCGATCACATTGCCACGGACATCGAAAATGGGGAACATCAGCCGGTTGCGGAAACGGTCATAAATCCTGCCGTTTTTCTCGCCCACCAGGTCTGCATCCCGCAGCTCCTGATCTGTATAGCCTTTCTTGCGCATAGCATCCACAAGGGAGTTCCAGGAATTGGGTGCAAAGCCGATGCCGAACCGGGTGACTGTGGATTTTGTCAGTCCCCGCTTTTGTACATAGGATAGACATTCTGCACCCACCGGGGCGAAAAGCTGCTCATGGAAGAAACGGCCTGCCTCTTTCATCAGCGCCCACAGACGCTCCTGATGGCGATAGCGGCTCTGGTACTGCTCGTCCTCCGGCACTTCTATGCCTGCCCGCTTTGCAAGGGCGCGGACCGCA
>JAZNFH010000021.1:0-25117 GCA_045589055.1 Faecousia sp. | reverse complement strand
AAGCGTGTGCAGCGGTCAAAATTTCGTGAGCGAATAGCGAACAAGAAATTTTGGGCACCGCAAACGGACAAGGGAAGTAACGATTACCAAAGCACCGTGCACGAAGAGGGGGCGGCGACTCGCCGCTAAACGATCATTTACTGCACATGTTTTTCCAAGACAGCTGAAATTTGGCATATCCCCCACCGGGGGATGGAAAAATTATGGGAAACATGGGGAAATTCACATTGACTTTCTTTGGTTATAAGAGTAGAATATTATCGATACACTACGCGCCGATGCGCTTATGCGTATCGGTTGAGAATATCTTTTAGGAGGAAAACACTTTGAAGGATTGGGCATTCACAACGACTGTCGAAGAGATGGAAGCTGCTACCAATGCGTTGCTGGAAACTGCAAACAAGGTTGGCGCTGACACCTGGCAGAAGAGAGTCAAAGATCAGACTCCCCATTGTGGATTCGGCGAGGCCGGTACCTGCTGCCGCATCTGCTCCATGGGCCCCTGCCGTATTACTCCCAAGAGCCCCAGAGGCATCTGTGGCTGCGACGTGCACGGTATTGTTGCACGTAACTATCTGATCTTCACCGCTGGCGGTGCTGCAACGCACTCTGACCATGGCCGCGAGATCATGCACACCCTGCACCAGACCCGCGAAGGCGGCAACTATCAGGTCAAGGATCCTGAGAAGCTGATCCGCATTGCTAAGGAATGGGGCGTTGAGACCGAGGGTAAGGACATCTACGATCTGGCTCATGAGATGGCTGAGGTTGGTCTGATGGAATATGGTAAGCCCTTCGGCTACCAGAAGTTTACTGAGCGCGCTCCTGAGTATACCCAGAAGCTGTGGAAAGATGCCGAGATTCTTCCCCGCGCTATCGACCGTGAAGTTTCTCAGTCCATGCATATGACCCATATGGGTTGTTCTTCCCTGGCTGAGGCTCTGATCCGTCAGTCCCTGCGCGCCGGTCTGTCCGACGGTTGGGGCGGCTCCATGATGGGCACCGAGTTCTCCGATGTTATGTTTGGCACTCCCCGCCCCATCGATACCGAAGCCAACATCGGCGTTATGGAAAAGGACAATGTTAACATCGTTGTTCATGGCCATGACCCCTCCCTGACCGAAATGGTTGTGCACTTTGCAAACGACCCCGAGATGATCGCTTACGCAAAGTCCATGGGTGCCAAGGGCATCACCGTTTCCGGTGTCTGCTGTCCCTCCAACGAAGTCACCATGCGTCACGGCATCCCCATGGCAGGTAACTACCTGAACCAGGAGAATGTTGTTCTGACCGGCGCCTGCGAAGCCATCGTTGTTGACGTGCAGTGTATCTTCCCTGCACTGGGCCCCCTGTCCAAGTGCTTCCACACCAAGTTCATCACCACATCTCCCGTGGCCCGGATTCCCGATTCCGAGTTCATCCAGTTCTCCGCTGAGACTGCTGATGTCAGCGCAAAGAACATCGTGAAGATGGCTATCGAGAACTTCAAGAATCGCAAGCCCGAGCTGGTACATATCCCCAACATGAAGCAGAAGGCAAGAGTTGGTTACTCCGTCGAAGCCATCAAGAAGGTTCTGGATACTGTTGCCAACTCTCAGCTGGACGAGTTCGGCACCACCAAGCCTCTAATGGAGTGCGTACACTCCGGTGTCCTCCGGGGCGCTGTGGCTATGGTTGGCTGTAACAACCCGAAGGTCCGTCCCGACACTGCCCACATCGACCTGATGAAGAAGATGCTGGAGAACGATATCATCGTTATTACCACCGGCTGCTCCGCTCAGGCTGCTGCCAAGGCCGGTCTGATGGATCCTGTGCAGGCTCGTGAATACTGCGGCGCTGGTCTGAAGCGCGTTTGCGAGCTGGCTAACATTCCTCCCGTACTGCACATGGGCTCCTGTGTTGATATTTCCCGTATGATGATCCTGGCATCCGATATTGCCAAGGATTGGGGCATCAACATTTCTCAGGTTCCCGTTGTTGGCTGCGCTCCCGAATGGATGTCCGAGAAGGCTGTCTCCATCGGTAACTACGTTGTTGCTACCGGTATTGAGACCTTCCTGGGTGTTGATCCTTACTCCAAGGGTTCCGACGAAGTCACCCGCCTGCTGCAGGGTGAAGACGGCATCAAGGAGTGGGTCGAGGCTAAGTTCGTTGTGGATACCGACATCGAGTCCCTGGGTGACAAGATGATCGCCTGCATCGAGGCCAAGCGCGAGGCTCTGGGTATCTAATTGGCGGATCTTTTCCGCGGGATCCGCCCGTTCGCAGCCTTGAAGTACACAAAGTACATCGGCGGCTGCAAACGAACGGCCCAGCGAAAAATCTCTCGCCAATTGGCGAACTTTCGCAGTGATTTCATTTTACAGCAATTTACTGGATTTAGAGGTCTTTTCTAATGAAACTAGCGATTACCGGAAAGGGCGGTGTGGGTAAGACCACCCTGTCCTCCACCCTGGCAAGACTCTATGCCGACGAGGGCCGCACCGTTCTGGCGGCTGATGTGGATCCGGATGCCAATCTGGGTCTGGCATTGGGCCTGACCCAGGAGGAAGTCGATGAGATCGTCCCCATCTCTAAAATGCGTACTCTGGTGGAAGAGCGCACCGGCGCTACCGCTGCCAACAAGTTCTTCAAGTTAAATCCTTATGTGGCGGATATTCCCGACACCTTCAGTAAGGATATCAACGGTGTGAAGCTGTTGGTCATGGGCACTGTGGATGTGGGCGGCAGTGGCTGTGTCTGCCCCGAGCATGTGATGCTGAAGTCTGTACTGAGCAGTCTGACCTATCGGAAAAACGATGTGGTCATTATGGACATGGAAGCAGGCTTGGAGCATCTGGGAAGAGGCACCGCCATGAATATGGATCAGTTTATTGTGGTCATTGAACCCGGCGCAAGATCCGTCCAAACCTACCGCAATGTGAAGCGGCTGGCAAGTGATCTGGGTGTTAAGCAGGTTCGGGTGGTAGCCAACAAGATCCGGGATGAGGGTGACGAGGAGTTTATCCGCAGCGCAATCCCCGCAGAAGATCTGCTGGGCTTCATCCACTACAATACGGACATCATCGACGCGGACCGTCAAGGGAAATCTCCTTACGATTTCAGCCCCGCGGCAATCGAAGAAATTCGGAAGATCAAAGAAATTTTGGATCGCGAATAAATCGTGAAAAAATACACGAGGAGGAAAAAACGTTGACACTTTTTGATAGAGTTTTCGGCGGTAACGACTACAACTACGAGCGTACCGTAGCTGCCATCGTCGCAGCCATCGCACAGTACGGCGAAGCTGAGCCCGTAGCTTTCCCCGCAACCGCCTATAATCTGCCCTGCTACTACAGCATTACCGGCAAGAAGATCAATAATCTGGGTGAACTGAAGGCAGCTATGGATGCCGACATCAAGCCCATGATGACCCGCAACAAGCGCCTGCAGGACGCTTTTGACAGCGGCATCGCTTCCGCTCTGTGCGCAGAGTTTTTGGAAGTTCTGAAGTACATCCACGGTGCTGAGCCTTATGCAGAACCCGAGATGGGCTTCCTGACCGACGCATTCGTTCGTAACCTGGGTCTGCCCCTGGTTATCAACGACATCCCCGGTGTTGCTGTTATTATCGGCGGCGCTGAGGACCCTGCTGAGACTGTTGCTCTGGCTAAGGAATACCAGGCACAGGGCATTCTGGTCACCCTGACCGGCGATTCCATCAAGCACTGCGCTGACGCCGGCATGAAGCTGGGTGAAGGCGTGCGTGTTGTGCCTCTGGGCTACGAGATGCAGTCCGTCATCCATGTTGTTTCCGTCGCTCTGCGTGCCGCACTGATCTTTGGTGCTATCCAGCCCGGCGACACCAAGGCTCTGTACAAGTACACCATGGACCGCGTCAATGCTTTCGTCAATGCTTACAAGCCCCTGTCTGACGAGATCGTTTCCTACGGCGCCGGTGCTATCTGCTGCGGTTTCCCCGTTATCTCCAACGAAACTGAGAACATGTTCCGTGTTCCCAAGTCCCTGATCCAGCAGCTGGATACTTCCAAGTGGAACGCAACTTCCCTGGAAGCCCGCGACATCAAGCTGAAGATTACCAAGATCGACATTCCTGTTTCCTATGCTACCGCTTTCGAAGGCGAAATCATCCGCCGCGGCGATATGCAGGTGGAAGTGGACGGCTCCCGCGTGGACTGCTTCGAGCTGGTTCAGACCCGCGAAGCTCTGGAAGTCGAAGACCACAAGATTACCGTTATCGGACCTGAAATCGACGAGATCCCTGTTGGTTCTAAGATTTCCCTGTCCTACACCATCGAAGTTGCGGGCAAGGCTATGCAGCCTGACTTCGAGTCCGTCATGGAGCGTAAGATCCATGCATGGCTGAACTGCATCGAAGGTGTTATGCACACCGGCCAGCGTGACATGATCCGTGTCCGTATCTCCAAGGCCGACTACGAGGCTGGCTTCAAGTTCCGTCACCTGGGCGAAGTTCTGTACGCCAAGCTGAAGACCGAGTTCGAAGCCATCGTTGACAAGTGCCAGGTTACCATCGTTGTTGGCGACGAGCAGAACAAGGAACTGCGCGCTCAGGCCAACGAGATCTTCGCAAAGCGCGACGATCGTCTGAGAAGCATGACCGACGAGTCCGTTCCTGTTTACTATACCTGTATCATGTGCCAGGCCTTCTCCCCCAGCCATGTCTGTATCGTTACCCCCGAGCGTCTGGGTCTGTGCGGTGCCGTTTCCTGGCTGGATGCTAAGGCAACCAACGAGTTGGATCCCACCGGTCCTTGCCAGATCGTTCCCAAGGAGCGCTGCATCGACGAGCGTCTGGGCCGTTATGTTGACGTTGACGAGGCTATCGAGAAGTACTCCCACGGTGCTTTGGAGCATATCACTCTGTACTCCCTGTTCGAGGATCCCATGACCTCCTGCGGCTGCTTCGAGTGTATCTGCGGCGTCGAGCCCTGCTCCATGGGTGTTGTTATCACCTGCCGTGAGCATGCCGGCATCACGCCCCTGGGCATGAGCTTCTCCGACATGGCTTCCATGACCGGCGGCGGCGTTCAGACTCCCGGCTTCATGGGTCACGGCAAGCAGTTTGTCTTCTCCAAGAAGTTTATCGCTGCAGAAGGCGGCCCCGGCCGTATCGTTTGGATGCCCAAGGATCTGAAGGAACAGGTTCGCGAGCGTCTGGATGCTACCGCTCTGGAGATGTACGGTGTTGAGAACTTCACCGACATGATCGCAGACGAGACCATCTGCACTGAGGATCCCGAGCAGCTGCTGGAGTTCCTGGGCAATGTTGGCCACCCTGTTCTGGGCATGGAACCCTTCGATATGTAATTTCCTTACTGATAAAAGAGAGGTTAGGCGAAAGCCTAACCTCTCTTTTATGTTTAAAAGTCCGGAATAAAGGTTGTATCGGCGGCGGATGCCTCCTGTGTGAAGCCTTCCAAATCGTTGAGATACAGCCAACTGAGGACACTGTCATATTCCTCCTGGGTAATAGGCCGGTCAAAGGGTGCGGGAAGTCCGCCCATAGGGGTGTACTGGCGCATGAGGCTGACCAAAACTTCTCCGGGGGCAAAGGTTTCTCCGATCCAATCCAGCACTTTTAAGGAATTCTCCACACAGCCGGGCAGGATCAGATGGCGGATGACCGTACCCCGGACCACCTTTTCGCCAACCCATTGTATAGGACCGGTTTGACGGACCATCTCTTTGATCGCCGCAGCTGCAACAGAAAAATAGTCCGGCGTACCGGAGAGTGCTGCTGCAAGGCGGCTATCTGCATACTTCATATCCGGTAAGTATACATCCACCAATCCGTCCAACTGCCTGATGGTTTCCGGGCGCTCATAGCCGCCGCAGTTGTACACAACCGGAACAGGCAGTTTGGGAAACAGAGCCGGGATGATGGTTGGCAAGTAGTGGGTAGGTGTTACCAAATCTATATTTTCTGCCCCTTGGGCAATGAGCGTTTCCATTATCTGCCGTAAAGTGGCGCTGTCTGTGGATTTTCCTACAGGTTTGCCGCTGATGGCGGCATTCTGGCAGTATTTGCAGCCTAAAGTACAGCCACCAAAGAAGATGGCACCGCTGCCGCCGGAACCTGCCAAGGCAGGCTCTTCCCACTTATGCAGCATGGTTTTGGCTATCAGGGCGATATCCGGACAGCCGCAAAGGCCGGTTTCTCCGGCAGTTCTGTCTATGCCGCACTGCCTGGGACATAAATTGCAGTTTACATAACTCATAAATTCACCGCTTTTCATCTGCATGTGTTCTACTTTATCACATCTTTTTGTTGAAAACAAGAACCTGCTTTACCCATGGGGCTTTTTGTGCTATGATATAACAAATTATCAGCGAGGCGAAAAGTATGGTTATTTGCAAAGCGGAACAGCGGCATATTCCGGGTATGATCGAATTGTTAAAGCAGGTGGGTCAGGTGCATCACTTAGGCAGACCGGATCTGTTCCGAGCCGGCGCGCAGAAGTACAATGAAGCAGACCTGCAGGTGTTGCTGCAGGATGAGAACCGCCCGATCTTTATTGCAGAAGAGGATGGCAAGATTCTTGGTTACGGTTTCTGCATTTTGAAGTCCACGAAAAATGACTCGGTGCTGGCAGACCATACAACTTTGTATATCGACGATCTGTGCGTGGATGAAAACTGTCGGGGCAAGCATATCGGAAAGGCTGTGTATGCCCATATCGTTGACTATGCCAAAGCGCTGGGCTGTGACAGTGTGACACTGAATGTATGGGCTTTCAATGAGGGCGCAAAGAGATTTTATGAATCCCTGGGTATGAAACCCCAGAAGATCGGCATGGAAATGCGCTTGGAGGAAAACTGATGCTGGAAAAAGGCAAAATTTACGAAGCAGTGATTTCAGATTACACCGCAGAAGGTCAGGGTGTTGCGAAGATCGATGGATGTGCCGTATTTATTCCCAATGCCATTGCGGGGGAACGGATTCTGGTTCGGATTGAGAAAGCGCAAAAAACTTGGGCAGCGGGCAAGATCACCGAGGTTCTGGAAAAATCCCCCCATCGGGTGAATCGGGAATGCCCCGTTGCGAAGCTTTGCGGCGGCTGTGACTTCTGGCATATGGACTATGAAGAGGAGACCCGAATGAAAGCGGAGCGGGTGCGGCAGGCTTTAAACCGCATCGGCGGGGAGAACTTGGCGGAAATGCCCATCTTGCCTGCTCCCACATGCTATGCATACCGCAATAAGGCCCAGTATCCGGTTTCCAGTAAAAAGGGCCGTGTATTTGCCGGATTCTTCAAAGCCGGTACCCATCAGGTGGTGGAAAATGACCGCTGCTTGATCCTGCCGGAGGAAACGGACTGGATTAAGAAAATTGTTATAGATTATGTAAACCACTATCGGATTTCTGCTTACGATGAGGCATCTCACAAGGGGTTGCTGCGGCATATCTATGTGCGTCGTGGTGCAATTTCTGGGCAAGTGTTGGTGTGTCTGGTGATCAATGGCAGAAAGTTACCCCACACTGAGGATTTGATCAAACGGCTGCAGGCAGTTCCCGGATTTACCACTCTGGTGCTGTCCGTCAATACCAAAAGGGGCAATACAATCTTAGGGGACGAATTTATCACCCTTTACGGCCCGGGCTATATCGAAGATACGCTATGTGGTTTGAACTTCCGACTGTCCGCCCGGTCTTTCTATCAGGTGAATCATCATCAGGCCCAACGGCTCTATGAAGCGGCCATATCCCAAGCACAGATCACAAAGGAAGACACGGTGCTGGATCTGTACTGCGGTGTGGGAACCATTACTTTGTGCATGGCAAAGGCGGCAGGCAAGGTGATTGGCGTAGAGGTGGTTCCCCAGGCGGTGGAAGATGCGAGGAATAATGCCAAGCGCAACGGCATCGAAAATGCGGAATTTTTCTGCGGCGATGCAGGTGAAGCGGCCCTTGCGCTGGAAGCAAAGGGTGTCAAGGCGGATGTGGTTGTGGTAGACCCTCCCCGGAAGGGCCTCAATGCCGATGCCATTGAAGCTTTGGCCAGATTTGCGCCCCGCCGGATCGTTTATGTATCCTGTGACCCGGCAACCTTGGCCAGGGATGTGGCACTTCTGAAGGAACGGGGTTATGTGCTGAAAAATGCCATGGCTGCCGATTTATTCCCCCGTTGCGCCCATATAGAATCCATTACTTGCTTAGTAACGGAACAGTAACAAAGAACCTCCTTGCCGGTTGGCAAGGAGGTTTGCTATATCTTATGTTTCGTTGAAAAACAGTAAAGAGTACCAAGTGATCATATTGCTGCCGTATTGGAAATCCAGACCGTTTTCCTCCAGGGTGGGGATAATGTTGATACCATGACTTTCAATGCAGGGATGCATGACATCCTTGTGGCGGCATGGTTTTCCTTCCGGATAGGTACACTGTTTGCAGATGGCGCAGGAATCGGTGGAAAGAATGTAGGGATCCACGCCCTGCTGCCGCAGCAGATCCCGCACCTCATTGGTAATATTCTCATGGTCAAACCGGGTTGCCAAGGTAGCACAGATATCGGAAATATCCTCACTTTCGGTGATAGTGCCTACTACCAGACAGCTATCGTAACTCAGACAACGGTTTTTACACTGCTGCACACTGCCGACACCGGGGGGACAGGCCCAGCTCTGGCCGTACCGGGGACATTCTGCCTGACAGATGTGGCGGATGCGGTCCGAAAATTCCAGCGATTTGGGATCAATGTAAAAATACACATACAGCGGCAGCTCTGACAGTGCCTGCTCCAGTTGTGTTCTGTCCATATAGGTCTCCTTATCTGTGGGGTAAGTTCGTATAAGCAGATTCTAACACAAAAAACGGCAAATTACCACTATCTTTTAGCTTGTCAAAAAAGTCTTTTTGACAAGCTGAATGCGTTTTTCAAACTTTCACAAAGTTTGAAAAACGGTTTGATTGAACGCGAAAGACAACCCTGACGGTTTTCTTTCACACTATCTTTCCCTCCGAAATTTTCGGACAGGTAGGTTTTTTGACAGTCTGATCTTTTCTCTCTATCGGCCGCGGAAAACCCCCTCATCGGAGGGGGTTTGGATTATACTCTTGCGTGTCCCTGGGCGCAGATCACATCCACGACCTCGTCTACACTGGCTTGACAAATATCTTTGCTGGGGGCCTCTACCATGACACGGATCACCGGCTCTGTGCCGGATTCCCGGACTAAGATTCGTCCGGTATCACCCAGGCGTTCTGCCACAGCAGCAACGGCCTTTTGTACTTCGGGATCGTTCTGGGCATCCGGCTTGGATTTGACCCGCACATTTTTCAATACCTGCGGATAAATGGTCAGCCCGTCGCAGAGCTGGCTCAGAGATTTCTTCTTGGCCAGCATGACTTCCATTACCTTCAGACTGGTCAGAATGCCGTCACCGGTGGTAGCATACTTGCTGATAATAATATGACCGCTCTGTTCGCCGCCGACACGGCAGCCGTTCTGGGACATATACTCATAAACATACTTATCACCGACTTTAGTTTTGGCATAACCGATGCCCTTTTCATCCAGTGCTTTATAAAGACCGAAGTTGGACATAACGGTAGTAACCACGGTGTTATTATCCAGATCACCCTTGTCTTTCATATAGCAGCCCAGAATATACAGAATATGATCACCATTGACCACCTCACCTTTTTCGTCGACACAGAGGCAGCGGTCAGCATCGCCGTCGTAGGCAAAACCCACATCCAGATCGTTCTCTACAACAAATTTCTGCAGATTTTCAATATGGGTGGAACCTGCATTCTCATTGATGTTAGTTCCGTCGGGTTGGGCGTTTATTACATAAGTCTTGGCACCCAATGCGTCAAATACAGATTTGGCGATATTCCAAGCTGCACCGTTGGCACAGTCCAGAGCCACTTTCATGTTTTTAAAGGAGAAGCGGCCCAGGCTGATGAGATAACCGATATAGCGGTTACGGCCTGCCACATAGTCCACGGTACGACCGATTTTTTCTTTTTTGGCGTAGGGAATCTCGGTGTATTTGGCACCGAACAGTTCCAATTCTCCATCCAGATAGGCTTCCACATAGGAGATGGTCTCTTCGTCCATTTTTTCGCCCTGTCCGTTCAAGAGCTTGATGCCGTTGTCGTAGAAGGGGTTGTGGGAGGCGGAGATCATGACACCGCAGTCAAACTCATCCATCCGGGTCACATAGGCCACAGAGGGTGTTGTAGTAACATGCAGCAGGTATGCATCTGCGCCGGAGGCGGTAATACCTGCGGCCAGCGCGTACTCAAACATATAAGAAGATCGGCGGGTATCCTTGCCGATAAGAATCCGGGCGGATTCGCTGCCGGTGGGGCGCTTAATGTTGTAGTACCAACCCAGAAAACGGCCTACCTTGAAAGCGTGGTCAGCAGTTAAATTCACATTGGCTTCTCCACGAAAACCGTCAGTTCCAAAATATTTTCCCATTTATTGCTCCTTTTTTGCTACAATCATATCGTTTTTCTTATAGATGCTGTTTGCCGGGACTACGCCCCGGACGCAGCTGGTGGGGTAGACATTGGAATGCCGGCCAATAACCGTGCCGGGATTCAGCACACTGTTACAGCCAACTTCCACAAAGTCACCCAACATGGCACCGACCTTTTTAATGCCTGTTTCAATAGGTGGTTGGCATTTAACGACAACCAGGCTCTTGTCGGATTTGACATTAGAGGTAATGGAACCGGCACCCATATGGGCCTTATAGCCCAGAATGCTGTCGCCTACATAGTTGTAATGGGGTACTTGCACATTGTCAAAGAGGATCACATTTTTCAGCTCCGTGGAGTTGCCGACAACGCAGTTTTCTCCCACAAGGGCACTGCCCCGGATGAATGCGCAGTGGCGGATTTCTGTATTTGCTCCGATGATACAGGGGGCACCGATAAATGCAGTGGATGCAACTTTGGCTGTTTTATGCACCCAAACCTGAGGACTTTGCTCCTGAAAATCCTCGGGATCCAGGGCGGCACCCAATTCCAAAATCAAATCCTTGATGCCCTTCAGCGCTTCCCAGGGATATGAAAAGGAAGCAAGATAACCGGCGGCAAGGGTGTGACTGAGATCGTACAGTTCAGTTACTTTGCACATAGAAGAATCGACCTTTCTGTGAGCGGCTGCTCACTAAAGAAGTATATCATAAAACGGGTAAAAAATCAATTTTTTCACAGAGGCGGCAGATGGACGCTTTTGGACCACAGGTTCACCGGTGCTCCCAAATTGCCGGTTATCCAAGGATTAGCAGTTTTCCTGTGGGCATTCTCACCCAAGCAATCCGCAAACAGGCTGGACCGGAAGGAAGAAATCCCGTCCGTGCGGACGGGATTTTTGCTGTGATGCGTTATGGAATGCGATAAAGCCGTTTGCCGTTTTCGTAGGTGGCAGTATGAACCTCTTCCACGGAAATGCCCCTGATCTCTGCCAGCTTTTCTGCCATGCGGTACAGGTAACCGGGATGATTGCGCTTGCCCCGGAAGGGCTCCGGTGCCATAAAGGGGCAGTCCGTTTCCAAAACGATCCGGTCCAGTGGGATGGATGCAGCGGTTTCTACAGCCTTGCGGGCGTTTTTGAAGGTCAGCACCCCGGTAAAACCAATGTACCAGCCGAGATTGACCAGTTGCCTTGCCATCTCCGCAGAGCCGGAATAGCAGTGAAAGACGCCCTTGACAGTGGGAAATTCTTTGATGATTGCCATACCGTCATTATGGGCATCCCGCTCATGCACGATTACCGGCAGATCCAGTTCCCGGGCCAGTGCCATCTGCATCCGGAAAGCTTTTTGCTGGATATCCCGGGGAATGTCCTCGTAATAGTAGTCCAGACCAATTTCGCCAATGGCTTTTACCTTGGAGGATGGTTTACATAACTTCTTATATTCTTCCAGCACTTCCTCACAGACTTCGGCGGCAGAATCGGGATGAGAACCGACGGAAGCATAGAGCCAAGGATATTTTTCTGCCATGGCAACGATATCCCGGGAAGACTCCAAAGAGCAGCCGGCGTTCATTACAAGACCGACCCCGGCATCATGAAAGCTCTCCATCAATACTTCCCGGTCGGGATCAAAGGCGGGATCATTTAAGTGGGCATGGGTATCAAAAAGCATGTTCTTCCTCCTCTATAACGGCGACCAGACAGCCGCCGAGCTGGGTCACTCTGGGGTCATCCAGAGAAAAAACGGTGTGGTTTGGGTAACCCTGAAGACCGGCTCCTGTGCATTTTGCGTCTGCTTCCTTCAGAACCCAAAAAGTCAGCAGTGCCAGCCGTCGGTCGGGGGCATATTCATATTGGGTGCGCTCTTCCGGTGATAGGATCTTATCTGCCAGCTGCAAGGAAATGTTCCGATCCAATTCCTCGGCATCCATACCAATGGGCTTGTCCGATAAGGCGCAAAACACATGGTACTTGGTGTGGGAGATGGAAAAATGCAGACGACTGTCCGGGAAATAAGGCTTTCCCCTTTGGGTAACGGCAATTTCCGGCATGGGAGCATGGGTATAGCTTTCAACCATCTCCTGCAGCAGAATTCTGCCTGCTGCGTGACCGCTTTTGCCATCGAACTTCCGGTATTCCAAGGCCAGCATCCAGACACCCCCAATCATTCCCCGCTATTATAAACAAAAATACTGGAATTCGCAAGCATGTTTACGGTTTATACGGGATTTACTTGCATTTTTCCGTGAATTCGGTATAATAGAAACAAGAAAAAAGCATGGGCGAAAGGAGGGCACGGTATGGAAATCGATTCTGCTATATACAAAGGTTGTTTATTGGGACTGGCGGTCGGCGATGCTATGGGTGCGCCTGTAGACGGAAAAACATACAGCCAGATCTGTGAGATGTACGGACCTGCGGGTCTGCTGGGATATGATTCCGCGAATGGCCTGGCAGAGATCACTTCCTATAGCCAGACTGCGCTGTTTGCCGCCAATGGTATGCTTGCGTGTACCGCCAGAGGCCAGACAGCAATGGTACCAATGATGCGCTATATCACCGGGGCATTGAGGGAATGGGCAAAGGTGCAGCATCTGCCCGGTCTGCCGGGGAAGCGGATCTGCTGGATGAGTCATATTCCGCAGCTGCGCAGGCGCCGCTGCATGGATCCCAGAACCTTGGATGCTTTGACCCGGGATGTGCTGGGTACCCCGGAAAAACCTGCCAACCAAAGCGCAGGCCCCGGAACCTTGACGGCGGTGATTCCTGTGGGATTGTTTTTCCACCCGGACCGCATGGGTTTTTCCGATATCGGACAGCTGGGCGCCCAAATTGTGGCACTGACCCACGGGGATCCTATGGCATATTTAAGCGGTGCGCTGCTGGCTTATGCGGTTGCCGGTATTGTGCATGACCCCGCGTGTCCTATGGAGGAGCAATTCCTGCATGCTGCGGACGCGGTCATTGCCCAGTTTGGCGGTGCTGCGGGTAAGCTGCAGATGTTGATTCAGAATGCGGTGATGCTGGCGAAGGACCCCAAAATCCCGCCGGTGCAGGCCATGGAGCGGTTGGAATGCGGTACGGCTGCGCAGGTCCTGGCAGGAGCCGTGTATGCAGTTTTGAGCAGTAACGGCGATTTTGACCTTGCGATGATCACCGCGGTAAACCATTCCGGAAAAAGCGCTGCCGTAGCAGCTATTACCGGTGCTCTGCTGGGCGCAGCCCAGGGCGAGGCGGCACTGCCGGAATTCTATCTGGATTGTCTGGACTGTGACAGCATGATTCGAGAGCTGGCAGCAGATATGTACACAGCGTGTCCCAAGGGTTGGCAGACCCGTCTGTTTGACGATGATTGGGACAGAAAATATAACCAAGGCAGGCCTGTTGACCGGGAAGAATAAGGAAATGCGTGAAAAAACCTTAAAAAAGTCGGATTTTTCTTTGTGATCCCTCTTGCAAAATGCCGGCGTAGGTGCTATAATGCAGGTAATCTAGCGTAGAGTATACGAAAGAGAGGGGCTCGCCCCTCTCTTTTGTCTTGAAAGAAGGGTGTTATTTTGAAAATTACGGATCAGGTGGCAGCGTTCGCCAAGCCTGTGGTTGAAGGCTTTGGCTGTGAGCTGTGGGATGTGGAATATGTCCGGGAAGGCTCTGAGCGGTATCTGCGGCTGTATATTGACAAAGACGGCGGTATTGATATTGAAGACTGCGAAAAGATCCACCGCGCTATGGATCCTATTCTGGATGAAAAGGATCCCATTGCGGAAAGCTATCACTTTGAAGTCTGTTCTGCCGGGTTAGAGAGGCCTCTGAAGCGGGCAAGCGACTTCGAGAGATTTATGAACAGTCCGATTCTGGTCAAGCTGTACCGGCCTAGAAATGGTCTGAAAGAATTACCCGGCATTCTGCGTGGCTATGAGGAAGGCCGCGTGATACTGGAAGCCGGAAAAGAAACCATCACCTTTGAAAAATCCGAGGTCGCTCTGGTGCGGCTTCGTGTAGAATTTTAACCGATAATAAAAAACATACCATAAAGAATAGCCTTGGATCGCCTGTGGCGTATTCCAAAGGCAGAGGAGGAAAATCAAATGGCTAGAGGTACCAGATCTAAAAAGACCCCCGAAGCTCCGAAGGTTGATATCGGTGCGGAGATCTTTGCCAGCCTGCGTGAGCTGGAGCAGCTGAAGGGCATCCCTGTAGATTACATGGTGGAGCGTCTGAAGCAGGCACTGACTAATGCATACCGTAAGGACCGGGAAGACCATCGGGATCTGCCTGCAGAAAATGTTGTGGTAGACCTGAGCGAAACGGGCCTTGCTATGCATCTGCTGAAGACTGCTGTAGAGGAAGTAGAAGACGACGCGGTCGAAATCCATATTGATGCTGCCAGAAATATCAAAGCCGATGTTCAGGTTGGAGAAACGGTGACCATTCCCGTGGACATCCAGAAGTTTGGCCGTATCGCTGCCCAGACTGCCAAGCAGGTCGTTATTCAGGGCATTCGTGAAGCAGAGCGTGGCATGGCTTATGAAAATTATTCTTCCAAAGCACAGGAACTGCTTACCGGAACTGTGCTGCGGATCGATCCTACCGGCGATATTTTTGTCCGGGTGGGTCAGGGCAACGATGCTTCCAACGCAGTGCTCCGTGTTGGCGAACAGATTCCCGGTGAATCTTACGAACCCGGTGACCTGATCCGTGTGTATGTTCTGGAGGTCCATAAGGCCAACCGCGGTCCTCTGGTGCATGTTTCCCGTACCCATCCCAATCTGGTGCGCCGTCTCTTCGAACTGGAAACTCCCGAAATCGAGAGC
Organism: Faecousia sp.; assembly: GCA_045589055.1. Classification (GTDB taxonomy): domain Bacteria; phylum Bacillota; class Clostridia; order Oscillospirales; family Oscillospiraceae; genus Faecousia. The sequence continues at coordinate 9,846 of JAZNFH010000021.1, read as the reverse complement.
GGTGATGTGGAAGTTCGCAATATTGCCCGTGAGGCCGGTTCCCGGAGCAAGATGGCAGTTCGTGCCGTCACCGAGGGTGTGGATCCCGTAGGTGCCTGTGTCGGTCCCCGTGGCGGCCGTGTCGGGGCTGTCGTGGAAGAACTGCATGGTGAGAAAATCGATATCGTTGTCTGGTCCGAGGATCCCTGCGAGTATGTGAAGGCTGCGCTGAGTCCTGCAGATGCCATCTCCGTGACCTTAATTCCCGGACAGAAGGCCTGCCGTGTCATCGTTCCCGATGACCAGTTGAGCCTTGCCATCGGCAAGGAAGGCCAGAATGCCCGTTTGGCTGCCCGGCTTACCGGCTATAAGGTGGATATCAAGCCTGCAAGTCAGGCAGAAGAAGTGTAATTTACCAAAGGAGGCAGCTTTATGCAAAAGAAAATCCCGATGCGGCAGTGTATGGGCTGCCGTGAGCGCAGAGCAAAGCGGGAACTGATCCGGGTGGTCCGGTGTACCGACGGTTCGGTGTGTCTGGATTTCAGCGGCAAGCTGAACGGGCGGGGCGCTTATCTGTGCAATGATGTGGCGTGCTTGCAGAAAGCACAAAAAAGCAAGGCGTTAGAGCGCAGTCTGGAAGTTCCGATTCCCGAGGAGGTCTATGGCCGTCTGCAGGGAGAAATGGAGGGAGCCCATGGATAGAGCGCTGAATTATCTGTCTCTGGCCCGGAAAGCCGGTCTGATCGAACTGGGAGAAGAACCGGTCGGCGGTGCAGCCAGAGCAGGAAAAGCCTGCCTCGTAGCAGTGGCAATGGATGCCGGGGATCATACCTGGCGGCGGGCAAAAAGCTTTGTGGCGGGTACCAGTCAGGTAGCAGTGAAGATTCCTTTTTCTAAAGATGATATGGGAATAGCCACCGGAAGAACAAGCCTTGCGATTGCCGCATTTACCGATCCTGCCATGGCGCTGGCTTTCTTGAAGGCTTTGCCCCAGCAGGAGAAATACAGTCAGGAACTAGAGGCTTTGGAAAGCCGTACCCAGCGTGTCCGGCAGCGCCGGCAGGAGGCAGCAGCCCACGAAAAAAACAAGCGTGTGGGTAGGCCGAAGAAGAAGCATTGATCGTGGAGGTGCGTTTATGAGTTTAGTGAAGTATCGCTTACGAGAGGTGGCAGCCGATTTTGGTGTAACACCTAAAGAAATCGCGGAGATCATCTCCCAATATTTTGAAAAACCCAAGTCAAACACCCAGGTGCTGACAGAAGAAGAGCTGAATGTGATTTTTGACCGCATGACAGCTACCCATCAGATTACTTCTCTGGAGCAGGTATATGCCGTGAAGCCTGCCCAGCCTAAGGAAGAGCCGAAGCAGCAGCCCAAGGCTGAGCAGCCAAAGCAGGAGGTAAAGCCCCAACAGCCGAAGGCGGAGGCAAAGCCTGCGCCCAAGGGACAGGAAAGACCGCAGAATACCCAGCCAAAGGCTGAAAAGCCTGCCAAGCCTGCTGAGCCGGAGCGGAAGCGGGAACGCCGTGTGGTAGATACTTCTGCTGTGCAGGTCAATACCAACCGCTTTGCGGATGTGGATAATCTGGTTTCCGAAAAGGTTCAGAATTATCAGGGCGGCAAGCAGCGTATTGGCGGCGGTAAAGGCAAGCAGCAGAAACAGCAGCAGAATAATAAGTTTAAGGGCAACAAGTCCCGCAACGAAGAGCAGGAGAAGCTGCGCCGCCTGCAGATGGAGGTTGCCCGGAAGGCACCCGTTACGGTTAAGATCCCCGATGAGATTACGGTGGGCGAGCTGGCCAGCCGAATGAAGAAAACTGCAGCGGAAGTCATTAAGTGCCTGATGAAGAACGGCGTTATGGCTGGTATGAACCAGACCATTGATTTCGACACCGCTGAATTTGTTGCCACCGAGTTGGGCTGCAAGGTAGAAAAGGAAATCACCGTTACTATTGAAGAGCAGATCATCGACGATCATGTGGATACCAGCGAAGAACTGGAAACCCGTGCTCCCGTTGTTGTCGTTATGGGTCATGTTGACCACGGTAAAACCTCTACCCTTGATGCCATCCGTAAGACCTCTGTCACTGCCGGGGAAGCCGGTGGTATCACCCAGCACATTGGTGCGTATACTGTCGATGTAGACGGCCAGATGATTACCTTCCTGGATACCCCCGGCCACGCAGCCTTTACTTCCATGCGTGCCCGCGGTGCAAAGTCTACGGATATTGCCATTCTGGTGGTAGCTGCCGATGACGGCATTATGCCCCAGACCGTTGAGTCCATCAACCACGCTAAGGCTGCCGAAGTGCCGCTGATCGTGGCCATCAATAAAATGGATAAGCCCACTGCCAATCCTGACAAGATCAAGGAGCAGCTAACCAAGTACGATTTGATCCCCGAAGAGTGGGGCGGCGATACCATCATCGTTCCCATCTCCGCAAAGACCGGTATGGGTCTGGACGATCTTTTGGAAATGGTCCTGCTGACTGCCGAAGTGCAGGAACTGAAGGCTAACCCCAACCGCCGCGCAAAGGGTACTGTTATCGAGGCCCGTCTGGACAAGACCAGAGGTCCTGTGGCAACCCTGTTGGTACAGAACGGTACGCTGAAGCAGGGTGATATCGTCATTGCCGGTACCGCCGTGGGCCGTGTCCGCGTTATGACCAACGATAAGGGCCGCACGGTTAAGGCCGCGGGTCCTTCCGTACCTGTTGAGATTACCGGTCTTGCAGAGGTTCCCGCTCCCGGTGATGAGTTCAACGCCGTTACCGATGAGCGTATGGCCCGTGAACTGGTAGAGCAGCGGAAGCAGGCTGCCAAGGATGCCGCTGCCAATGCTATGCAGAAGGTCACCTTGGATAATCTCTTTGCCAGAATGCAGGAAGGCGAGATGAAGGAGCTGCCTTTGATTGTCAAGGCAGACGTGCAGGGTAGTGCAGAAGCAGTGAAGGCCTCTCTGGAGAAAATTTCCAACGAGGAAGTCCGGGTCAAGGTCATCCATGCCGGTGTCGGTGCCATCAATGAAAGCGATATCCTGTTGGCTTCTACCTCCGGTGCCATCGTGGTCGGCTTTAATGTCCGTCCCGATTCCGGCGCACAGGCCAGCGCCCAGAGAACCAATGTGGATATGCGGTTCTACCGGGTCATCTATGATGCCATCGATGAGATCGAGGCAGCTATGAAGGGTATGCTGGCACCCAAGTTCCAGGAAGCAGTCATTGGCCATGCGGAAGTGCGTATGACCTATAAGGTATCTGCCATCGGCACCATTGCCGGTTGTATGGTTAAGGACGGTAAGGTCACCCGGGATGCACAGGTTCGTATTCTTCGTGACAACATCGTCATCCATGAAGGTGAGGTTGGCTCCCTGCAGCGGTTTAAGGATGCTGTCAAGGAAGTTTCTGCCGGCTACGAGTGCGGCATGAGCATTGCCAAGTTTAATGACATCAAGGAAGGCGACGTCTTCGAGTGCTTCATCATGGAAGAAGTGAAGCAGTAATCATCAAGAGCCAGCCGCCGCAGCTGCGGCAGCTGGCTCTTGTAATGCAAAATGAATCAGCATAAACGGAAGATTCTGCGTGAAACGGTGCGGCATGCCTCCCGGCGCGCTCCCTTTCTTGTTCCGGCAAGAAAGGGAGGAAAGAAGCCGGCTCAAGGGTGTTGCAGAGCGCAGCGAATCTTTAAATGAAATGATTGCCGGTGGCAATCATACCTTTACTATTGCTTCGAGCAAATGCATCCCCCTTAAGAATCCCCCCGCCGCCAGTAAGATAGTGCATCGGGAATTCGCACACCAAAACCGGAGACCATATGCCGCATCGCTTGTGTTCGGCGTATAACGCACAGCACTGCTGTTTCCATGTTCTTGGGATTGTGTTTCTATCCCACTAGTGAAAGACTAGTTGTAATCGATAACCGATGCTGCACCGTCGTAAGAGCGGGCGGGGTACGGGGGCGGCTTTGATTGCGGGAGCAATCAACTCAGCCCCCGGAAACCGACTTCTTTGGTTACTTTCTTGTTCGGAGACAAGAAAGTAACACAATCCCTTACTGCACGGTGATTTTGAAAAACTTATTTAGGAAATAAATTGAAAGTATAGGAGACTATAGTATGGCATCCAATCGAATCGGAAGAATCAACGAAGAGATCCAGAAGGAACTAGCTTCTCTTCTGCGTAATTTGAAGGACCCCCGGGTCCGGAGTACCATGATCTCCATTACCCATGTGGAAACCACGCCCGACCTGCGCTATGCCAAGGTCTATGCCAGCTTTTTGGACGAGGACAAGGCTGCGGAAGCACTGAAGGGTCTGAAGTCTGCCGGTGGCTATTTGCGCCGGGAGCTGGGTGCGGCTTTGAAGCTGCGCTACACCCCCGAACTGGTGTGGGCCTTGGATGACAGCATCACCTACGGCGCAAAAATGTTGAAACTGATCAACTCTCTGGAGGTTTCCGCAGATGAGCAGTCTGACGAGGCGTGAAGCGGCCCAGTGGCTCCGCGAACATGATAACTATCTGATTTTGACCCATAAGCGCCCTGACGGTGATACCATTGGCTCTGCTGCGGCTCTGTGTTTGGGTCTGCGCCAGCTGGGAAAGAACGCCCATGTACTTCGGAACATGGAAATTACAGAAAAATATATGCACCTGCATGTTGGACTGAATCAGGATTATCCCGAAACAGGGGATGCACTGATCTGTGTGGACACAGCCACGCCATCTCTGCTGCCGGAGGTCTATAACCATCTCAGTAAGCGCGTGCGGCTGAGAATTGACCACCACTGCAGTGATACCCCCTTTGCACCTCTGGAATTGGTAGATGCTTCCGCTGGTGCTTGTGGTGAGATTATCTATGATGTGCTGTCGGAATTGGGCGTGCAGTTGGATAAGACCATTGCGGAAGCTTTGTACACGGCTGTTTCCACAGATACGGGCGGCTTCCGGTATGCCAACACCACTGCCCACAGCTTTTTGGTGGCAGCAGAGTGTGCCAAAGCCGGTGGGGATCTCCACAGTATCAACCAGCAGATTTTTGAAACAAACAGCTTTGCCAAGCTGCGGCTGCAAAGCTGGATGACAGAAAATATCCGTTTCCGCTGCGGCGGACAGGTGGCTGTTTGCGCGCTGCCTGCACAGGTGGAACGGGAGCTGGGACTAACGGAGGATGATCTGGAAAATGTATCCGGTTTCCCCAAAAGCATTGAAGGCGTCCGGATTGCGGCTACCTTGCGTCAGGTAGGCAGCGGTTTTGTGAAAATCTCCGTCCGGGCATTGCCCGGTTATGATGCTGCCGCCGTCTGTGCAAAATTTGGCGGCGGTGGTCACAAGGGTGCAGCCGGAGCCGTTATCAGGGCGGAATTGGAGGAAGCAGCGGCAAAGGTATCCATGGAAATGGAAGCGCTGTTGGAGTCGCTATGAACGGAATCGTGATTGTGGATAAGCCGGAAGGCTGGACAAGCAATGATGTGGTCAGTAAGCTAAAAGGCGTACTGCATACCCGGCGGGTGGGCCACGGCGGTACGTTGGATCCTATGGCTACCGGTGTCCTGCCGGTGTTTGTGGGCCGTGCCACCCGGGGCGTAGAATTTTTCGAGCATGCGGAAAAGACCTATGAAACGGTGCTGCGGCTGGGGATCACCACGGATACGGAAGATATCACAGGAACGGTGCTGACGGAGCAGGATGCATTTGTCACCGGGGATGTGCTGGAGGAAGTGCTTTCCCAATTTCGCGGAGAGATTTTGCAGGTACCGCCCATGTATTCGGCGCTGAAGGTGAACGGACAAAAATTGTACGATCTTGCCAGAAAGGGCAAGGAAGTGGAGCGGCAGCCCCGGCCGGTTACGATCCATGAACTGACTCTGCTGGGAATGGAAGCAGACGGAGTTCATCTGCGGGTTCATTGCTCTAAGGGTACTTATATCCGCACTCTTTGCAAGGATATCGGTGAAGCTCTGGGCTGCGGCGGTTGTATGGCTGCGCTGCGGCGGGTTCAGGCAGGAGAATATACCGCCCAGGAAGCGGTGCCTCTGGCTACCCTCATTGAAGCGGAAGATCCCGGAAAATATCTGCGGCCGGTGGACAGCATGTTTGCATCCATCCCTGCGGTGGAACTGACACCCAATCAGGAAAAGCGCTGCCGTAACGGTAATTCCTTTACAGTAGCGATAACAGATGGCACCTATCGTGCTTATGGCCAGAACGGAGAATTTCTCATGCTGGCAAAGGTGGAAAATGGCGTTATGTCAACCATAAAAAGTTTCTTTGAAGTTTGAAACTACCATCGAAAGGACTCTGACAATGAATAAAATATTTGCGCTGGGTTTTTTCGACGGCGTACATTTGGGCCATCAGGCGCTGATGAAAACCTGCTGCGAACTGGCACAGCAGATGGGGGCGCAGCCTTGCGCCATTACCTTTCAGCAGCATCCCCAATCCCTGTTTTCTGAAAACCCGCCCAAGCTTATTAATACAAACCATGACCGGCAGCGGCTGCTGCGTACCTTTGGCATTGGCCCGATTTTCTCCTACCCGGTGAACAGAGAGGTTATGGGCATGCCCTGGGAAGCGTTTTTGGAAGAATTGGTAAGTTGTGATACCGTGGGTTTTGTCTGCGGCAGGGACTTCCGGTTTGGAAACCGTGGAGAGGGAAACGCCCAAAAGCTGGAAATCTTCTGCAATGAACGGAATTTGGTATGCCGGATCGTTGGGGATCAGATTCTGGAGGGTCTGCGGGTTTCTTCCACCCACATCCGAGGCTTACTGGAAGCGGGAGAAATGGAGCAGGCGGTACGGTTTTTGGGGCATCCCCATGTGCTTACCGGGGAAGTGGTGACGGGCCGGAAAATCGGACGCACCATTGGTATTCCCACTGCCAATCTGATCATACCCGAAGATGTGGTGCAGCTGCGCCATGGCGTGTATGCCTGTAAGGCAGTGGTGGAAGAAAAGACCTTTTTGGCAGTGACCAATGTGGGAAACCGTCCAACCGTAGGCGGACATCGTGTGACGGTGGAACCATGGCTTCTGAATTTTGAAGGCGACTTGTACGGGAAAATGCTGACCTTGGAGTTTTACCGATTCCTCCGGCCGGAGAAAAAATTTGCATCTCTGGAAGAACTAAGGGAGGAAATCCGGAGAAATGCAGCACAAACTCTGGATTTTTTTGAAAAAAAGTGAAAATTTCTCTTTACTTTTGGGTAAACTCATGGTATCATAACCGGGCTGGCTTTAGCCAGACGATGTTACTATGCCCGCAGCTCAGTTTTGGGAAGACACCGACCCTCTACTTGGCGCGAGGTAAATTTAAGAAAAGGTGGAAAACACAATGATTCTGAAGGACAAGAAGACCCAGGTTATCCTGGAGAACGCAACTCACGAAGGCGATACCGGTTCCCCTGAGGTTCAGATCGCTATCCTGACTGCCCGCATCAACGAGCTGACCGATCACCTGCGCGTGCACAAGCATGACAACCACTCCCGTCGTGGTCTGCTGATGATGGTTGGTAAGCGCCGCAGCCTGCTGGACTATCTGGCAAAGAAGGACATCAACCGCTATCGTGCAATCATCGCCAAGCTGGGTATCCGTAAGTAAGAACTAAAGGGGGCGATGGGATATCGCCCCCTTTTTTCGCAAAAAATCTTTTGACACAATGTATCGGGAGATATTTAGCAATTGATAAAGCTTTTGAACCATCGAAGGTTTTGTCAAATGCTAAACCTCCCGAACCACAAAAATTTTAGGAGGTTTACAAATGATTACTCGTAAGCAGTACCCCAATCATCGGGTATACGAAACCGAGATCGGCGGCCGCCCCTTTACCGTAGAGGTAGGTAAGGTTGCTGAACTGGCCAACGCAGAATGCATCTGCCGTTACGGTGATACCGTGGTTCTGACCACCTGCACCTGCAATCCCATCCCCAAGGCCGGCATCGACTACTTCCCTCTGACCATCGAGTTTGAAGAGAGAATGTACTCCGTGGGCCGCATCCCCGGCTCCTTCAACCGTCGCGAGGGCAAGCCTTCCGATCGCGGTATTCTGAACAGCCGTATTATCGACCGTCCCATGCGTCCTCTGTTTGACGAAGAACTGCGTAACGACACCGTTGTTACCTGCACCGTTCTTGCCAACGATTACGACAATCCTGTTGAGATCGTAGCATCTCTGGGCGCTTCCATCGCCATTGCAACTTCCGATGTGCCTTGGAACGGACCTGTGGCTACCACCAATGTTGCCCATATCGGCGACCGCTATATCATCAACCCCTCTTCCGAAGAGCGGGATGCCTGCGACTGCTTTGTCTGCATCAGCTCCACCTTTGAGAAGGTTGTTATGATCGAGACCGAAGCCAACGAAGCTCCTGAAGCTATCGTTTACGAGTCCATCCGTATCGCCCATGAGACCAACATGGAGATCGTGAAGTTCATCAACCAGATTGTTGCTGAGATCGGCAAGCCCAAGTTCACCTTTGAAAAGGCTGCTGTTAACCACGAGCTGCTGGATGACCTGATCGCCTACGGCCTGCCCCAGATCGAGCATGCTCTGGACACCGATGACAAGAACATTCGCGAGGAGCGTCTGACCGCTGCCCGTATCGACTTCAAGAACCAGTTCGTGGAGAAGTACGGCGAGGAAGAGTTCGAGATGCACATCGAGGTCTGCCTGTACAAGATGCAGAAGAAGGTCGTCAAAAAGTGGCTGCTGCAGGGCAAGCGCGTGGACGGCCGTGGTATGGACGATATTCGTCCTCTGGACGCCGAGGTTGGCGTTCTGCCCAGAGTACACGGCTCCGGCCTGTTCTCCCGTGGCCAGACACAGGTGCTGTCCATCTGCACCCTGAACACCCTGTCCGCTGCCCAGAAACTGGATACCATCTATTCCGAAGCGGAAAAGCGCTATATCCACCACTACAACTTCCCCTCTTTCTCTACCGGCGAAGCAAGAGCTGCCCGCTCCACTTCCCGCCGTGAGATTGGTCACGGCGCTCTGGCTGAGAAGGCTTTGTTGCCTGTGATCCCCTCTGTTGAGGAGTTCCCCTACTGCATCCGTGTGGTTTCCGAGGTTCTGTCTTCCAACGGTTCCACCTCCCAGGGCTCCATCTGCGGTTCTACCCTGGCTCTGATGGATGCCGGTGTTCCCATCCGCCGTCCTGTCGCAGGTATTTCCTGCGGTCTGATCTCCGATCAGGAGACCGGTGAGTGGAGAACCTTCACCGATATTCAGGGCGTTGAGGACTTCCACGGCGAGATGGAGTTCAAGGTTGCCGGTACTACGGAGGGTATCACCGCTATCCAGATGGACCTGAAGAACAAGGGCCTGACCATGGAGATCATTGCTGACGCTCTGGAGCGCTGCCGTAAGGCCCGTATGGTCATTCTGGAAGAAGTGATGCTGCCCTGCATCTCCGAGCCTCGTCCTGAGGTTTCTGAGTTTGCGCCCAAGATGCTCAGCCTGAAGATCCCCGTGGACAAGATCCGCGAGGTCATCGGCTCCGGCGGTAAGACCATCCAGAAGATCTGCGCTGACACCGGCGCTAAGGTGGACATCGACGACGATGGCTCCGTGTTCATCTCCGCTGTTGACTCCGCTGCTGCTTACGCTGCCAAGAAGATGGTGGACGACATCTGCTTCGTTCCCGAGGTTGGCAAGCTGTACTACGGCAAGGTGGTTCGCATCCTGCCCATCGGCGCTTTCGTTGAGATCGCTCCCGGCCACGACGGCATGGACCACATCTCCAAGCTGGAGAACCGCCGCGTTGAGAAGGTTGAGGATGTTCTAAACCTGGGCGATATGACTTGGGTAAAGTTCATGGGCTTCGACGAGAAGGGCCGCGCAAACTTCAGCCGCAAGGACGCGTTGAAGG
>JAZNFH010000020.1:0-7909 GCA_045589055.1 Faecousia sp. | reverse complement strand
CGTTTGGTAGGCGTTACGGCCTTGGAGACCAGCCCTGTGGATAATCTGCCCTTTGCGGTTTGCGGCTGGGCGGCGATTTTCTGCAGCTACATGGTCATTGGCAAGAACCAGACCCTGTTTGATATTTCCTATTTCTGGCTGTTGTCCGGCTCTGTATTTGCGCTGCTGACACCCACACCCCTTACTTATACCGGCCCCACCCGCTTCCGTTACTATCAGTTCTGGGCAGAGCACACCATGGGATATATCGCCATCTTCTATATGATCTTTGTGCACAATATGCGACCCACGGTCAAGTCGGCAGTGAAGTCCTATGTGGCACTGGTGATTTTTGCGGTGATCGCCTACTGGGTAAATTCTATGATTCCCGGTGCAAACTATCTGTTTCTGGCAAGACCGGAGGCGGCTCCCTCCGTGCTGGATATCCTGCCCCCCAACTTTGTGCTGCGGACACTGATCATGGCGGCGGTGATTACCGCTATGTATGGCCTTGCGTACCTGCCGTGGTACCTGAAGGATAAAAAACAGGCAAAGGCCCCTGTATAAGCGTACAGCACCACAGAGGAGTGGCCCCATTTATTAAGGAGGAAAACTTATGCAAATCGGAACGATTATCCAGAATTTCCGGATTACCAATATCCGCACACTGTCGGAGCTGGACTGCAAGCTCTGGGAGATGGAACACGAAAAGACCGGCGCTCAGCTGATCTGGCTGGACCGTGCAGATGAAAACAAGACCTTTGGTATTGCCTTTAAGACGATTCCCGAAGATTCCACAGGTGTGTTCCACATTCTGGAGCACAGCGTTTTGTGTGGTTCGGATAAGTATCCCGTGAAAGAGCCCTTTGTGGAGCTGCTGAAGTCCTCGGTCAATACTTTCCTCAATGCCATGACTTATCCGGATAAGACGGTCTATCCCATCAGCAGCCGCAATGACAAGGACTTTCTGAATCTGGTGGATGTGTATATGGATGCAGTGCTGCATCCTGCCATTTACAGTAAGCCGGAGATCTTCCGCCAGGAAGGCTGGCGCTACGAGCTGCGCGACGGTCAGGAGCCGGTGTATCAAGGCGTTGTGTTTAACGAAATGAAGGGTGCCTATGCCACTGCCGATACGGTGCTGGAATATGCCATGAACCGGCTGATGTTCCCGGATACCTGTTACAGTGTGGAATCCGGCGGCCATCCGGAATACATCCCGGATCTTACTTACGAGCAGTTTATTGCCAACCATCAGAAGTATTACCATCCCTCCAACAGCCGCATTATGCTCTGCGGCAGTGTGGATATCGTTGCTGCACTGGCACATATTGATGCCTATTTGAAAGACTACGACCGCCAGAGCGCAGATTTCCCCATTGCTATGCAGCAGAGTGTTCCTTACAAGGAGGAACGGGTGCTCTATGAAATCGGCGCAGAGGAATCCGCAGATGCCAGAACCATCGTTTCCTGCGGCATGATGCTGGGCAAGTTCGACGAGCAGGAAAAGTTGTACGCCGCTGCTGTGCTGAAGGACTATCTGGCTGGCGACAACGACGCCCCTCTGAAGCAGGCCATCCTCAACGCAGGCTTGGGTCAGGATGTGAAGGTCAATCTCCATGACGGTATGCAGCAAAACTGGCTGTCCTGGGAAGTTTGGAATACCGATGAAGACAAGGTAGAGACGATCAAGCAGACGGTGGAAACCGTTCTGACAGATCTGGCGGAAAAGGGCTTGGATAAGGACAATCTGGAGGCCTGCTTCAACCGCTTTGCTTTCCGGCTTCGTGACCGGGACGGCGGCTGGGCATCCCGCAGCCTCAGCGAGGCACTGACGACTCTGGATAGCTGGCTTTATGGCGGTGATCCTGCCCAGTACCTGCTGTGCGAGGATGTGCTGAATGTGCTGGAAGCCAAGCTGGATACCGATTACTACCAGAAGTTGGTTCGGGAGCTGTTTTTGGAGAATGTCCACAAGGCCATGGCCATCCTGGTACCTTCCCAGACTTTGGGCAAGGAAAAGCAGGAGAAGGAAGCTGCCCGGGTAGCTGCTGAAAGTGCGGCTTGGACCGAAGCGGACAAGGCCCGGATCACCGAAGAGGGTGAGATCCTAGCAAAATGGCAGCAGACTCCCGATAGCGCAGAAGCTTTGGCAACCATGCCTATGCTGGCGCTTTCGGATATCGATCCTGCCCCCAAGAGACTGCCTGTTACCGTGACGGAAAAGAATGGAACACCCGTACTGGTCCATGAAGTGACCAACGGTCTGGTATATCTGAATCTGTACTTTGACGCATCTGACCTGACCGCCGAAGAACTGCCCGCTGCTGCATTTATGGCTGAATTGCTGGGTAAGTTGCCTACCGCAAAGTATACCAGCGCTGAAATCCAGATGCTGACCAAGCAGAAGATTGGTAAGCTGCACTTTGACAGCAATGTTTATGACGGCAAAAAGCTGTCTGTGCAGTTCAGCGCCAAGATGGTCTGCCTGGACGGTCAAAAGGAAAACGCAGCCGATCTGCTGTGCCAGATTCTGGCACAGACCTGCTTCGATGATACCACATTGCTGGGCAACCTGCTGAATCAGACCATGATGGATCAGCAGATGGCCTTCGTGGGCGCAGGTCACCAGTTTGCTTTCAGCCGTGCCGGCGCAATGGTCACAGGTGCAGGCGCTGCCCGTGAGGCTTTGGGCGGAAGCACCTTTATCCGGTGGGTCAAGGAGCAGTGCGCAGCTGGCGAAACGGGCTTGCAGGCATTGGTCGCACAGCTGAAGGCTTTGGCTGATAAGATCTTTACCGCACAGCGGATGACCGTAGGTGTATCCAACAATGCGGAAGCTTTGGCAGAAGCCGTAATTGGCGCATTCCCTGTTGGCACTGCCCCGGCGGCTGCAAACTTCGCGCCGATGGATGTTACCCAGGTGGGTCTGCCTATTCCCGCACCCGTTGGCTTCGCTGCAAAGGCATCCAATATCAAAAACCATGGCGGAAGCTTCCATGGCAGCACCTATGTGCTGGCCAACATCCTGCGCTACAGCTATCTGTGGAACGAGATCCGTGTCCAGGGCGGCGCCTATGGCTGCGGCTTCAACGGCAGACCCAACGGTGATGTGTTCTTCTATACTTACCGTGACCCTCAGCCCGGTCGCTCTTTGGATGTATTTGATAAGTCCGCGGAGTTCATCCGCAACTTCTGCGCGGAAACGGAGGACCTGACCTCTATGATTCTGGGCGCTTTTGCCGCCGCCGATCCGTTGCTGAATACCCAGAGCCGCATTGCGGTGGCGGAAGGCCGCTTCTTTAACGGCACTACCTATGAAGATGTTTGCCGCACAAGTAAGGAACTGGTGGAAACCACCAAGGAAGATCTGCTGGCCCTGACGGAAGCATTGGAACAGATCGCCAAGGACAACGCAGTTTGTGTTGTGGCCGGTCAGCCATTGCTGGAAGCCTGCGGTGAGAAGCTGGCGGAAATCCAGCAGGTGCTGTAATGGTCAGGCAGTTGGTACATGACCCCATTTTGCTGGCGCGAAAGTCGGAGCCGGCCACGAAAGACGATCTGCAGACATTGCAGGATCTTCTGGAAACGCTGGCTGCCCACAGGGAGACCTGTGTGGGCATGGCTGCCAATATGATCGGCGTCCACAAGCGGATCATTGCTTTTGACAATGGCGGCAACTATATGGCTATGCTGAATCCCAGAATCCTTAAGCAGGAAGGCCCTTACGAAACGGAAGAGGGTTGCCTTTCTCTGCTGGGTGGCCCCAGAAAGACCATCCGGTATCAGAAGATCAAGGTGGAGTATCAAACGGAAGCATTTCAGACCCGGCTTAAGACCTTCACAGGATGGACGGCACAGATCATTCAGCACGAGATCGACCACTGTAATGGAATCTTGATTTAATAGCAACTGCGCCGGTTTTCCCGGCGCAGTTGTTATTTTCAAAATCTGTGATATACTGTAAGAAAAGGAGGCGGGGCTATGTGGAATCTGGAAGAGGCGGTTACTTACTATAAGCGGCAAGGTGCGCCGGGAGACCAGAGCGCATTGGTGTCTTTTCTGCGGGAAGTGCAAGGCGAAAATGCCGGAGGAATCCCAAAGGGATTGCTGCCGCAGATGTCTGAATTACTGGGCGTGAAGGAAAGCTATCTGTTAGCGGTGATCAGACGGATTCCCAGTCTGCGGATCGCGGATACCCACATGTTGGAGTTGTGCGGCGGCCCCAACTGCAGCAAGCGGGCAAGGCTGGCAGAGTTTGTGGAAAAAACCTACGGAAGCAAGCCGACAGAATTTACTTTGCGGTATGTTCCTTGCATGCGCCAGTGCGGCAAAGGACCCAACATCCGTTGGGATGGGAAGCTGTATAATGGTGCGGACGAAGCGCTGATTCGTAGTCTCATAGAAAAATAAACAAGGCTGGACAGTTTTCGTCCAGCCTTTGGGCGTATTGTATTAGAAATAAATGATGAACAGGCCAACCAGCATACCGGCAATGGCAGAGAATGCGGGAAGCTTGTTGTGGCTCATCAAATACGCTTGGGGCAGGATCTCACCGAATACCACATACAGCATAGCACCGCTGGCAAAGCCGAGGCTGAGGGCCAGACCCATAGCGCCGATATCACCCAGCCAGAAACCGAGGAGTGCGCCCAGCATGGTGGGAACACCGGAAAGGGCGGTTACCAGAACGGCCTTGGACTTGTGCATACCGCCGCTGATCAACGGTACGGAAACAGCCATGCCTTCCGGAATGTTATGAAGGCCAATCAAAATGGCCAAAACCAGCGCGGAGCTGCCCAAGACACCGTCGTTGCTGGCATAGGAGGCACCGATGGTCATACCCTCCGGAACATTGTGCAACGCAATGGCACTGGCCATGACAATGCCTGCAATGAACAGGGAAAAGGTGCCGTTCTTGTCCCCACGGTGCACATCGAAATGGTCACTGTGGATCAGTTCATCCAGATCATCGGCGGTTTTGGGATGGTTGGCATCGATATGAGGAACTTCGGGATTTGTATTCCGGTCAATGATATGGTTCAGTAGATAGATGACTGCCACACCGATGGCAATAGAAGCAATGACAATCATGACCCCAACGCCGGTTGCGATAGCTTCCGTAATGAGGTCCAGACAGACAACACTCAGCATGACACCGCCGGCAAAGCTCAGAAGAAGGCTGACCATGCGGTTAGAGTCTTTTTGCAGCATGGCGCCGATCAAGCCACCAAGACCTGTGCCGACCACGCCTGCAATGGCAGTTGTGACCAATAATGTTTCAATAACCCCCATAATAACACCACTTTTCCGTTTGGCGCACCCCTGTTTTGTAAGCACCAGACCCAATATAAAAAATCATAGCATAAACGGTCGAATTTTACAACCGGTTATGGCATTTTCTGGCAGAATTCTTTTGCAAGCTTTGTGTTTTTTTTGTGCAGAAAGGCTACGGCTTTCGGAAAGACTGTGAATTGACTTTTTTTAAGGTTGTGTCTATAATAATTTGCATAAGACCAAAATCATCACCCACTAAGAGAGGAGAAAACGGAAATGTACGAGCAATACTTGGAAATCATTGACCAAAAAGCACAACAGATCTGTGCGGTCTCTGACCACATATGGGAGCATCCGGAAACCAGCTTTAAAGAATATGAAGCTGTCCGGGTGCTGAAAGCTGCACTGGAGGAAAATGGTTTTACTGTAACAACCAATGTGGCAGGCATGCCTACATCCTTTACAGCTACTTATGGTCAGGGTGCACCTCATCTGGGCGTTCTGGCAGAATATGACTGTGTGAACGGTATCAGCCAGGTGGGCTGTATTGCCGAGCAGAAGAATATTGAGGGCCTGCGCCAAGGTCATGGCTGCGGACATAACCTTTTTGCCGGCGGTTCCCTGGCTGCGGTACTGGCCATGAAGGCATACATCGACGATACCGGCAAGGGAAGCGTTACCCTCTTTGGCTGCCCTGCGGAGGAAGGCGGTGCCGGTAAAGTCTATATGGTTCGGGATGGCGTTTTTAAGGATGTGGAAGCCATTGTCAGCTGGCATCCCGAGTCTATGTACATGGTTCGTACCCGCCCGGCTCTGGCAAATGTCGGTGTGGTTTACGCCTTTGACGGTATTGCTGCCCATGCCGGTGCTGCACCCCATAAGGGCCGCAGTGCATTGGATGCTGTGGAATTGATGAATATCGGCGTGAATTTCCTGCGGGAACATATGGACTTAAGCAGCAGAATCCACTACGCCATTACGGATTCCGGCGGATCTGCTCCCAATATGGTGCAGGCTCATGCAGAGGTAGATTATCTGATCCGTGCGGTGGACGCAGAGTCCGTTCGGGAGCTCCGTGCCCGGGTAGACCGGATCGCACAGGGCGCTGCCATGATGACGGATACAAAGGTGACCATCCACACCTATAAAGGCTATTCCAACCTGATTACCATTCCAACGCTGCAGGCCACGGCAAACGAAGCGATGCATGATATTCCCCTGCCGGAACCCACAGAAGAGGACATTGCATATGGCAGAGCCTTGCAGGAGTCCATGACCCTGACCAAGGCGCAGCAGGCAATGCCGCCTTATGCTATGAAGGTTCTGGATCCGGCACCTCCGGTGCCCCACGGTGGTTCTACAGATACTGCTGATGTCAGTTGGAATTGTCCCACTGTGCAGATGCACATTGGTACCTGGGTTGTCGGCACCCCCGGTCATAGCTGGCAGGCCATCTCTCAGTGCCGCAGCAGCTATGCCAAGCGTTCCATGCTCTATGCCGGCAAGGCAGTGGCAGGCACGCTGATGCGCCTGATGGACAATCCTGCGTTGCTGGAGCAGGCGAAGGCGGAGCACGCAGAGAAGACCGGTGACGGATATATCTGCCCCATTCCTGACGATGTAAAGCCGTCTATTCCGAAAAGAGCATAACAGTACCCCCCGGGATTTAATCCCGGGGGGTTTTGCTCTATGAGAATAGCACCGGCACGGCCGGTGGTTATGATTGCGGACTCTTATTTTACAGCCACTTATTTGTGTGCAGGGTTCGTGCTATCCTAAATGTGGGAACTATGTGCCGGGTGAAACAAATGTTGATTTATTCGCATCTAAAGAGTATCTTACCAAGAAACTGTTGGAACATGTACTGAATATGGAACTGCTGCCGGAGATTGAGGGTCAAGAATAGGATGGGGGACTCGATTTGCATTTGAGATCGGCTCCGATCCCTCGCCTAAACAAAATGGATCACTGTTCACAACCGTACCGGATGCGCCCAGTGATCCATGGATTCTCCCACGGGCTAAAAACATGCTCTCCCCAGCATGTTTTTGCACCAGTGTGCGCACTGGTGCCGCCCTTCCGAACCCTTCCTCATCCTCTGCAAATAAAAAGCCCGACCACACTGTGGTCGTTCTTTTTATTGGCAGAGGATGAGGGATTCGAACCCCCGCAAACGGAGTCAGAGTCCGGTGTGCTACCGTTACACAAATCCTCTATCGCAGGAACATTCATTATTATACGCACTTTTCTTAAAAAGTCAAGAAGTTTTTTGAAAAATTTTCAAAATTTCTCACAAGAGTATTTTACCCCGCAAAAAGTCATTTATTCCTCCCAAGGGAAGGGTTTTCCTGCCAAAACATAGTCTTTCAAATACCGGAAAGTGATTTCCTCACCCTCATCCCTGAGCATGGTGAGCAAAAAGTCCAGCTCCTGCTTGGTTTGAGGGTGCATCCAGTTGCGCTCATCGCTGCGGATAAAGTACTCATAAGCAGAGGCGCTGGTATAGTTCTTTCCTTTATAGATCATGCTGGCGGCACGGCGGTCCATCACCATCTCCACCAGATACTTTCTGGGCATAGGCACCGGCTCATAGACGCCGGATTGCAGATTCACATCCTGCCAGTACTCGTAATGATGCCGATTGCGACCCTTA
>JAZNFH010000019.1:0-42342 GCA_045589055.1 Faecousia sp. | reverse complement strand
TATACCGATGTTTGGGTATCCATGGGCGAGCCGGACAGTGTCTGGGAGGAGCGGATCCGCATGCTGACGCCGTACCGGGTCACAGAAGCAATTATGGAAAATGCCGGTTCCCAATGCCGGTTCATGCATTGCCTGCCTGCCTTCCATGACCTGAATACCACCATCGGAAAGCAGATTTATGACAAATTCGGGATTTCCTGCATGGAGGTAACGGATTCCGTGTTTGAAGGGCCGCAGTCTATTGTCTTTGACGAGGCCGAAAACCGGATGCATACCATTAAGGCGGTCATGGCCGCAACATTGTGATCAAAATAGAATCCCGGGCGCTGCAGCAGCGCCCGGGATTTCGCTATGCTTGTATTTCTGTGATTACTTCAATTCCAAGCTGCTTTATAACAGTGAAAAAATCCGGATAACTTTTTCTGACCGCTTCCGCACCGTCCAGAACACCGCCCAGCCGGCTCAGCAGCAGGCTCATAGCCATAACGATCCGGTGATCGTTGTGACTGGAGATGACAGACTCCGGGGTTCGAAGCTTTCCACCCGGTACCAAAATGCGGTTTCCTTCCAAGGTTAAGTGTACGCCGCATTTTGCCAGTTCTTGTGCCATGGCAAGACCCCGGTCACTCTCTTTCAACTTCAGACGGCTGGTTCCCGTGAGTGTGGCACCGTTTTGGGCCGCAGCTAAGGCAATGACCACCGGCCCCAGATCGGGACAATCTTTGATGTCAATTGTGGGACAACCTTCCTGCAAAGAGGAATAGATATGCCGATAGACCCGGTCTCCCTGCAGGGAATCTTCCTGCAGACCGTCCACTTGGACGGTTCCACCCAAAAGAGAGAATCCTTCCAAAAATGCAGCATTGGAATAATCGCCTTCTACGGTGTAATTCCGGTTGACATACCGGTGACCGCCGGGAATATAAAAATCATTTCCACATCTTGACACAGCTACACCGAAATCGGCCATTACCTGCAAGGTCATATCCACATAGGCAGCGCTTTCCAATGCGCCGGTTACATGGAGAATGCTGTCACCGGAAAGCAGCGGCAGTGCCAGCAGCAGTCCCGTGATAAACTGACTGGAAACATGACCGGGAATGTGGTAGTCGCCGGGCCGGAGGGTGCCGCAGAGGGTAATACTCTCTGGAGTATGGGAATAAAGAAATCCTTTTTCCCCACACAAGGATTCGTATACACCCATAGGCCGCTGCATCAGCCTGCCTGCTCCCGTCAGAGTCACGGGTTTTCCGGAAAGCAGACACAGGGGAACGCAGAAACGCAGGGTGCTACCGCTTTCCCGGCAGGAAATCGTCTGTCTGACAGGATGCAGGCAATCGGTACCTTGTACCAGCACGAAATCTCCGTCCCGGGTAAAGGAAGCGCCCAGTGCGGAAAGCGCATCCATGGTCGCCAGCATGTCCTCCGACGATGCCACCGGGCCGATGCGGCTTTCCCCCTCTGCCAAAGCGGCGCAGAACAGCGCCCGGTGAGCCATGCTCTTGGAGTGTGGTGCCTGCACGGTTCCCTGTGCCAGAGAGGGGGA
The DNA here is from genome assembly GCA_045589055.1 of Faecousia sp. Lineage (GTDB taxonomy): Bacteria > Bacillota > Clostridia > Oscillospirales > Oscillospiraceae > Faecousia. Next base: position 40,796 of record JAZNFH010000019.1, on the reverse strand, counting down.
GAAACGGCATCTCATATTTTCTTCTCCCAATGGGCAAGGAGAAGATCCATTGCCTCTGTGTATCCTGCAAAACCGTGGCCTGTGATGGTGGCAATGCAGGCAGCCCGGATGTAGCTGATCTGGCGAAAGGCTTCCCGCTGGGATACCTTAGAGATATGCACCTCCACCGTCGGCAGCATGACAGATTTCACAGCATCCAGAATTGCGATACTGGTATGGGTATAGGAGGCGGGATTGATCACGATGCCATCGGTTTTCCCGTAGGCGGCTTGAATGATGTCCACCAGTTCTCCCTCGTGGTTAGACTGGAAGCATTCCACCTCAATGCCCCGTTTGGCACCATGACTGCGGCAGAGGGCGCAAAGATCTTCATAGGTTTGATTTCCGTAATGCTCCGGTTCCCGAATCCCCAGAAAGTTCAGATTCGGTCCGTTGATGATCCAAATTTTCATAGCAACTCCCTTTCTAAAAGGACAAGGTTGGCGTGTAAATCCCGGCTGACGGGAATACGCCTGTCGGCAGAGGAAAGATAAACCGGATAGCGCTCTTCATACCGCTGCCGCAAAGCTTCCGGTGTGGAAGAAAGGGGGCGGTCCGGGGTGGCAATTAAGGTTTCAAGAGGGGCATCCAGAAAGAATACAACACCGTTTCCTTTCAACAGCCGCATGTTTTCTTCCCGGAGGGGCACACCGCCGCCGGTAGCGATAACAGCGCCTTGTTCCGCGGAAACCCGGCGAACCACCTCTGTTTCCAAGTTCCGGAAGGCAGTTTCTCCCTCGTCTTCAAAAATTTCAGGGATGGGTCTCCCGGCAGTTTTTACGATTTCAACATCGGTATCCAGAAAGGCTTTTCCTAACTTTGCCGCCAGTGCCTTACCCAGTGTACTTTTTCCGCTTCCCGGCATACCGGTCAGGACGATATTTTGCTTGCTGCGCAGAAGCGCTTCATAGATCTCATCGGTGCGGGAGAGCACAGCGCTGTTTCCTGTAAAAATCTGAGCCGCAAATAGAGCCTGAGATACCAGCATATAGAGTCCACCCACCGCGGGGATTCCCCGTTTTTCTCCCTCCAGAACCAAACGGCTTTTCAAGGGATTATACACCGCATCTGCAATTCCTTCCAGCTGTGGGAATGCGGAGAGATCCATCATGCACCCATCCGCATTGGGATACATGCCGCAGGGGGTCGTATTGATGAGAATCTGGGTTTCTTTGCATTGATGGGCCTGTTCATAGGTAAGAAGCCCGGCTGCTTCGCTGCGGCTGACCCGCCGAACGGATTTGGCACCCAGATGCTGCATCAGCGCCAGCGCGGTGCCGGAGGTTCCGCCAGAGCCGAGAATCAGAACATGTTTATCCTTTACCGAGATTCCGGCGTGCTGCAGCAGTGCCTGCATTCCCAGAAAGTCAGTGTTATCTCCGTAAAGTTCACCGTTTCGATTGACAATGGTATTGACTGCACCGCAAAGCTGTGCCGACAAAGACAGTTCTTTCAGGTAGGGAATGACATCCTTTTTATAGGGGATGGTTACATTGATGCCCAGAAAGCCCCGCTTTGTCATAAAATCGTGAAACACTTCCCGGGATACAGGGCAAAGGGTATAGTCATACAACCCAATTTCGGCGTGGATGACAGCGGAAAAGCTGTGTCCCAGCTTTTCTCCGATACAACCGTATTGCATGGGTCATTCCTCCGGTGCAAAATAATCCGTTCCAAACCGACCGAGCAGTGCATCGCACAGCACAAGGGAAATGACACTGTCCACGACAATTCTGGCCCGGTGGACGATGCAGGGATCGTGGCGGCCTTTGGCAGAAAGCAAGGTGTTCTGCATAGTAGAAATATCGATGGTCTCTTGTTCCATACCAATGGTGGGGGTGGGTTTGATGGCGGTGGAAATCATCAAAGGCATGCCGTTGGTGATCCCGCCGTTGATGCCACCATTGTGATTGGTGCGGGTACGGGCGATACCGGTATCGTCGTAATAAAAAGCATCGTTTGCCTCACTGCCCCGCATGGAAGCCATGGCGAAACCGTCGCCGAAGGATACGCCTTTTACGGCGGGGATGGAAAACAGCCCGTGGGAAAGAAGTCCTTCCAATGTATCGAACCAAGGCTCGCCGACACCGGCAGGCATACCGGTGACGCAGGTTTCCAGAATGCCGCCGACACTGTCACCGGCAGCTTTTGCAGAGAGAATGGCTTCTTTCATTTGCTCGCCCGCAGCTGCATTCAAGACCGGAAATGCCCGCTGTTCCAGCGCGGCAATGTCCGCTTCTGTACTGCAAAAAGGACGGTCAGTGATTCCGGCAATTTGTTGGATATGGGTACCGATCCGGATGCCTTTTTGCGAAAGGGCATCCCGTAAAATGGCACCGGCAGCTACCAGCGGTGCGGTGATCCGGCCGGAAAAATGGCCGCCGCCCCGAGCATCCTGAAAACCGTGGTACTTCATTTGTGCAGTGTAATCTGCATGTCCGGGACGCAGGGTACGGGCACAGGCATAATCTGATGACCGCTGCGCGGTGTTGGGAATCAAAATGCACAGAGGGGTGCCGGTTGCACGGCCATTCATACAGCCGCTGACGATCCGGAAGGGATCTTCCTCACGGCGTCCGGTGGAGTAGGCACCCTCAGGTCTGCGAAGAGACAACGCATAGGCAATGCTATCCTCGTCTACCCGCATGCCGGGCGTCAAACCGTCCAGCACACATCCGATCTCTTCTCCGTGGCTTTCCCCGAACAGGGTAAGGGACAGGTGATTTCCAAAAGTATTTTTCATTTGATTCCACCTCGTATTTCTTCCGCAAAACAGGAGAGGGGGATCGTTTCCATTCGATACGATCCGACTGCGTCTACCCGAACGACGGTGATGGTGTTACCGCCGACTTTTTTATCATGGGAGATGGCTTCCACCCAACGATCCGGGGAACCCGTATACTGGGTGGGCAGTCCGATGCGCTTCAGCACCGGGATCAGCCGCTGCTTTACGGTATCGGAGCACATGGGGATCATACCCAATGCTACGCACTCTCCGTGGTAAAGAGGATCTGCACTTTCCAGACTTTCGCTTTCTATGGCATGGGCCAGTGTGTGTCCGAAATTCAGCACTCTCCGAAGACCCTGTTCCCGCTCATCGGCTTCTACGATCCGTTGCTTGGCCAAGAGACTCGCCGCAATGATTTTGTCCAGATTTTCCATGGGATCGGCTTTCTCAAACAGGGAGAAAAAGGCTTCGTCAAAGGTCAGTGCCATCTTTACCGCCTCGGCAAGACCGTTTGCAATCTGGCGGCGTGGCAGGGAGGAAAGGGTTTCCGGATCGATTAAAACGGCTTTTGGAGGATAAAAAGCACCGACCATGTTTTTAAAACCTTGGAAGTTCACAGCAACCTTTCCGCCGATGGAAGAATCCACCTGAGAAAGCACAGTGGTGGGGATGTTATAGAAATCTATGCCCCGGAGATAGGCAGAGGCAGCAAAGCCTGCCAGATCCCCTACAACACCGCCGCCTAAAGCAATGACGCAGTCTGTGCGGGAAAAATGGTTTTCCAGCATAACGGCAAGTATTTCCGAGAAGCTTTCCAAGCTTTTGGCACTTTCTCCGGGTATCAATGGAAAGACAACAGGTTCCGCGCATTGCTGTGTTAGCGCGCTGATATATTGCGCGGGGATATTCTGGTCAGTAATGATCATGCACTTTCTTTGCAAAGAAAGCAGCTGCCCCGCTTTCTGCAAAGCACCCCGCTCCAAATAAATGGGATAGGGGCCGGCGGCGGTTTTTATCTGGAATGTCATACAGTCACACTCCTGCGTGATTTCGGAGATCAAACGGGATTGATAGGATTTGGAGATATCCATCACAGCATGGAGAAAATCAACATAGTAGCCGCGTAGGGCTTCGTCCTGGATTCGTTCTGCGCCCCGGGCAATGATGGCGGCTTCCCGGGTGCTGTCAAAAATCGGCATACCGGTATTCTTTTTGTAGGCTGCGACTTTCTCTGCAGCAGCCATTCGGGCTTCGAAAAGACGGGCCATTTCCGTGTCAATACGGTCGATCTCTCTCCGGGCCTCGTCCAGAAGACACTCGTGCATGTCGATATTCCTCCATTCATATTCTAAACGGGAACAAAAAAACCGCAATTTCTGTCATCGCAATGAGAATGCAGAAACAGCGGGCTTCCGATACTTTCGAAAAAACGAATCATCGTTTCTCTTAGGAGTACAGGCAGTTCGCCGGTACCAAGTAAGAGGCGCAAGGCCAACGCGCCATTACTGGAACGGATCATACTGCTGCTTCCTTTTTGAAAGATTACATTGATTATAGTAAAGGAAATTCCCACTGTCAAGATAAAAACATACAAAAAACCGGAAAAGCGAGGGGGTTTTGTGAAGAAACAGGGAAGTGCAATCTGCCGAAAATAACGGTTGAAAAGGGATTCACCTGTGCCATAATGGAACCGTACTTATGCTGCGATGTCACAAAAATATCGGTGATAAACACAGGGGCATGTTCCATGGAACTCTATAACATTACAGACTGCGGTGCCCGTGTGTGTGACGCACTACAGGCATCCTGTGCCCAGAAAGCCATTGATACCTGCTTTTAAATGGCGGCAACCATGTGCTGGTGGAAAACTGTCATTCCCATGGGTCTGCCCGTTTTGACCACAGATAGATACTACCGCCGGAGGTTTTGACTGCATACTTGCGGGAATGGAGATTATGGGTTACAATACATCTATTGTTAAGGAAAGACAAGAGGATGTGTCTGCATGGATCCGAAATATACCAGAGTGAAGTATGCCTGTTACACAGCAGCCATGACCATGTCTGTGACAGGTAACCTGTCACCTATTTTGTTCTTAACCTTCCGCTCCCTGTATGGGATTTCCTATTCTCTGCTGGGTCTGTTGATTTTCATCAATTTTGTGGCGCAGCTGATCATTGATCTGATTTTTTCTTTCTTTTCCCACAGGTTCCATATCGGGAAAACCGTAAAATCCATTCCTGCGATCGCAGCAGCAGGATTTCTCATTTACGGAATCTGGCCTTTTGTGTTTCCAAACCATGTGTATGTGGGTCTGGTGATCGGAACCGTTGTTTTTTCCGCTGCCAGTGGTCTCAGCGAGGTACTTATGAGTCCCGTAATTGCTGCAATCCCAGCAGAGGACCCTGACCGGGAAATGAGCAAGCTCCATTCCACTTACGCATGGGGCGTTGTGTTTGTCGTAGTAGTCAGCACGGTGTTCCTTTTTCTGGCAGGCGGCCACAACTGGCAGTGGCTGGTTTTCCTCTTTTTGGTGATTCCGGTAAGCTCGGCGGTTCTGTTTGCGGGAAGTGAAGTGCCGCCTATGGAAACCCCTGAGCGGGCATCCGGCGCACTGAAACTGCTGAAAAACAGTGGGGTGTGGCTGAGTATATTTGCGATTTTTTTGGGTGGTGCGGCAGAATGTACCATGGCTCAGTGGTGCTCCGGATATCTGGAGCAGGCAATGGGCATCCCTAAGCTTTGGGGCGATTTGTTTGGCGTTGCGCTGTTTTCTGTTACATTGGGAATCGGGCGTTCCTGGTATGCCAAAAAAGGGCGGAACATCGAAAAGGTACTGTGGATCAGTATGGCCGGTGCTACGGTGTGTTATTTGGTGGCGGCAGTTTCGTCTGCTGCGTGGATTGGCCTTGCTGCCTGTGCAATGACAGGGCTGTGCACGGCGATGCTTTGGCCCGGAAATCTGGTGGTTGCGTCCGAACGGTTTCCGCAGGGCGGTGTGTTTATTTATGCCATGATGGCAGCCGGAGGAGACTTAGGGGCATCCGTTGCACCGCAGCTGGTGGGGATCGTCACCGATGCAGCGATGATTGTACCAAAAGCGGCAGTTCTGGCAGACAGACTGGCTTTGACGACGGAACAGTTGGGCATGAAACTGGGTATGCTCTGTGGCATGTTATTCCCATTGGCGGGGATTTTCGTATCTTTTCATATCTGGAAAGGCTGGAAAAATAGAAAAATTTAGCGCTGGTTGTTGACAGTGGGGACACAGGCTTGGTATAATCTTACAATAGATTATACCATGCCGTAGTGTCCCCATTTTTATGTACGAGGCAGTTTTGGCACAAGGCGAGCATTCCGAAAGAGGTGCGTTTTTATGAAAAAAGAGATAGGGAGCCATTCTTTGGGTAAGCGGATTTTATCGCTAATCCTGTCGGTGGTTATGGTCTTTGGTGTTCTTCCATTAAACACCAGAGCGGAGGTAACCGCACAGCCGTATGATGTGGATCATACCGCAACTGTGGCAGATCCGCAGACCATTGGCCGTCCCGGCAGCATTTACGGCAATGATACCTTAAATGCCGGTAAAGTTACGGTGGGTAAGTCTGTCCATAATGGTGCGGTTACCATCGACTATGGAAATAATAAGTCTCAGACATTTACGCCCGCAGAGGATAACTTTATCGTTACCAGCTCTCAGACAGCGCAGGTCGTTGGACTGGCATCTGAGATTACGGCACCGGTCGATGTGGTTTTTGTATTGGATACCTCTAACTCTATGGAAGATGAGGTAAATGATCTGGTAACTGCTGCAAATAACGCCATTAAGATGTTGCTGAGCGCAAATCCCAACAACCGTGTGGGTGTTGTAGCATTTTCCGGCACCAGTGGCCGCGGTACCAGTGGCGGTGCTGCTGCCAATGTGCTTTCTCCTCTGGCCCATTATGACGGCGACGGGGAGACTGCCCATCTGACTCTGCAGGGCGGCTATATGTATGGCCGCGGCATGCAGGGCAATACCCGGCTGAACCGTGACGCTACCAGTCAGGGTACCAATATTCATGCCGGTATCGTAGTCGGTGCACGGGAGCTGATGAATGCCACCAATCTGCAGGTGAATGGCGTTACCCGTATTCCCTTCCTGGTGGTTATGTCCGACGGTGAACCTTCTTATGCTGTGTCCGGTGCCAATTGGTATGATCCTGCCAGTTTGACAGGGCAGATCGGTAATTTGAGCCAGTCAGCAGGTATTGGTTTCCTGCCGGCACTGACAGCTGCCTACTATAAGGGCAAAATTACCGAAAAGTACTTCGGTACCGATGCAAACAAGGATAACCGCTGCTTTGTCTACACTTTGGGCCTGGGATTGGAGAGCATTTCCAACAGAGATCTGGCACTGATGACGGTAAACCCTGCCGGTCAGACTGCTTCCAATTCTTTCTACAATACATTTGAAGGTTATTGGAACAACAATAGAGATGACAGCTATGTGGGCGGCAAAGATTTTAATGTTGCTCTCAACAGAGGCAGCTATAAGATTACTGCAGATACCATCACTGCTACAAAGAATGCGGTCAACGGTCTGGGCTCCACCGGTGCATCCCTGGGTTATACCGGCGGCTACAAGTATAATGATAAGTACTTCAGTGCAAGCCAGGGCAGCCAGCTGAATAGTGCTTTCAGTGATGTTATCGTCTCTATCCAGCAGCAGGCAATGTCTGCGCCTACCCGCGTGGAGACTGTCCACGGCGCTGACTTTTCCGGTTATGTTACTTACACCGATCCCATCGGTGAGTATATGGAAGTCAAGAAGATTTACGGCGTTCTGGCTGACGGTAACTACTACCAGGGCAAGGCCTTTGCAGAGTACATTTCTGATTGGGACAATGCGCCTGCTGAGTTTAAGACCAGCATGATCAAAGTTCTGAAGGAGCGCTGCAAGGTTACCGGCGCGACTATGAGCGATGCGCAGGCAGAGGCTTTCTTGAAGGCTGCCGCGGACTCTGCCAATCAGGCAAATTACGATAAGACCACCGGGGAATTTGATAACAGTATCGTATGGTGGGGCAAGTCCTACAAGGTCGAAGGCGAAGAGGATGTACAGATTCAGTGGCTGGGATTTGCAGATAACGATACTGTAAATTACATTGAGTCTACACAGGCACCCGAAGGGGCTGACTACATCTGCCGTTCCTACTATTTCTACGGAACTGTCGGCGGGACGATACAGGCTAACAGCGAATTCCTGCATTTTGTAGTACGCGTTCAGCGCTCCCTGAAGGCTCCCTATCAGGAAACTGTGGTCGTCAGCGCGCCTGCCAGCCTGCTGAGCATGGAAAAAGTGCTGATCACGGAAAAGACCGATAATCGCGGCAATAAATCTTATACCGCTTCTGTCACAGAGGCGGATCCTGCCCGTGTGGTCTACGAAGTGGGCCTGCGCAGTGATATCAATGCTTTCAATGTGGAGCAGATTCTGAAGCAGGATCCTGCCTATCTGAATGAAACTGCTGTTAACGGTGGTCAGACGATCCATCCCAACTATGATGCAGCTAAGGGCGAATACTATTTCTATACCAATGACTGGAACCGCGGCGAGTCTGAAGGCAGCCACCACCGGGCTATGACCCATGCCACTTTTGATGCGGCTGCAGACAATTCTTTCTATACCTATACCAATGACACACCTATCTACACCAAGGATGGCGATACTTACACACTTTATAATGGCACGACCAAGCCTTCCGGCGTGTACTACTACGCAAGAGAGTACTATGACTGGTCTGCTTCTGATGCAACGGGCAATACCCATACTGCGCAGAAGAAGACAGCCTACATTCTGGTGGATATTCCTGCTGATTCTGCTGCTGTAAAGCAGGGAACCGACGGCTGGTATATTGCAAAGGGCGCGTATAAGGCATCTTCCTTGTCCACTGCTGCTGAAGATGTGCCAAAGAATCCCAACAATACCGGTACATCTACCATTGTTGCGCACCCCCACCGTACTACCAGTGAAACCAATTCCCACTACACTGTGCTGCTGGGCAATAACGGTAAGCTCTCTTTGAAGGCTGCGGATACCAAGTCCGTCAGCATTACCAAGCCGAACAAGCCGGTTATTACCGACGGAAACGGCAAGGTAGTCATGGTTGGCGATGAGCTGGCCTATACCATTAAGGTCGTCAATGGCGGCGCGAATGCTGCGGATGCTACTGTTACGGATGCAATCCCTGTGGGCACTGTATATGTAGATGGCAGTGCCAGCGAGGGCGGTACCTACGACAGCGCTGAAAAGAAGATCACTTGGAATATCGATGATATTCCTGCCGGACACTTTGTAGAGGTTTCCTTTAAGGTGACCGTTACGGAGGCTGCACTTACCGGCAATAATGATGTTGTTACTATTAACAACACTGCCTTTGTGACCTTGACAAATGGATACAGCTACACTACCAATACCACAACCAATCCTCCCGAGGGTAAGAAAGTGGTAGATTCCGATGGCGCATCCATTACCGGCGCCGTGGATATTCCCGATGTTCTGGTTTACCGAATCCGTTGGCATAATGATTCCGGCAAGACAGCTACCGTTAAAGTCACGGACATTATTCCCGCCGGTACCACTTATGTACAGAACAGTGCTTCTCACAACGGTGTGTATGATGCGGCCAATAAAACCATTACATGGACCATGGAAAATGTGGAAGCCGATGCCAGCGGCGTCGTCTCCTTCCGCGTCAATGTAAATGCTGCTGCGGGGAGTGTTGTTGAAAACGGCGCACAAATCCAAATCGGCGATAACGATCCCCGGATCACCAACAAGACCACTGTCGATGTTGCCAAGGGCGATCTGGTTCTGAGCAAGTCTGTGATTACCAACGGTTTTGATGCTGCGGATGATCAGACCTTTACACTGAACATTACGGAGGTTGGCCTGGGGCTGAACGGTACATTCCCCATGCGGAAAAACGGTACTGCTGTTGCAGATGGTATCACCTTTGTGAACGGTGTGGCCACAGTAACCATTCAGCATAATGATGTTATCGAGATTCAGGGTATTACCGCAGGCGCAATCATCTCCGTTGCAGAAGCTGCCAAGACCGGCTTTACTGCTTCCTATACTGTAAATGATTCCAATGAGGCCAGTGATACGGAAGGCCGCGTGACCATCGCAGCAAACGCGGATGTCAGTGTTGCTGTAACCAATACTTACATGCCCAAGGCTGTGGACTTTGCGCTGAAGGGCGTTAAGAAACTGGAAACCAGCCTGCCGCTGGGCAATACTACCTTTGGTTTTGTTGCAGGTGCCTGTGATGGAAACGGTACACTGCTGACAGGTGATGCAGCATCTGTCCTGACCGGTGAGGTTACAGTATCCAGTGCAGCCAATGAAGCGGTTATCACATTTGCCGATGTTGTTTTCTCTGAGGCAAAAACCTACTACTATCTGATCAGCGAAATCAATGGTGGCGTTACCGGCGTTACCTATGCTGAGGATGAATATCTGCTGACAGTGGTGGTTACCGATAACGGTTCCGGCATCCTGCAGGCCGCGGCAACCTTAAAGCAGCGCCCGAATGCCAACACATCTTTCGGCAGCGAAGCCGCATACACGGATACCGGGGTTGTATTTACCAATACCTATGTACCAAAGGAAACACAGCTGGTATTGGAAGCCACAAAGGTACTTGCCGGACGGAATCTGAAGGCAGGGGAGTTCTCCTTTGTTGTTACGGAGAACGGTAATGTGGTTACCACCGGTACCAATGATGCCAACGGAAAGATCCAGTTCCGTCCCATTACCTACAGCACCACCGGCTCCCATAGCTATACCATTACAGAGGTCAACGGCGGTTTGAAGGGTGTTGTCTACTCTACAGACACTTTCACCGTGGCTGTAAATGTAACGGATAATAACGGTCATTTGGTGGCCGATCCCATCTATCCTGCCGGCGGTGTGAAATTTGTAAACACCTATACCCCCGATGATGTACAGTTGAATCTGTCCGCGACCAAGACGCTGACCAACAATGCAGGGGATCCTGCTTTCGATTTGAAGGCAGAGCAGTTTGCCTTCGTGGTTTTGGATCAGACGGGCAATCAAGTGGCATTCGGCAATAACGATGCCAATGGCGCTATCGCATTCTCTCCCATTTCTTATACCAAGGCAATGCTGGGAGACGACAATACCGAAACCTTTACCTATACCGTTAAGGAACTGATTCCCGACGAGTTGGGTAAGAACCCCAATATGAAGTATGATGTTACGGTTTACACGGTAACCGTAACCGTCACCTATGATCCCCAGTCCGGTGCGATGACGGTGGGCACACCTGCTTACAAGAGCGGGGATCAGGATGCAGGTAGCATCGTGTTCAATAACATCCAGCATCCTACCTATATCGATGTACCCCTTGCCGGTAATAAGACTACCACCGGCAGCAATCAGCCTGTGGGCTTGAGCTTCTCCTTCTCTGTGGCAGACACGACAGGCGCTGTTGTATCCGGCGGTACTGCCCCTGCAACGGGAGCAATCTCCTTTACCAACCTGAGCTATACCACTACCGGTACCCATTACTACTGGATCTATGAATCCAACCATGCCGGCCAGCAGGCCCATGGTGTGACCTACAGCGGTATGTGCTATGTGGCAAAGGTGGAGATCACCCGTGACGGTGACGGCAAGATGATTCACAATGTCACTTACTACAAAGCTGAGGGCGCGCTGAACGCCCAGGGCAAGCCTGCGGATCCGGCAAATTATGCCGCTTATGCAATTGATGCCAACAAGGTACCTGCGGGAGAGACAATCACCTTTACCAATGTGTATGCAGCAGCAGGCAGTCTGGAACTGGAAGCTACCAAGATTCTGACCGTCCCGGCAGGCAGCTCCCACGGCATCGTTGCCGGTGACTACCTGTTCCGGCTGGATCGTCTGGATGCTACAGGCGCGGTAATCAGCTCCCTGTATGCGACCAACGATGGCAGCGGCAAGATCAGCTTCCCCTCTATTGTCTTTACCAATGAGGATCTGAGCAAAACTTTCCGGTATGTGATGAGTGAGGAAGTTACCGATGCAAACCGGCTCCCCGGTGTTACCTACAATACCACTAAGTACTATATCGAGGTAGTACTGACTGCTGACGGCAGTGATATTATTGCAACACCTACCTATTACTCCGATGCTGCATTCCAGACGGTTTATACCGGTGCGTTGGAGTTTGTAAATGCCTATGCTCCCGCTACCGGTACCTCTGCAACCTTCCGGGTGCAGAAGGAACTGACGGGACGGGAACTGGCAGCGGGTGAGTTTAGCTTCCTGCTGTACCATGTGACTGAGGACGGTCAGGGAAATGTCACCGAAACACTGGTGGATACTTCCACCAACACCGTGAGTGCCACTGATAAATACAAGGGTGAGGCCATCTTCATCCGCAATTATGCGCCTACTGTTACCCCCGGCACTTATAAGTATGCCATTGTAGAGCATGCGGGCAACCTGAACGGTGTGACCTATTCCACTGCGAAGTACTGGGCATTGGTCACCATCCGCGATACCGGAAGCGGCACGCTGGAATGTGACGGTGTGACCTACTATTCCGGTGTTGAGTGCACTGAAGCACAGAAAATCACAGACTTGACTGCTGTAAAGTTTGTCAATGCCTACGATGCGCAGGATACTACCTTTACCCCTGCGGCAAAGAAGGTGCTGGAGAACCGGGTGATGTCGGATAATGAATTCTCCTTCATTGTCATGGAAGGCAATACTGTGGTATCTACCGGCTGGTCCAAGGCTGACGGAACGGTGGTATTTACCCCCATTGGCTATACCGCTGCAGGTGTTCACACCTATACGATTTCCGAGGTCAAGGGAAATCTGCCGCAGGTGACCTATACGGATACTGCTTATGAACTGAAGGTTGCTGTTGTAGACGATACGCAGACGGGCAGACTGGTGGCAACCGGTGTGTACACAGGGTTGGCAGAAAATGCAGTTCCTGTGTTCACCAACACCTACACACCCAGCAACACATCCGTTCAGCTGCAGGCTACCAAGAAACTGGAAAACCATGCCATGAAGGATGGCACCTTCAGCTTTGTTGTTCGCGATGCGGCAGGCAATGTTGTAGCAACCGGCGGTAATGCTGCAGCTGCTGCGAATGAAACGGTACCGGTTACCTTCTCTAACATCGGCTTCACCTTTGACATGCTGAAGGGCGAGGCTTCCAAGGCTTTTATCTACAGCATATCCGAACAGCCTACCACCCACAGCGGTGTGACGATCGATAACAATACTTATTATGCAAAGATCATGTTGACCCACAACAGTGACGGTACACTGACAACAGATGTTTCCTACTACAAGGATGCGGCTTGTCAGCAGGCAATTGATGGAACTGTACCTGCATTTGTCAATCGGTACGATCCCGCGGATGCCACGGTTACACTGTATGCCGACAAGACTTTGATCAATAAGAAGCTTGCGGAAAACGAATTCACCTTCACCTTGACACCCCAGGGTGGAACGCCCATTACAGCGAAGAATGATGCAACAGGTAGAGCAACCTTCCCTGCACAGACTTTCACCGAGCCCGGAACCTACTACTTCACCATATCTGAGGCTGTTACAAATTCCGGTGTTGCGGATCGGTACACACTGGATCATTCCTTTAAGGTAATTGTCACTGTGGAAGATAATTTGAGAGGTCAGCTGGTAGCTACCGTTACCTATCATGAAATCTTTGCAGATGGCAGCTACGACGAAAAGGTCAATCTGGGCGGCGCCGAATTTATCAACCATTATACTGCACCTCCCATAACCGTGAATCTGACAGAGAGCATTGGTGCGACCAAGACTGTGAATACACCTGATAGTGTTACTTACAGCAAGGCTGGCTTCAAGTTCCGGGTCACGGATACCACCGGTAAGATTATCAAGGGCTGGAGCAACGGCGCTGAGATCGATATGATCGGTGTCAGCGATGCTGACGGCAAGATAGCCTTCCCCAGCTTCCGGTTTGACACCGCTGGTGAATATCACTACTGGATCACTGAACAGCCCAGCGGCGTGGAAGGTATGACCGATGACCTGCGTACCTGGGAAGTCCACATTCTGGTTCGCTACAATGAGGAAACCGGTGTGCTGGATGTGAGCAGCCAGGATGTTCAGACTTATTTGGTTGGCAACGCTGCTTCGGAAACTGCTAAACCGGGATTCGTCAATGTCTTTGATCCCGTTCCTTTGAAATTGACCTTGGAGGCAACAAAGCTTCTGGAAGGTCGTGAAATGAAGGATCGTGAGTTCCTGTTCTACCTGATGCAGGGTGATGTCATTGCGGCACAGGCCTATAATGACGGAACCGGTAAGGTCAAGTTTGATTTGAACTACACAGCGGCGGACATCGGGGATCATGCTTACACCATCAAAGAAGTGGTGCCTGAGAATGCCAACAATGGTGTTACCTACGACGGTACAACACATGTTGCGGTGACGGTCAGTGTCAGCTACGATACTGCAAACCGCAAACTGGTTGCCAGCGTGAATAATACCCCCGTTGCCAACGGCGCAGTGGTGTCCACCGGTGTGACGGTTACCAACAAATATGCTGCGGAAGCTGCAACTGTGCAGATCAATGCAAACAAGGTTGTTACTGCAAACCGTCTTCTGAAGGACAAGGAATTTACCTTTGGTTTGATGGACAGCGAGGGCAAGGTCGTGGCAACAGCTAAGAACGATGCTGCCGGCTGGATCACATTCCAGATGACCTACGATAAGGTTGGCACCTATACCTACAAGATGTTCGAGCAGCCCGGCGGCGACAAGAGCCTTGTCTATGACAACACCCGTTTTGATGTGGTGGTCACGGTTACCGACGACCAGAACGGTAAGCTCCATGCGGTTGTTACCTACAAGAACGATACCGTTCCTACTTTCGTAAATGAATACCGTGCATTGTCCACTACCGCCACCATCACTGCAAAGAAGGTTCTGAAGGGCAATAAGACCCTGGCAGCCGGTGACTTTACCTTCGAACTGGAACGGGAGGACGGTGCAAAGGTTACTGTTAAAAATGCAGCGGGCGGCGTGGTTCTGTTTGGTATGCGCTACGATGCAGCCGGTGTCTACACCTACAAACTGCGCGAAATCGCCGGTGATGCAGCAGGTATGACCTACGATGACGCGGAGTATACGGTAATCGTTACGGTTATGGACAACCTGGAAGGCTCTCTGGTTGCGACAGTTGCCTATGAAGGTCTGGCAACAGGAGAAACAGTTCCCACCTTTGTGAATACCTACAAGGGTAAGGCTGCTTCTGCACGGATTGCTGCAAACAAGGTTCTGTCCGGTAAGGCTTTGACTGCAGATGCGTTCAGCTTCACCCTGACCAACAAGGATAACAGCAAGGATGTCTATACGGCCAAGAACGATGCTAAGGGTAATGTGGTATTTGATCTGAATCTGACAGAAGTCGGAACCTATACCTACATTCTGGCAGAGACTGCCGGAACAGATGCCAATGTTACCTATGACAAGGCAACCTACACCGTGACAGTCAAGGTCACCGATGATCTGGAAGGCAGCTTGAAGGCTGAGGTTACCTATGATACCGCCGACGGTAAGGCACCCACATTCCAGAACACCTACACCCCCAGCGCCATCACTGTGGAACTGACGGGTGAGAAGAAGTTGTCCGGCCGCGATATGAAGAAGGAAGAATTCAAGTTCGAGGTCCGCGACGACGACGGTAATGTGGTGGCAACTGCCAGAAACGATGCCGAGGGCAAGCTGGCGTTCTCTGCTATTACCTTGGAGAAAGCCGGTAAGTATGTCTTTACGGTCACCGAAGTTAAGGGCGGCGTCAAGGGCATGATCTACGATGATACTGTCTATGAAGTTACCGTGGAGGTTGTGAACGACAACGGTCAGCTGAAGGCTACGGTTACAGAGCCTGAGAGCGGTCTTGTGTTTGAGAATACTTACAAGAATCCGGATCCCTCCAACCCCGGTACCGGCGATGATATGCCGCTGCTGCTGCTCGTTGGAATGATGGTAATCAGCGGAGGCGCTGTGGTAGTGCTTCTGGCAAGCCGCAAAAAGAGAAGCCGTTAATTCCTAATTAATAAATCCCGGACACCATGTGTCCGGGATTTTTGTAGATGTATCAATTTACGGACGGCCAATGGCCGTCCGTAAGTTTTTAGGTTTCTGCGGGGGGTTCGCTGAGCTTCTGTGCAAAGGCAGCCAGCGCTTCGCGAATGGGCAGATTTTGCGGACATGCGCCCTCACAACCCTTGCACCCCAGACAGGCAGAAGGCTTCTTGTCATCCGCCAGAGTGTTGATGGCTCTGGTGGGCAGATACTGACCGCCGGAGTATAGGTAGCCATTGTACAGCTCAAGGAGCCACGGGATGTTTAAACCCTGGGGGCAATGGTCGGTACAGTACCGGCAGCCGGTACAGTGCAGGATTCCGTTACCGGTCATAGCTTTGCCGATGGAAAGAAGGGCATCCTGTTCTGCTTCTGTTAGAGGAAGTTTTTGGGAGAAGGTGTCTATATTCTGCGTCAGCTGTTCCATGTTGGACATACCGGACAGAACTACCGTTACACCGGGAATTCCATGCAGGAAACGAAATGCCCACTGGGGGAGTGTCCAATCGGGGTGCAGTGCCTGCAAAGCGGCTTCGTGTTCCGGTGCCAGTGTGCAGAGCTTGCCGCCCCGAACCGGTTCCATAACCCATATAGCGATGCCATGCTTATTCAGAAGCTCCACCTTGCGGTGCGCGTTTTGGAGCGTCCAGTCCAGCCAGTTCAGTTGAATCTGGCAGAATTCAATATGTTCCCCGTAGGCATCCAGCAGCCGGCCGATGGTTTCCAGATTTCCGTGGGTGGAGAAACCGAAGTGACGGATACGGCCAAGTTTTTTCTGTTCCAGCAGATATTCTACGACGCCTTTGTTCAAAAGATTGTCAATGTTATTCTCACAGACATTGTGGAGCAGATAGAAATCAAAATATTCTACCTGACAGTTGGATAGCTGCTTTTCAAAAATTTCCGGGGCTCTGTTAAAGAAATCCGGATCAAAGCCGGGAAACTTGGTCGCCAGTCGGAAGGCTTCTCTGGGGTATGCTCTCAGAACCTCACCTATGGCAGATTCGGAGGTACCGCCATGATAAAACCATGCGGTGTCAAAATAGTTGATCCCATGATCCATGGCATACGCTACCATCTCCCGCAGCTTTGCCATATCGATCTGCTCGTTGGATTCCACGGTGGGCAGGCGCATGCAGCCAAGACCCAGTGCGGAAATGGTTGTTCCGTGAAAGTCGTATGTAATCATTTGCATCCTCCTTGGGCTTTCCTGTGAAAATATACAGTGTCAAGACCGGGACCCCGATGATTGGGAGGCCATGGAATGGAAATAACCGGCTATTCCGTCAGCACTGGCTGCTGTCAAACGGGACTGGGTAGAGGAACTGCGGCTGGACAGTGGGGGTATAAACTCCCTGTCTGCCATGACTAGATAGTTGCGGATGTCCTCAGCAAAGGGGCATAAGATAACTTTTTCGTAACACCGCATTTCCATAGTGGTGTACTCCTTTTTACCGTTTCCATGTCAGCCGGGAGAACAGAATCAGCATGGGGAAGATCTCCAGTCTGCCGCAGAGCATATCAAAAATCAGTGTCATTTTAGAAAGATCACTGAAGAAAGCAAAATTGCAGGTTGGGCCTACGGCTTCAATACCGGGGCCAATATTATTGAAGCAGGCAAGCATAGCGGAAAGGGTGGTTCCAACACTTTGCCCATCCAAACTCAAAATCAGAAAACTGACCACACTGATGATGCTGTAAGCAGCCAGATAGGCATTGGCATTGTCCAATACAGTTTCACTTACGGGACGACCGTTACTGCGCACCACTTCCACTTTTTTTGGACTGGTGACCCGACGGATGTTCCGCCCTAAACTCTTAACGATCAGCAATAGCCGGGCGCATTTTAAGCCACCACCGGTAGAACCGGCGCAGGCACCAACGATCATCAAAAGCATCAGCAGGCTCTTGGACAACATGGGCCATGTGTCAAAGTCTGTGGTGGCAAAGCCCGTGGTAGTCATAATGGAGGATACCTGAAAGGCTGCATGCCGGATGGCCTCTTCCAAAGAACCGTACAAGCTCCGGATATCCAGTACAATTAACGCGGCAACACCCAAAAACAGGCCCAGATACAGCCGCAGCTCCTCATCCCGAAATACAGAGCGGATATTACCGAGGAGCAAAAGATAGTAGCAGCTGAAATTGACACCGAACAGGAACATAAACACGGTGGTTACATTTTGAATGTAAGGGGAGAAGGATGCCATAGAGTCATTTTTGATGCCAAAGCCGCCGGTACCGGCAGTGCCGAAGGCAGTGCAAAGGGCATCCAGAAAAGGCATGCCGCCAAAAAGGAGGAAGACCAGATTAATAATGGTCATAACGATGTAAATGCCGTAAAGAATGGTAGCGGTTTTCTTCATTTTGGGAACCAGTTTACCAACATCGGGACCCGGAGATTCTGCCCGGAGCAAATGCATGGTAAAACCACCGCCGCTGGGTGCAATGGCCAGCAGCAGAACCAGAACACCCATACCACCCAGCCAGTGGCTGAAGCTGCGCCAGTAGAGCAATCCTTTGGAAAGACCCTCCACACTGGAAAGAATGGATGCACCGGTAGTAGTGAAGCCGGATACGATTTCAAACAGTGCATCTATGTACCGGGGAATCTCTCCGGACAGGAAGAACGGCAATGCACCCAGAAGACTGAGCACTACCCAACTGAGGCCGGTACAGACCATGCCATCGGTAGGGCCAAAGCGCTGGGCGCTCTTTTTGCATAGCAGCCACAAGGTACCAGCGATTGCCAACATGACGGCTATGGAGAATCCCATGGCCTTAGCAGCATTCCATTCACCGAAGCCAAGACTGATTCCCACTGCCGGAATCAAAAGCACAGCTTCCAGCGCGACGAGCTGCGATAAAAACCGTCCAATCATTTTCAGGTTCATAGAAAAACCTCCAAAGGCTCCGTGAAATACTTAGGCGAAGATGTCATTCAGTGTGTCAATGGTACCCCGCTCGGTGGTAACGACCACCACAATATCGCCGGCGGAGATCGTGCTGGCACCGTGGGGGATATCAACCTTGCCGCTGCGGGAAAGGGAAGCTACCAGAACATTGGGTTTCAACTTGAGATCCTTTAGGGGAATACCAAGATTTTTGGTAGTGTCGTCGGCCAGAAATTCTACTGCCTCTGCATTGCCGTCGGCGATACCGTGAACGGAGATAGCAGCACCGGTCTGATTTTCCATAGCCCGGACATATCGCACGATATCGTTGGAACATAGCTCACGGGGGCAAATAATGCTGCCAATGCTGAGATCGCCGGCCAGCATACTGTTTTCCGGATGCCCTAAATGGGTGACTACCTGCCCAATGCCCTGGGATGAGGCATACAGACTGGTAACCATATTGATCTCATCAATGCCGGACAGGGAAAGAAATGCATCGCAGTCCGGCAGGCCTGCAGCCTCCAATTCCTTACGGTTGGAAAAATCACCATGAATGATCTCTGACTGGTGCAATTCGGAAGCTAACACCCGGCAGCGCTCCGAATCCTTTTCAATGATTCGTACGCCGATTCCGTCTTTTTCCAGCAGCTGTGCCAGATAGTAACCGATGCGGCCGCCGCCGCCAATAAGACACTGCTTAACTCGGTGGGTGCTGATGCCCAGATTCTTCAGCAGCAACGCCAGGTTGGAGGTGGGGGCGGTGACAAAGATTCGGTCACCGGAGCGCAGGACGAAATTACCGCCCGGGGTAACAGCCCTGCCGTCCCGAAGAACTGTGCATACCAGAACACGGCATTTAACAATGCGGTACATTTCAATCAGGGATACATCCCGGAGACGGCTGTTTTCGTCTACCCGCAGTTCGACAATTTCTGTCAGACCTTTGGCAAAGCTGTCTCTGCGGAGGAAGCCGGGGAAGCGCAGCAGACGCTCAATCTCCAGGGCAGCTTGTTTCTCCGGATTCACCGTCATGGAAAGGGCAAACAGATCACGCATTTTATGAATCTGATTTGTATATTCCGGGTCGCGGATTCGGGCAATGGTATGTAATTTGGGGTTCAGGCCATGAGCGGTCAGACAAGCCAGAAGATTCACTTCGTCCTGCCCCGTAACGGCAATCAGCAGATCGGCCTCTTTAATGCCGGCTTCCAGCAGTACCTGCATGGAGGCGCAGTTGCCGCCTACTGCCATAACATCATGCTGCTCAACGGTTGTTTCCAGTGCTTTTTGATTTCTATCGATCAGAGTCAGATCGTGTCCCTCTGCGGACAGAAGCCGCGTCAAGGTGGCACCGACCTTACCATCACCGGCAATGATAATGTTCATAACAACCTCCGGGAAAGTATTTTATTTCTTTACTATATCATCAAACAAAAAGGGTGTCAAGAAAAGGGAAAGGATCCGCGTTTCCCAGGGGAATTTCGTCTGATGTATTGCGATTTTCTATAAAAAACGGTATAATGTGAAAAGAGTAAGAAGAAATTGCTTTTGAAACGGATCAAATGCGGTGAAATTGCCAAAAGCCAGGTCGGAGCGACTAGGAATCAATATCTGTTCCGGTTCAACGGCTGTGCTATGTGCCGTTATCTGACTTCGGGACAACTATCGAACCGGAATTGATCGATTTCCGGGGAGACTGCCGCTATTACGCAGACTGCAATGGAAATCTTTACAAAATTGAGGAGAATGCATATGTTTGATACTGCCATTATCGGCACCGGCCCTGCTGGAATCTCTGCTGCACTGACCCTGCGGGCGCTGAAAAAGGAAGTGATTCTATTTGGCAGCCGGCAGTTATCCCAGAAGATCCGGGTGGCGGAACAGATCCGCAATTATCCAGGTCTGCCGGAGGTGACGGGCATGGGTATGCAGTTGGCTTTTTTAGAGCAGCTGGACCGGATGGAGATTCCCATTACGGAGAAGACGGTTACCGGTATTTATCACATGGGAACGCACTACGGAATCCTCTGTGATCAAGAGTCCTTTGAAGCGAGAACCGTGATTCTGGCAACGGGCGTGGAGGCAGTAAAGCCGGTGCCCGGAGAGTTGGAATTTGTGGGTCGTGGTGTCAGCTACTGCGCTACCTGCGACGGTTTCTTATACAAGGGTAAGACCATCGGTATACTCTGCACCACCAAGGATCTGGAGCATGAGATCGACTATCTGGCATCCCTGGCAGCACAGGTCTATCTGATCCCACTGTACAAAAATGTGCAGGTTAAGGGAGAAAACATTACAATCCTTTCCCAAAAACCCGAGGCCATTGAAGGCGGAATGAAGGCGGAGCGGATGGTTTTCGGGGATGAAACCGTAGCGGTAGATGGTATATTTATGCTGAAACAGGCGGTGACGCCTTCCGTTCTGCTCTATGGTTTGGAAACGGAGCAGGGCCATATTACCGTAGACCGGGCTTGCCGGACGAACCTTCCCGGCTGCTTTGCTGCCGGTGACTGCACCGGAAGACCTTACCAGTATGTGAAGGCCGCAGGTGAAGGCAATGTAGCGGCCCACAGCGCGGTGGAATATCTGGCACAGAGCTAAGGCGGGGCGGTACCTATGAAAGTGTTGGTTTCAAACGGAAGTTCAATTAAAGCATCACTTTGCGACCGCAACCTATTTGCAGCAGTATTTCCCTGAGCAGGAATCTGATGTGCTGCATATAGGGCAGAAAACTTCTGGATAAGATTTCGGAATAATCTTGTGCCAAACGGGCAGCTGTGATATACTTATAAAAAAGGAGGGTACTGCTATGACCAGAAATAAGTGTTTGAGATGGATTTGTGTTGCATGCACGATGATTCTGCTGCTGAGTGGGTTTTCCGGCTGTAAAAAGGAGCAGCAACCGGACGGCACCACAACTGCGCCTACCGTACCTACTACCGAAGCCACACAGCCGACGACAGCGGCGACTGAAATTGCGGGAACCAAGGGAGAATCCTACTGGGTATTTGCCTACGGCGGACTCCGGGTGCGTACCGGCCCCAGTGTCAGCAATGAGATGGTTGGCAGTCTGGAAGACGGGGAAGTGATCGAGGTACTGCAGTGGAAGGACGGCTGGGCTTACATTGAGAAACCTGTAAAAGGCTGGTGCAGCGGTGACTATCTGCACAAGCTGGGTTGGTACAAGACTGTAAAAACGCCCGAGGGAACACCGCCCCAGAGCACTGCGTTGGTAGGCAAATGGGTGCATGTGACAGAACCGGTGGAGAAAAACGGCGTTTGGACTTGCCGGGCAGGTATTTACCGTCTGCGATCCAACGGTACCTTTATCCACAGTGTGGGGGATTATCAAAAGAACGCTGAGGGCAAGTGGGAAGCAGTCAATACCTTGGTGGATGAACCCTACTGGGTTGGTGAGTACAGCTTCAACGGTAAGCAGCTTGTGCTGAATTACATGGCAGAGATGCAGGTGCAGTACGATAAGACTTCCGGTGAACCCAAGACCCGTGAGTGGGTGGAATGGGTACATACTTTGACCCTGGATGTGACCAAAGAACCGGAGATTCTGACGGCTGCCAATGAAGTGCAGATTCCTCTTACGGTAAAAAAGGATTCCTTTGCTGCTGTAAAGACGCTTTACAAGGCAACCAATGCCGTAGGAACGCCAGCAGATGTGTGCGCTGTCCTGCAGCAAAAATTTGCATGACAAAACTGCCGCTCTTTCCGAAGAGCGGCAGTTTCTATATTAGAAACCTGCCGGCAGCAGGAAAAGCAGCATAAAAAAGAAATGACCCTTGACTGACGCATCTTTTTGATGCTTCCTTCAGCCAAGGGTCATTTCTGTTCTGTCTTATTATCTAACATCATTGGTTAACCTCTCTTTCTACAGTTTCCCGACGAGGCCATTTGTCCCGCAACCCATCCCGGTACATATGTTTCCTAAAATTATTCTTGATTACTCTCGTAAGCGAGAATCCTTCATGTCGGAACACGATTCAGAAACTTGACTTCGTCTTTTCGCTCATGTTCGATCGCAGCTTATTTCGCAGCACGGAAATGATTTTCGTTTTTAGTATCTTCTTTGCGGGCTTCTTTTTGACAATATTCAACTTTTTATTTATTTTTGCTGCCTGCGACGGATGAGCGATTTCGGTTTATTTACCTGTACATTGGTATCACCCTTTCTGACTATACTTTAGCACAACACTTCTTGATTTGCAATATGGAAATGTGTACAAAATAAACAAAAACAAGTTGTGCAAAGGGCAGAAAACGGTTACTATGCACATATAATGATTGACAATTCCGGGTCTGATTTGGTATGATAAATTTGTTGGGGTCCAAAATGGACCTTGTTTTTTTAGGACATCCGGGTAGGGAAAGACGGCTGAACCTGTTGCCTTTTCAGCAAATATGCTGGCATGAAGGGAGAGAATATCCAATTCCTGGCAGAGTCCGCCTTTGCTGATGCCTGAGCTCCCGGCAACCCCAGAGAAGCTTCCGTGAGGATATGAAGGTTCTGATCCGTAAGCTGATGTAGGCATTTTGCGCATAACGCCCTTCGGTCAAAACCGGAGGGCGTTGGTTTATTCATGCAATTTTCTTGACTTGTATAGGTAAGTGGGATAAAATATAGCATGAGAAACTATGAAAGAAGGGAATGCATGGAACAGAACAATTGGAAGGGTTGGCTCTACCTGTTGCCTGCCATTGTGTTTTTAGGTGTTTTCATGGTATATCCTCTGGTAGATGTATTGATTTACTCTTTTGAGGAAGGATTTAACTTCGCATCCCAGACCTCCTTCGGTGTGGGTATGTATAACTATTCCTATGTACTCCATGATCCCTATTTTCTGCAGGCCATTAAGAACACACTGATTCTGGTGGCTATCACGGTGCCGGTATCTACGGGTCTTGCCCTGCTGATCTCCCTGGGATTGAACCACATCAAGCCTTTAAAGGATTTGTATCAGACCATTTACTTCCTGCCCTATGTGACCAATACACTGGCAGTGGGCCTGGTATTTATGATCCTTTTTAAGAAGACCGACTATACCGATGGACTGGTGAACCTGATTATCAGCTGGTTTGGTGGAGAATCCGTGGATTTCATCAGCGGTCCCTACTGGGCAAAGATGCTGGTGCTGTGCCTCTATACCGTCTGGATCGTTCTGCCCTTCAAGATCATCATTCTGACCGGTGCGCTGGCTTCGGTGGATCAAAACTACTACAACGCGGCCAGGGTAGATGGCACAACGGGTATGCGTATGTTCACCAGAATTACACTGCCCATGATCTCTCCTTCTGTATTTTATCTGGTGATTACCGGCTTCATCGGTGCATTCAAGGCGTACAGCGATGCGGTGGCTCTGTTTGGTACCGATCTGAACGCGGCAGGTATGAATACCATTGTGGGATATGTCTATGATATGCTTTATGGCAACAGTGGCGGCTATCCTTCCTACGCATCAGCAGCAGCCATGATCCTGTTTGCAATTGTGCTGACCATTACCTGCATCAATCTGCTGGTCAGTAAGAAGCATGTCCATTATGTGTGAGGGACGAGTGATGGAGAAAACAATGGATTACGAAAAGCTGGAACGGTCTGCCCGGATCCACAGCCGTATTAAAAACGGTGTTATCTACACTTTTTTGACCATCTGGGCATTGGTGGTGCTGTTTCCTTTTTACTGGATGCTCCTTAGCTCTGTGAAGAGCTATGCGTCCTACAACTCGGAATATGTTCCCCAGCTTTATACGCTGGCGCCCACGCTGGAAAACTATCTGAAGGCTTTTACGGCGGTACCTTTGGCGAAATACTTTACAAATACCATCGTGTTTACCGTGTTTACAACAGGCATTATGCTGGTGGTTACAGTGCTGGCGGCCTTTGCCTTTGCCCGGTTGAATTTCAAGGGGCGGGATCTGGCCTTTACCCTGTTTCTGGCGCTGATGATGATCCCCAGTGAGCTGGTAGTCATTACCAACTTTGTCACGGTTACCAATCTGGATCTGCGCAATAGCTTTCCGGGTCTGATTCTGCCGTCCATTACCTCCGTGTTTTATATCTACCTGCTGAAGGAAAACTTTGCGCAGATTCCCGATGAATTGTATTATGCGGCCAAGGTGGATGGAACTTCCGATCTAAAGTACCTGCTGAAGGTTATGGTGCCGATCTGCAAGCCTACATTAATCACGGTTACCATTCTAAAGGTCATTGAGTGCTGGAATAGCTATGTATGGCCCCGGCTCATTACCGACGACGCCAATTTCTTTCTGGTATCAAACGGCATTCAGGAGATCCGGGAAAACGGCTTTGGCCGTGAGAATATCCCTGCCATGATGGCAGCGGTTGTGGTGATCTCTGTGCCGCTGATCATTCTGTTTTTGATTTTCCATAAGAAGATTATGGCGGGCGTTGCCAGAGGAGGTACCAAGGGATGAAAAAGATCATTGCTGTATTCCTTTTGCTGGCATTACTGCTTTCCGGCTGCCATGGCAAGATAGCAATGCCTGAATTTCAAATTCCGGAAGAATTTGATACCTCACGGGAGTATGAAATCACGTTCTGGGCGAAGAATGACACCAATGTGACCCAGACGCGTATCTACGAAAAGGCAATCAAGGATTTTGAGGCACTGTATCCTAATATCAAAGTGAATCTGCGGCTGTACACGGATTACGGAAGAATCTACAACGATGTAATTACAAATCTGGCAACGGGTACAACACCCAATGTGTGCATAACCTATCCCGATCACATTGCTACCTATCTGACTGGCGGTAACACAGTGGTAACGCTGGATGCGCTGCTGACAGACAGCCGGTATGGTCTGGGTGGCAGTGCGGTGGCGTTTGACGCGCCTACCGTAGAGCAGATTGTTCCCAAGTTTTTGGAGGAGTGCGCTTTTGACGGCCACTACTATGCCATTCCCTATATGCGTTCCACAGAGGCCTGCTATGTAAATAAGACCTATGTGGAAAAACTGGGCTTTGAACTGCCGGAGAAACTGACATGGGATTTTGTGTGGGAAGTGTCTGAGGCGGCAACTGCCAAAGATTCAGAGGGGAATTATTTGATCAATGGGCAAAAAACAATGATCCCCTTTATCTATAAGTCCACGGACAATATGATGATCCAGGTACTAAAGCAGCAGGGTGCAGGCTATTCTACTGCCCAGGGAGAAATCCTTCTGTTCAATGACAAAACAGAAGAATTTTTGTACACGGTTGCAGAGCATGTGGGTACCGGTGCGTTTTCGACTTTCAAGATCTCCAGTTACCCGGCCAATTTCCTGAATGCAGGCCAGTGCATTTTTGCAGTTGACTCTACCGCGGGTGCTACATGGATGGGAAGCAATGCACCGCTGCTGGACATCAGCGAAGATAAGTTGGTACAGTTTGAAACCGCTGTTATGGAGATTCCGCAGTTTGATCCGGAGAATCCCCAAATGATTTCTCAGGGACCGAGCATGTGTGTGTTCAATAAAGAAGATCCCCAGGAGGTTTTGGCATCCTGGATTTTTGCGCAGTATATGCTGACGAATGAGGTGCAGATTGCCTATGCCCAGACAGAAGGGTATGCACCCGTAACTACCAAGGCACAGGAAAGTGCGGAATATCAGGATTATCTTTCCCGGGCCGGTGAGGATAATGAACTGTACTATGATGTAAAGCTGGCGGCCACGCAATTGCTTCTTAGGAATGTTGGAAACACATTTGTTACGCCGGTATTTAATGGCTCTGCTTCTGTGCGGGATGCTGCGGGGCAAATGATCGAGAACACAGCAAAATCTGTCCGCAGAAAGCAAACTGTGGACGATGCCTATATGAAAGCACTCTTTGAAGAAATGATAGCGCTTCATCGGCTGGACCAGCTTCAAGTGGGAACCCAAAGCCGTAAGGATTTGGGCGCATTGCCCGGAACAGCGGTATTTCTTTTGTGCATGTTGGCGGTTACATGGGCCTGTATTGGAGCATACTGTGTGAAAGAAGCCATAAAAAAGAAAAAAGCAGCACAAACCCATTGATTTCTGGTCTATTTGTTGTATAATGACTACGTTCGCTTACACACCACACACTAGTAAGGAGAATGATTGATTATGAAAAAGCTTATTGCACTGCTGCTGGCTCTGACCATGCTGGTTGCATTTGCCGGCTGCAACACAAACAATCCTGCAGAAACAACCGAAGAGACCCTGCCTGAGGGTGTTATGACTCATGCAGAGTTTGTAGCTGCCCCCATGGAAAGCGCTGTCACTGTTCATACCTATGTTCAGGCTGTTGAGTCCTGGTGGGATGGCTGTGTTCAGATCTATGCCCAGTCCAAGGATGGCGGCTACTACATCTACAATCTGGCCTGCACCGAGGAAGATGCTGCAAAGCTGGTTCCCGGCACCAAGATCGAAGTGACTGGCTACAAGGGTGAGTGGTCCGGTGAGGTTGAGATTATGGATGCTACCTACAAGATTCTTGAGGGTGCTCCCTACATTGTTACCGAGGCTGCTGATGTCACCGCTCTGATGGGTACGGATAAGTTGGCTGAGCACATGAACGAGCTGGTCGCTATCAAGGGCCTGACTGTTGCTGCTTCCAAGGATGCTGACGGCAATGATGTTCCCTTCCTGTACAAGTGGGACGGTTCCGGCAAGCAGGGTGATGACCTGTACTTCAATGTCACCGTCGGTGAAGCTACCTACACCTTTACCGTCAACGCTTATATGATCGGTACCGGCGCTGACTCCGATGTGTATAAGGCTGTTGAAGCGCTGAAGATCGGCGACAAGATCGATGTTAAGGGCTTCCTGTACTGGTACAATGCTGCACAGCCCCACATCACTGCTGTTACCCCCGCTGCTTAATCAATTGTAAAAAACTTACCCCGGTTTCCTTTTGGAAACCGGGGTTTCTTTATTTGTGTTTGAGGTTGCGGTTTAAGTAGTTAAGAACCCGCTTTTTATCGGCTGACCATAGGGGTGCGATCAAATCCCGCTTGGCACCGTCACCGGTGATCCGGTGTACCACAGTATGTGCCGGAAGAACTGCCAGACAGGCATCCAGCCATTGGGCATATTCCTCTAACGACAGACACCGGAATGCACCGGCTGCATAGTCCTTTGCCAGATCGGTATTTTTCAGGACATGGAGCAGATGAAATTTGACACCGTCGGTTCCTGCCAATACAGCGGCTTTGGTAGTCTCTACTGCCATGGGAATATCTTCTCCCGGGAGTCCCAGGATGATATGGGTAACAACATCCAGTCCGGCTGCTTTCAGTCGTTTTACGGCATCATAGTAGACTTCGGTATCATATCCCCGGCGGATATACCGGACGGTGGATTCATGGATGGTTTGAAGACCCAGTTCAATAGACACGGGTTTCGCTTGATTGATTTCCTGCAGCAGGGAAACAGCATCTTCTCCCAGACAGTCCGGACGGGTACCGATGGCAAGACCTACAATATCCTCCGGGGCAATGGCTTCCCGATAGATTTTCCGCAGGTGTTCCACCGGCCCATAGGTGTTGGTAAAGGCTTGCAGATAGGCAATGTATTTTCCGTTTTTGTTTTTGGCAGCTACCCGTGCTTTCGCTTTTTCGAGTTGCGCGGAAATGCTTTCGCAGCGATGCTCCGCAAATTCTCCGCTGCCGCAGGCAGAGCAGAAGATACAGCCACGGGTACCCAGTGTGCCGTCCCGGTTAGGGCAGGTGAAGCCTGCATCTATGGACAGTTTATAGATCTTGCAGCCGAAACGGCTGCGATAGTACGCATTTAGGGTAATCAAGGACGGAATCCCTCAAAAATAGGCAGCCAACCCTCTTTCACAGCGGTATCATACTCTTTCTGGCTTTTCAATGTCCAGGTAACGCCCTGCACGCCCCAGATATGACGAACGATCCAGTTGCTGAGGGTCTTGCGGTCTGCAAATTTGTAAGCGACAAAGTCGGGCCGGATGAGAAAGTTTTCCAATTGATGGGTCAGAATGAACTTGAGATAGATGGGCAGGGGAGAACGCTTGTTGATCACAAAGTTTTCCGCCAGCTGTCCCCGCACGATATCCGGGCGGTTCTTTGTGAGCCACGCGACACACCGGGGGTCAAAGGATTCTATGCAGTAAGGGCCGTTATAGCGGTCCATCAGATCACATACAGCCTTGGTGAGAGCAGCGTGATTGCCCCGCTCCGCCTTCAACTCAATAATAAGAGGTGCTTTGCCCTTATATAGTTCCAGAACCTGAGAGAACAGGGGGATGATTTCCTGCGTGCCTTCCAAGGGATGGTTGGGCAAATCGGCGCGTGTCAGATCTTCAATCCTGACATCTACGCCGGCAGTGCGCTTTAGAGAGGCATCATGAATGACTGCCAGATTGCCGTCTTTCATCAAGTGCACATCCAATTCAATGCCGTAGCCTCCATCCAGAGCAGCACGGAATGCGGCCATGCTGTTTTCGGGCAATCCGTTGCCATGGAGACCCCGGTGGGCATAGGCCCAACCCCGGAGCGGCTCCAAACCTTTGTGCCCTTTGCGGCATAGGGTAGAGAGGATGTACAGTGCTGCCACCAAAAGCAAAACGATTACAATTATCATGGGTTCTCCTTAGTCGTCGTTATCAAAGGCTTCCAGGCCCTTCTTAGAGATGACTTTGCTGTCGCCGTGCTTGACCATCAGCATAGTGAAGAAAGCAAGACCCACGAAAATGGAAGCATACGGGAAAAGACTGGTCATGGCAATCTTGTCCATGAAAATGCCGGAAATAGTGGGAGTCAGGGATTGGGCAGCCATGGAAGCGGTGTAGTAAAAACCGGTGTATTTACCAACATCGGCACCGCTGCACATTTCAACGACCATGGGGAAGGAATTAACATTGATGGTGGCCCAGGCAACGCCCGCCAGACAGAACATACAAGTCATAAGCCAGTTGGGGGAGGAGGCGGTGAGGAAACAGCCTACGAAGAAAGCGGTGAACAGCATCACGATACCGGCCAGGATAGTCTTCTTTCTGCCAATCTTGGAAGCGACCATACCCACAGGCAGGTAAGCAATAATGGCGGCTACATTAGCCAGCAGCAGTGTGGTGGTGGCATCTTTGTCCAGAACATTCTGGGCATAGACGGTGTACTTGGAAGTAATGGCATTGTAGCCGAAGAACCACAGCACGATGGAAGCCAGGATAAAGATCAAGCTGCGCATCTGCGCCTTGTCCAGCTTGCGCTTGGTACCTTCTTCAACAGGCGTCTGTTCTTTGTCCAGACCCAGAGCAATGCTCTCAGCCTGCATTTCAGCAGCCCACTTGGGCTCCTTAACAGTCAGCAGGAAAATCACCAGGGCGGTGATCATAATACCGCCGACGATGGCATAAACACCGGTGTAACTCATGTAGGCGTTTTTGACCTTGGAAATGGCCAGTACAGAACCGATGCCCAGCACAATAATACCGCCGGCATTACCCATCAGGTTGATAATGGCATTGGCCTTGGAACGCAGAGGCTTCAGTGTCACATCGGGCATCAGCGCCACGGCCGGTGTACGGAAAGTTGCCATGGAAATCAGAAGCAGCAGCAGAATGCCCAGGAAAGCAATCAGCGTACCGGGCGTTTGGGCAGTAACGGCAGCAGCACAGGCCTGACGGGCGGGCACCACATGACGGGTATACAGATTTACTTCTACCTCACGGCCAAAGCTGTTGCGCTCAGTGGTCTTGGAGTCGGTAGTGAGTTTGGAGAACTCTTCCCGGGTATACAGATCCGCCAGCTTATACTCCACACCCTCAGGGGTAGTCAGCAGGGTGTCTTTCTGTTCGTCATAGATCAGTTCCATGGTGGCGGTATCATTGACCTTGGCGTAGCGCTCGATCTTGGCCAGCTGGGCGTTGTCGGCCAGAGAAAGAACCATCAGAAAAGCGACAGCCAGAATGGTGCCGGTGCGGATGAAGGGTGTACGGCGGCCATACTTGCTTTTATGGCGGTCGGAGATGCCGCCGAACAGAGGCAGCATGAACAAGGCAAGAATGTTATCCAACGCCATAACGACGCCGGAAGCGGTCTGACTCATGCCGAATTTGCTGGTCAGAGTCATGGCAATGGTTACATCGTAGATCTGCCAAAATGCGCAGATCAAGAAGAAGGCAAAGCCTACCAGAATTGTGCGTTTGTTGTTCAGTTTCATAGAAAATCCTCCGTTTATAAAAGTCGGATACAGCAAATATTATAACTGGATATAGCAGGAAAGTCCAGTATTTCTTGCAGAAACTGCAAATATCCCCACCGCATGGAATGCGGTGGGGAATCATCAAACGGATAGAAGGTTGTCTGCCGACCGGTAGGTTAGATCACCGGGGTAGAAAAATCGGATCTTCTCGGGGGCAACACAGATATGTACCTCCCGGGCGGTGCGCAGTTCACCGTCCAGATTGATAGGGGTTGGCTTGTCACAAAGAATGGTCAGCTCCCTGGTGCGGAAGTGCTTTACCAGCTTCGGAAGCTCCTTGTAGCGGCCATCCTTGTATTTACCGATGACCAGCGGTACCAGAAGTCGGGATACATGGTTTACTACCAGCACTTCCAGCATGCCGTCACAAGGGTCGGCAGTAGGCACCGGATTGAAACCACCACCATAGTAGCGGCCGTTGCAGGCACAGATCATAGTCTGCTTTCCGTCAATGACCTCGTCACCGATCTTTACCACATAATGCTCGCTGATACCTTTGACTACATTGACGATGGTAGAAACGGCATAGGCCCGGAAACCGCTGAGCAGGGGGATGCGCTTATAATTGGAAACATCGGTGCCGATCCGGGCATCCAGACCCACAGAGCAGATGTTCAGACAAATGTCGCCGTTACAGCGCATCAAGTCGAATTCTGTTTCCCGGCAATCCAGCAGCCGCTCCAAATCCTGAAAAGCATCGGGATCGGAGAAAATTTTGACAAAATCATTGCCGCTGCCACCCCGGTAGCATGTAACGGACACATTGGAATGCCCGGCTGCGCCGGAAACCACCTCGTTGAGGGTGCCGTCACCGCCACAGGCGTAGATGCGGTATTCTTCGCCGGTTTCGGCGGCTTCCCGTGCAATCCGGCAGCATTCGCCGGGGGCGGCGGATATTTCAATCCGGTAATTAAGCCCACGGCTGCCGCATACCTGTTCAATGCTTTTGCGGTATTGCTTTGTACGGTCCCGGCTGCCGGCTGCAGGGTTGATGATAAACAGATGGGTCATTTTCTCCTGTCCTTTCGGGTTTCAGAGGTAAACATATAGTAATCACACTTAATTTTGCCGTTGTAGAATTTCCGCTTCTTGTCTGCACGGCGGCCAAAGTAATGCTCAAATTCCGGCTCAGAGGTAATGACGAACTGCTTCCAGCCGTTGGCATATTTCAGATGGCGGCCCAAAGCAGCATAGAGCTTCTGGGCACTGTGCTGTTCCATCATCCGCTCGCCATAGGGCGGATTGCATACGATGATACCGGAATCGGTGGGCAGGCTCATTTTCGTGGCATCGCCGTCTTTGAAGGTGACACAGTCGGAAACACCGGCCTTTTTGGCATTGGCAAAGGAAAGGGACACGCACTGGGGGTCACTGTCAGAACCGACGATCCGGTACTTGCCGTTAAACTCTTTATCCTTGGCTTCTTCCTTGGCAGTAGTCCAAACCTCCTTGGGAACCCAAGGGTATTCCTCTGCTGCAAAGCGGCGGTTCAGACCCGGTGCCCGGTTTTTGGCGATTAAGGCAGCTTCGATAGGAATGGTACCGCTGCCACAGAAGGGATCCCAGAAATATTCCCGACCCCGGAACCGGGTCAACTGGATCATACCTGCTGCCAGTGTTTCGTGCAGCGGGGCATCGTTGCCAACAGCACGGTAACCGCGCTTGTGCAGGCCGGGGCCGGAGGTGTCCAGAGAAAGGGTCACCTGATCGTTGAGAATGGTGAAGTGCAGCTGGAATTTTGTTCCGGTTTCCGGCAGCCAGGAAACACCGTATTTTTCGCCCAGACGCTTGGATGCGGCCTTTTTAATAATCGCCTGGCAATCAGACACACTCATCAGCTGACTGTTGAGGCAGTGTCCCTTAACAGGGAACTGGCCGTCCTTGGGAATAAAATCCTCCAGATTGGCGCGGTAAACACCTTGGAACAGTTCTTCAAAGCTTTTGGCTTGAAACTGTGCCAGCACCAACATGATCCGCTCGCCGGTGCGCAGGCAGATATTTGCCTTAGCCATGGCGGCGGCGTCACCGGTGAAGAGAACACGGCGATCTTCCACCTTTACATTTTCCATATCCATACGCCGCAGTTCATCGCCTGCCAGTCCTTCCAGACCAAACAGACAGGGTACGGCAAACAACAATTCGCTCATAATGCCTCCGTTAAGGAATGATTTTTTTTGCTTTTAAGTATCTTTCTTCTTCCGAAAAAATGCAGCCGCAGTATTTCTGCATGTAAAATCCCAGTTCCCGGGCCTTATCCTGTCCGGCATGGAAGTAGGGACGAAAATCCCGGTAGAGAAATTCTACACCGTACTCCGCTGCCGCCCGCTCTGCCGTTTCCCGCATCAGCTCGTGATTCTGATAGGGACTGATAAAGAGGGAGGAGGTGAAGCTGTCGAAACCCAATTCTTTTGCCTGCCGGGCGGTTTCAAATAAGCGCATTTCATAACATTTGCCGCACCGGTGGGCAATATCCTCTGCAACTTCCCGGATAAAGGGCCGCAGGGCATAGTCATTTTTCTCAATCAGCGTCAGCTCAATGGCCTGGGCATAGTCTCTCAGACAGTTGCGCCGGGCGCGGTACTCTGTAAAAGGGTGGATATTGGGGTTGTACCAAAATCCAGCTACCTCTATACCATCGCCCCTTAACACATCGATAGGCTGGTTGGCGCATGGTGCGCAGCAAATATGCAGTAATGTTTTCATAAGATCTCCTAAATGATAGCAAATGAAGGTTTTCTTTGCAAGCCGTTTTATAAAAGTTTTCCAAGCATGCCGTCCCGGAAAGGTCTTTCAAGGCAAACTGGCAGAATTCGGTTGTGCAGATCTTTGGCTTTTACATAGATCTTCAGATAATTGGGTGTGTGGCCAGTGAAATATTCGTCCTCAGCTTCTTCAAACAGCACTTTATGAACAGTGCCGGTCATAGAGGATTCGTATTTTTCGCGCATTTCCTCTGCTACAGCAATAGCGGCTCGGCTTCTTTCTTCCTTGGTGGCGTTATTATGCTGGCCGGGCATTTTATCTGCCGGGGTACCGGGACGCCGGGAATAGGGGAAGATGTGCATGGCTGCAAAACCGCATTTTCGGATGAAGGTTAAACTCTCCTGAAATTCTTCTTCCGTTTCTCCCGGGAAGGCGACGATCATGTCGGTGGTGATGGCACAGCCGGGGAAATGGGTTTTCAGTAAGGTCACACTTTCCAGAAAACGGGCAGTGTCATATTTGCGCTTCATGCGCCGCAAAACGGAATCGGAGCCGGACTGCATGGAGAGATGAAACTGCGGGCATAGATTCGGTAATCGCTTCATGTCTTCGCAGAACGCGGGCGTGATGATCCGGGGCTCCAGAGAACCCAGCCGTACCCGCAAATCAGGAACCGCCTCGCACACGGCCTGGATTAGAGTGGTGACTTGCGGTTTCCCGGGAAGATCCATACCCCAGGAGGCAATCTCAATGCCGGTGATCACGATTTCGCGGTAGCCTTTTTGGGCCAATTCCTTTGCCTGCTGCAGCACCACCTCCAAGGGGGCGGAGCGGACAGGTCCTCGGGTATAGGGAATAATACAGTAGGTGCAGAAATTGCAGCAACCATCCTGCACTTTCAGCATGGCCCGGGTCCGCTCTTCCAGACCGCCGGCAGGCAGAATTTCAAAGCTGCGACGGGCAAGGGCCTTGTCCAGCACTTCCTTGTGCTGCCGGTCCTGTGCGGCAGCAATGACCTGACCGATAAAATCCTCCCGCTGAGCGCTGCCGCCCACAACATCTACGCCCAAGTCCCAGAGGGCCTTGGCATCATGCTGGGAATAACAGCCGCAGACTGCTACGATGGCCTCCGGGTTCTCCCGGCGGCAGCGGCGGATGACCGTGCGGTTTTTCCTGTCTGCCACAGATGTGACGGAGCAGGTGTTGATGATATAGCCGTCGCAGCGCTCCGTAAAACTGCCGATACTGTGACCGCGATCTATTAAAAATTGCTCCATGGCCTGCGTTTCGTATTGATTGACTTTGCAGCCTAGTGTATAAAAACTAAATTTCATTGTAATTTCCACCAATTCAGCACAGCGTGCTTTGTATAAATCGTCAAAACCGTCAATTGAAAAAAGAAAAAAACTTGCTATAATAAATTTCATTAAACGGAATTTGTTGATCTTATTATATACGATACATTTGAATTTGTACAGTATTGGAGGGAATTTGGTGAAGCAATTCAGTATTTTGGTGCATTCCTTTGATGATATTCGTGCGTTTGTATCTCTGGCTTCCCAACAGCCTTTTTCTGTTACGGTAGGAAACGAGGGACAGGAGATTAATGCAAAAAGCCTGATGGCTGTATTGGGCCTGAATTTTCTTCGGCCTGTGTCCGTGCATGCCGATTGCAATGAAACCGAATTTAATCAATTTCAGCATGCCGCTGCGCGGTTCCTTGTTTAAGTTAGCTTTTTATAACACCGTCCCGGGAATACCCGGGGCGGATTTTTTATCTGCCGGTCGTTGACTGCAATGCTCTTGTCAGAGATCGTGAATTGTGTTATAATCCTTATAATACGACAGAAATCTGTTGCAATGTCCAGAAAGGAGCTTGCTATGTCTTATATAATCAAAACCCCCTGCGGTCTTCTGCAGGGTACCACTTGCGCAGTTCCCGGTGTGGTTGCTTTCAAAGGGATTCGCTATGCTACGGCAAAGCGGTGGGAGTATCCACAGCAGGTAACAGCATGGGAAGGTGTTTATGACGCGACACACTGCGGTTCCTGCTGTTGGCAGAGCCGCGCCTTTGCTTCTCATGAAAGTTTGGAGAATGACTTTTATCACCGGGAATTCCGTCAAGGAGACAGCTATACATACAGCGAAGATTGCCTGTTTTTAAATGTCTGGATTCCTGCTTCTGTGAAAAAGGACAGCAGGCTCCCTGTATTGGTGTATATCCACGGCGGTGCTTATTTGGGCGGCTGCGGACACGAAAAACCTTTTGATGATCCGGTGTGGCCCACTAAGGGCGTGATTGCGGTGACACTGAATTACCGGGTTGGCCCTCTGGGGTTTGCCTGCATTGCGGAAGCAGCAGAGGAAGCTGGTCATACCGGTAATTATGGCCTGTACGATCAGATGACTGCGCTGCAATGGATTCAGGACAATATTGCATCTTTTGGAGGCGATCCCCGAAAGGTGACGATTATGGGGCAGAGTGCCGGTGCCATGAGCGTACAGCACCACTGTTTAAGTCCGCTGACCCACGGCCTGTTTGCCCGGGCTGTGATGTGCAGTGGCGGCGGGTGGCTGCGGCGCTTTCCCGTTAAGTCCGCAGAAAAACAGTATGAATTCTGGGACGATGTTATGGAAGCGGCGGGGTGTGAGACCTTAGAGCAATTCCGGGCACTCAGTGTAGAAGCCTTGTTTACAGCTTGGAACCAGACTGCAAAGAAAAAACGGGGTCTCTGGGGGCACTGCGGCCCTTGTATCGATGAGACATTTATTCCTGCGGATCCCATCCGGCAGCTTCGTGCGGGCCGGGAAAAGAATATTCCCTACATGGTGGGCTCTACCAGCCGGGACATGATCCGGTGGGAGCTGGCCAGAGTGGCGCGACATTATTGCGCGGATCAGGCCCGGGAGGGAAAGCGCAGCAGTTTTGCATGGTTTTTTGACAGAAAGCTTCCCGGGGATAAGCGGGGGGCCTTCCATTCCAGTGATCTGTGGTATTGGTTCGGTACTTACCGGAATTGCTGGCGGCCAATGGAGGATATTGATATTGCGCTGTCTAACCAGATGGTCAGCTATCTGACAAACTTTGCCAAGTGCGGTGATCCCAACGGTCACCCGCTGCCAATGTGGGAAGCCGGGCGCCCAACCACCGCAAGAGTACTTCGCATTGGCGAGGGGGAGACCCGTATGGGCCGGGTCAGCAATACCCGGTTGCTGCTGGGTTCACTATGGAGCAGAATTTCGGGCAAATGACATATAGAGAAACGGTACAATGAAAAAAAAGGGGCAGATGATATGAAACTGCTGATCGAGGCGTTGTCAAAATTTTCCTGTGGTTTTCTGCTGGTAGGCTTGCTGATTTTTCTGCCGGCAGGTACGCTGCAGTTTGAAAAGGGCTGGCTTTTGATGAGCCTGCTGTTCGGGCCGATGCTCATTGCCGGGTTTGTCATGCTGTTTCGCACACCGGCGTTTTTGGAAAAACGGCTGGATGCAAAGGAGAAGCAGGCCACCCAGAAAGGCGTATTGGCCCTTTCCGGGTTGATGTTTATCGGGGGATTTGTGGTGGCGGGATTGGATTTTCGCTTTGGCTGGTCTCATATGCCTATGCCGGTGACGATTATAGCAGTCGTTTTGTTTCTGGCGGCCTATGGGCTGTATGCGGAGGTGATGCGGGAAAATGCCTACCTAAGCCGCACGATCAGGGTGGAGGAAGGACAGAAGGTGGTGGATACCGGCTTGTACAGCATCGTACGGCACCCTATGTACATGACAACGGTTTTGTTGTTCCTGATGATTCCTGTGGTCCTTGGCTCTTGGTACGCGCTGATTATTTTCGCGTTCTATCCGGCAATTATCATTATTCGCCTGAAGGATGAGGAGGCACTGCTGACTCAGGAACTCCCTGGCTATGCAGCGTATAAGAAAAAGGTCAAATACCGGATCCTTCCTTTCATCTGGTAAGGGAATGGATGGTACTTGACCTTAAGACTGTTACTTGTGGAGTGCTTTCCGTAGAATTGGAACAATCAAGAGCGCTGCCGCACCGCCAATAAGCGCAGTAATTAACTGCGGCCAGCTGAAGGTAGCCGGCAGCGCTTTCAGCATGGGCGTTTTTAAAGCGCCGGAGGCTAGCAGTTTTTCGGAGAAAACACCGCAGATCAGCCATACTACGGTAATGTATAAAACAGCAAATTTTGCTGCGGCAGCGGTGACCCACGCAGCCAGTTGCCTGACAGGTTTCCTGCCGGTTTTATCTACCAGCACAAACAGGAGCGCGGCATATACGGCATTTCCTGCCATAATGGCCGGGACAGTCAAAGGTTGGGCAGCGATACCCAAAAGCAGTGCCAGTACAGGAGAAAATATTGCGACAGTCAAGCCGCTGGCAAGACCGCCGACCAGTGCGGAAACAGCCAATATCGCATTGACACAGGACCCAGTAACTAACTGCCCCATGGGTTTTGTCAGAGCCTGCAAGGCAACCAGCAGTGCCAGCATAACAGCGGTTTCTGTGATCCAGCGGATTTTTCGGTTCATAGTAAATTACCTCGTTTTATGACAGTGGATTCCGACCTGCGGCGGTTTTTGCGGTTTGCCGACTGTATCGGTTCAATAGAATCCTTGTGATTATATCTGCAAATTGCGAAAGTTGCAAGTGTAAGAAATTCCCGGAAGCAAAAAACGAAAAAATGATAGAAGATAGTTGGCAATTTCAGAAAAACAGTATATAATGACCCAGAGTTCTAAAAGAAGAGAGGAAGACTCTATGAAGCGAATAAACACGCTTAAAGAATTTGCGATTATCACAGTCGGCACGGCGATTGTGGCTGTGGCGGTATTCTTTTTTATGTTTCCCAGCCATATTACCATCGGCAGCGGTACCGCATTGGCTATGGTGCTGAGCAATTTTATACCGCTGTCTGTGGCAACAATGACATTTATTATCAATTTGTCGCTTTTGATGATTGGTTTTATTACCGTAGGTCCGGAATTTGGAACCAAAACTGTATACAGCAGCCTCCTGCTGCCGGTTTTGCTGGGCATCCTGGAAAATTTGCTGCCAAACCAGCAATCCATTACCCAGGACCCTCTGCTGGATATGATCTGCTATATTCTGGTGGTAGGCATTGGCCTTTCTATTTTATTTTCCCACAATGCTTCTTCCGGTGGATTGGACATCGTGGCCAGAATGCTGAACAAGTATTTGAAAATGGATATTGGACAGGCAATGTCTGCTTCCGGTATTGTGGTGGCACTGTCCTCTGCTTTGTGTTATGATGCCAAGACGGTCGTACTCAGTGTGCTGGGTACTTACTTTGGCGGTATGATCGTTGATCAGTTTATTTTTGGTATCAATATTAAACGCCGTGTCTGTGTTATTTCTTCGGAGTTGGATGCCATTGTTGCTTTTGTTCTCCATGAGCTGCACAGCGGCGCAACGCTTAACCAGATCATTGGTGCTTACGATAACACCCCTCGCATGGAAATGATCACCATTGTGGATAAAAATGAATACCGTTTGCTGATGGACTTCATCCATAAAACAGATCCCAAGGCGTTTGTTACCATCTATGCTGTCAGCGATGTGCGGTATCTTCCCAAAAAGAAGTAAAAACTGATCTTGGCATAACAAAAGGAGGAGGCATTGCCTCCTCCTTTTGTTATGCCTGCACACTGCTGGATAAAGGTCTGTAGCGAGCATCCGGTATTCTATTTTGTCACAGGAAAAACCCGGCACCGTTGACCAGACGGCACCGGACTTTCCAAGAAAAGAGAGGTAAGAAAATGAAAAAGATCTTTTTATTTATCATCATTATAGCAACACAGTATTAAGGAAGCTGTACGGGAAATGTTAAATAAGTATGAAGCAGTTAAAAAATGGAATCTAATTTTTGTGCGAAATCACAAATGTGTATATAGTATTTGAACTTTTTGTAACACTGAAGTCTAGGGCCTTGACATTTCGGGAAAATAGGGTATGATGAAGAAAAAGATTTAGCACTCTAACGATGAGAGTGCTAAAAACCAGAAGGAGGGTTTCTTATGAACTTTGGAAATTATACCCAAAAGTCCTTGGAGGCCGTGCAGAGCGCGCAGCAGTTGGCTGTGCAGAACGGCCATCAGCAGATGGAACAGATCCATTTGTTAGTGGCACTGCTTCGACAGGATGGAGGACTGATCCCGCAGTTGCTGCGGAAGATGGAGGTTACAGTAGAAAGCCTGGAGGCCGCTGCCATTGCGGAAATGAACAAGCTGCCCAGGGTCAGTGGCAGCCGGGAAGCGGACCGCTTTTATATTACCGCAGATACCGACGCGGCATTCGGAGCGGCTCAGAGTCAAGCACAGGCTATGCGGGACGAATTTGTGTCAGTGGAGCATGTGTTTTTGGGTCTGCTGGATGCTGCCAGAGGCGGTGTAAAGCGACTGTTTGACTTATACCGAATCACAAAGGAAAATGCGCTGCAGGCGTTGCAGGGGATCCGGGGGAATCAGCGGGTAACCACTGACAATCCCGAGGGAACTTATGAGGCATTGGAGAAATACGGTATCGATCTGGTGAAGCGCGCCCGGGAGCAGAAACAGGATCCTGTAATCGGACGGGATGAGGAAATTCGAAATGTAATCCGCATCCTGTCCAGAAAGACTAAAAACAATCCGGTGTTAATTGGGGAACCCGGTGTGGGCAAAACGGCAATTGCCGAGGGCCTTGCGCAGAGAATCGTGAAGATGGATGTACCCAAAAGCCTACAGGACCGTACAATCTTCTCACTGGATATGGGCGCACTGATCGCCGGTGCCAAGTGCCGGGGTGAATTTGAGGAGCGGCTGAAAGCGGTGCTCAATGAGGTGAAACAGTCCGAAGGGAAAATCATCCTGTTTATTGACGAATTGCACACCATTGTGGGTGCAGGTAAGACGGAAGGCAGCATGGATGCGGGCAATCTGCTGAAACCTATGCTGGCCCGGGGAGAGCTGCACTGCATTGGCGCTACTACCTTGGATGAGTACCGCCAGTATATTGAAAAGGATGCGGCTCTGGAACGGCGTTTTCAACCCGTTCTGGTCAATGAACC
>JAZNFH010000018.1:0-39724 GCA_045589055.1 Faecousia sp. | reverse complement strand
TTTGAAAGTGAGTATCGGTTTTGCCTGATTTTGTGGGAAAATGCGCCTATTAAGAGCAAAGACCTTGTAAAGCTGTGCCAGGAGAAGCTGGGGTGGAAACCTACCACTACCTATACCGTTATCAAGCGGCTGTCGGAGCGTGGTGTGCTGAAAAATGAGAACACGATTGTTTCTGCACTGGTTACAAAAGACCAGGTGCAGGCGGCGGAAATTGACGAGATGGTAGAGCGGACCTTTGAGGGCTCGCTGCCGGCTTTTGTAGCTGCTTTTACCAAAAACCGGAAGCTTTCCGAGAAGGAGATTGACGAAATACAGCGGTTGATTGACTGTTACCGAAAGGGGGATGCGTAATGACGGATTTCTTTTTGGAAATTGTGAATCGGAGCATTGCGGCCTCCTGGATTATATTAGCGGTGTTGGTTTTACGGTTGCTGCTGAAAAAAGCCCCCAAATGGATCACGGTGCTTTTATGGGCGGTGGTTGCGGTGCGGCTGATTTGCCCCTTTAGCATTGAAAGCGTTATGAGTCTGATTCCCAGCGCGGAAACGGTGGCTCCTGACATTATGTATCAGGATACGCCCCATATTACTTCCGGCATTCCGGTAATCAATGCGACGGTAAATCCTTATATTGGTGAGCATTTTGCACCGACTGTGTATTACAGCGCCAATCCCTTGCAGATATTGATTCCTTCCGCGGCCTATGGCTGGCTGTTGGGCGTTTTGGGGATGCTTTCCTATGCGCTGGTCAGCTGGGGACTATTAAAACGGAAGCTGAAAACTGCGGTTTTGCTCCGGGAGAATATTTTTCAGAGCGAAAATGTGGCATCGCCCTTTGTGTTGGGCATTGTTAAGCCAAAAATCTACCTGCCTTTTCATATGAACGAGCAGGATATGGAACACGTAATTGCCCACGAAAAGGCACATATACGCCGTAAGGATCACCTGTGGAAGCCTTTGGGATTTTTTCTGCTGTCGGTTTGCTGGTTTAATCCGCTGTTTTGGGTTGGCTATATCCTGCTTTGCCGGGATATTGAGCTTGCTTGCGACGAAAAGGTCGTTGGGGAGCTGGACGCAGAGCAAAAGGCAGATTATTCTCAGGCGCTGCTGACCTGCAGCGTAAAACGGCCGCTCATTTCTGTTTGCCCTCTTGCTTTTGGTGAGGTTGGAGTGAAAGAACGGGTGAAAAAGGTGCTTAATTATAAGAAACCTGCCTTTTGGATAATCACTGCGGCGGTGATTCTTGGTATTGTATTTGCCTGCTGCTTTTTGACGGATCCGCCAACCAAAAACAAAGGAATTACGGATACCTATAAGATGACCGCTACGCAAAGAGAGCTTATGGAAGTATATCCGGGGTATTTTGGACTGGATGCTTCTGATGGCTTGGATGTTTATGTGTATCAAATGGCAAAAGAAGCCTATTACTGCATTTTGCGGCCGCATTCTCAGAAACCGCAGGATTTGATAGAAATGATGTTTATGCCGGGCGCGTCCCTGGCGGATATGTATGAAATCTTAATGACCTATTCCGTAGACGAGGAAAAGATATCTATCATTCCGTGGCAAAATCCGCTATCGAGCTATATAGGGGATATTTGGATGATACAAGAGGGAGAAACGGAGGAAGATCGGGAGGCAAAACGGGCGGCATATATTGAAAATATTCGCTACCGGTTGCTGGAAGTGCCTTATGAGATTCAGTATACGATCTATGATGAGATCGTTGCGGATATTGACGGGGACGGCAAGCCGGAAGAATGTTATCTTACCCATACCGCAGCCTCAAGTTTTGCTTCTTTTGGGTTTTATGCAAGAGAGCAGGGAACGCAAAGGTGGAAATACAGGGGATTTCCTATAGCAAAGGAACATTATCAGGAAGTGGCTTTTATACAGGATGCATCCGGGAAGGTGTATATTGATGCGTTGCTGCAAGAAAATTCTGATAAAGGCACCGAAGCAGAGGTACAAAGACTGGAAATTCGTTTGAATGGAAAAGAGGCGGAGTTTTTCTGCAATGGGGAAAATATTTCGACAGCCATTAAATATGAAGTAAAATAAAAGCAAAACCCATCCCATTGGATGGGTCAGCGTGTCAAAGAGATACAATTTTCGCCTTAGCCCCCTCTGACGAGGGGGCAGTCAGCCAAACAGGCTGACTGGGGGAGAGAATGACTACCCCTCAGTCAAAAATCCAATAGATTTTTGACAGCTCCCCTGACAAGGGGAGCTTTTTGCGCGAACCTTGCCACTGTCTTTCTGTTTATTTTGACATCTATGACATATTGCGTAGATGGGTTTTTGCTTTTTTATGGAAAAGGTATTGCAACCGGCGATAAAAAATGCTAAAATATAATATGAAGTTCTATGTGAACAAATACCGACCACTGGTAAAACAATAAAGGAGGAGTTTTATGACTTCCAGCGAAAAGAAGCAGTTGCAAATCACTGCCTGCAAGGTCCGTATGGGTATTATTGAATCCACCCATTCTGCCAAGGCAGGCCACCCCGGCGGTTCTCTGTCCGCAACAGAGATTTTTACTTACCTGTATTTTAAGGAAATGAACATTGATCCTAAAAATCCCAAGTGGGAGGATCGGGATCGCTTCGTTCTCAGGAAGGGCCACGCCGCCCCCGGCCTGTATGCTACACTGGCACACCGCGGCTTTTTCCCTGTTGAGGATTTGAAGACCCTGCGTAAGATCGACAGCTATCTCCAGGGCCACCCCAATA
The DNA here is from genome assembly GCA_045589055.1 of Faecousia sp. Lineage (GTDB taxonomy): Bacteria > Bacillota > Clostridia > Oscillospirales > Oscillospiraceae > Faecousia. The sequence goes on along the minus strand of JAZNFH010000018.1, from coordinate 36,992 downwards.
TGAACCTGGTTCCCGGCGTGGATATGTCCACCGGCTCTCTGGGTCAGGGTGTCTCCACGGCTGTCGGTATGGCGCTGGCGGCTAAGCACACCGGCAAATCTAACCGTGTCTACAGCTTGCTGGGCGATGGTGAGATCCAGGAGGGTCAGGTTTGGGAGGCTTGTATGGCAGCTGCCCACTACAAGCTGGACAACCTGTGCATCGTTGTGGATAATAACGGTCTGCAGATCGACGGTAACATCAAAGATGTTATGAGCCCCTATCCCATCGTTGGCAAGCTGGAGGCCTTCGGCTTCAAGACTTTGGCTATTGACGGCCACGATTTCGATGCCATCGAGGATGCTTTTGCAACCGCTAAGGCTACCAAGGGCGTTCCCACCGCTATTGTGATCACCAGCGTTAAGGGCAAGGGCGTTTCCTTTATGGAAAACGACGCCGGTTGGCACGGCAAAGCACCCAACGATGCAGAATACGAGCAGGCTATGGCTGAGCTGAATACCCAGCTGGCAGAATTGGAGGCGTAAGATATGGCTGATATGAAGAAAGTTGCAACCCGCGACAGCTACGGCAATGCCCTGAAGGAGCTGGGCGCTGAGTTTGATAATCTGGTAGTTCTGGATGCTGACCTGGCAGGTGCTACCAAGACCGGAACTTTTAAGAAGGCATTTCCTGACCGCTTCTTCGATTGCGGTATCGCTGAGGCCAATATGATCTGTATGGCCGCCGGCATGTCCACCGCAGGCCTTGTTCCCTTTGCATCCAGCTTTGCTATGTTTGCAGCAGGCCGTGCTTTTGAGCAGGTCCGTAACTCCATTGGCTACCCCCACCTGAATGTAAAAATCGGCGCAACCCACGGCGGTATCTCCGTCGGTGAGGACGGCGCTTCCCACCAGTGCTGTGAGGACTTTGCGCTGATGCGTTCCATCCCCGGTATGACCGTTATCTGCCCCGCTGACGATGTGGAGGCCAAGGCTGCTGTTAAGGCGGCTTACCACCACGACGGCCCTGTATATCTGCGCTTTGGCCGTCTGGCTGTGCCGGTATTCCACAGCGAGGACTACAAGTTCGAGATCGGTAAGGGCGAAGTGCTGAAGGAAGGCAACGATGTAGCCATTATTGCCAACGGTCTGCTGGCTTATGAGGCTATTTTGGCCGGCGAAGAGCTGGAGAAGCTGGGTATCAATGCCCGCATCATCAATATGCCCACCATCAAGCCCCTGGATGAGGAGCTGGTGCTGAGCGCTGCCAAGGAGTGCGGCAAGATTATCACCTGCGAGGAACATTCCATCATTGGCGGCTTGGGTGAGGCTGTTTGCACCGTGGTTTCTGAAAAGTGTCCTGCATTGGTGCGCCGTATCGGTGTCAACGACGAGTTCGGCCACTCCGGTCCTGCGGTTGACCTGCTGAAGCAGTTCGGTCTGTCCTGCGAGAACATTGTTGCGGTAGCCAAAGAGCTGTGCGGCAAGTAAGGAGAGGCAAAATGAACGCAAAACAGATAATTTGCCTGGTAATGGCGGCAATTTTGCTGCTTGGCCTTGCGGCAATGATTATTCCTATGTAAGTAAGAGCGCACCGTCGCAAGACGGTGCGTTTTCCTTGCCCATAGGCTCTGTTTTGTCAAATGCACAAGATGTTACAAGATTACACAAAGATATACCTTGATTTTTGAAGAAAAATGTGGTAAAATATTTCTCGGTTTTGGGCTTATGACATTTGCTTGGCCATATAATTTCGAGTAAGGAGGGATGTGCTTGCGTAAGCGGATCACGACGGCGCTTCTGGCGCTTATGATGCTGCTGTCTGTGCTTGCTTTTCCGGCAGGTGCGGCAACGAACAGCGAAGAGACGGCGCTCCGTCAGAAAATCACAAAAACTTACAAACGCTTGCGGGCGTCTAACGGCTATGACTCTTATAACGGTTATTGCGGGAAGATGGCGGCATATACCTTATATCATTTAGGAATTGATAAGCAAGTCCATTCTCATAACGGCAAGGATGAGTACGATGCTTATGAGAATCTGAAAAAGACTACCGGCGGTTATGCGGTAAAAACTTATCCGTCTCCGGAGTATAACCTTGAGGAAGCACTCAATGCCATCAGTGAGGGCGGTACAAAGGATGTATATAACATTCTGCTCGGTTTCCACCGTACCAACACCACTGCCGGCAGAAAATACGGCCACGCTTTGGTTGTCTACGGCATTTTGAACGGTAATGTTTATTTCACCGAAAGCTTTTCTACCGCTTTAGGCGGCAAAGAAGGTACGCCTACTGTTTGCAGTATCCAGAAATTTGCGGATTACTACAACAAGTGGACCACCTTTGAAGGCGCAATCTATTTTGGCACAAAGAGTTATGCCGATTTCTGTACATATTATCCCGCAGACCTGTTTGTACAAACCACGGAAGAGACAACTGTGTATACTATTCCCAGCAATGTGGATGTGGATGGCTATACCGCAAAGAAGACGGGGACAATTCGCGCCAATGAGCGTGTGGAGGTTTCCGGCCTGTACAAAAATTCTTTAGGCAAGTTGTTCTATGAGATTTGCTACGGCGGAGTTGCCGGTTATGTAGCGGCAGAAACACTTCAGCTTGTTCGTGTGAATACCCATAAAATCAACGCAGTTGGGTTCAATGCGCCGGAGACTCTGCGTAAGGGAGAGAATTTCTCTATTGCAGGTACGGTTTCTTTGAAACAGGACGGCCTCAGTAACCTGAGATTTTCTATTTTAGACCAGGACGGCAACGAAAAGTACAGCTACTTACTGGAAAAGGATGGCACGATGGCCACCGTGAGCAAAGCTGCCAGCAATGCTATGAAATTCAGCAAGCTGGATAACGGTATTTATACATATAAAGTAACCTGCGATGTGGAAAATTTCTATGTTTCTGAGGGCGTTGTAACTGAAGGAACCACCACAGTTACTTTGGTGGAAAAGCTGTTTACCGTAGGAAGTGCTACCTTACCGCAGGAGCAGGCGCCTGCGCCCGATGATGGCGAAGTCTTAAACGGCTGGCATTTTGATACCGCAGACAGACTTTGGAAATACTACGCAGACGGTGTTTTGGCAAGCGGCTGGATTTTTGCAGAGGATGCTGACTACTACATTTTGGAAGACGGTACTGCAGCCACCGGCTGTGTGGAGATAAACGGAGAAAACCGTTACTTTACGGAATCCGGCGCAATGTGTACCGGCTGGTATGAGACAGCGGAAGGCAAGATCTACTTGCTGAGCAATGGCACAATGGCTAAGGGTTGGTACAGAGTGCAGGGCACACCTTGTTATTTCGGCGAGGATGGCATTTGGAATCCGGATGCTCAGTATGCTCCCTCCGACCTTCCTGAGCTGGATGCCCATACAGACCATATGTTCACTACCGTTTTTGAGAATTTGAGTAAATTCACAGAAATGTATCAGGATTTCTTCGGATAATAGAAAACCCGATGTGCAAAAATGCACGTGCATTTTTGCACATCGGGTTTTATTTGTTGAAATCCACACCACGGCAATCTGTCCAGTAGTGATAGGCGCATTCGATCTCCCGTTGCGGAAGATCAAAATACTCAGATAGTTGCCAGGGCTCGGTATAGCCGTAGGAAAAGGCCTCCCGAAATTCTTCCTCTGTCAAAAAATGCTGGGCGCTCCAGCGATTTGCCCGGTATTCGCTGCGCTCCACCAATTCATAGGGACTGTCAACCTTGTGAAGCGCCCCGGTGGCGGCGTGCCCGATTTCGTGGTAGCAAACGCCACGCAGAAGCCGCGTGGAGGGGATTTTGGTAAAGTCTAAGAAAATGGCATAATCATTCCGATCCCGAACGGTTGCGCCCGGCTTGGGGCAACCCCGATAAGGAATCACATCCACACTGTTTTTCTGACAGTAGCCATAGAAATCCGAAAGCTCAAACATACTTACTCCTCTGATCGCCGCCTTTGACGCATAATTCGCACCATATCCCGGACGGCGTTCTTCTCCTGTTCGCCCAGTTCTTTGAAATCTCCGTAAAAGGCCACGTCTACCTCGTCTAAAACATCCTTTTGGGTATCTTGCCCCAAAAGATAGCCCACAGATACGCCCAGAAAGTCGGCAATTTTGCGGGCAGTCTCTGCGTTAACGCTTTTTTTGCGACCCATTTTCAGGTCGGTCATCAGTCCACGGCTCAGGCCCAGCTCGTCGCAAAGACGACCGGGACGGATGCTCCGCTCCGCACAAAGCTTCTCGATGGTCTCATACAGATTTGCCATATTATTTTCCTCCGTGCCATAGGCACAGGGACGGGGGATTCCCGCCACCTTTTCTCTCTTTTTGACAAAAAGTACACTTAAAAGTACGGTTTGTCCTTCACGTACTTATAATAGTACATAAAATTGGGATTGTCAAGAGAAATTGTATTTTTAACGGTACAAAAATGATAACAAACAACCTGTCCAATAAATCGGACGAATAAATCGTGAAGCAGGGGGATATACTGAATTAGGAGAGAAAAAGGGGCTTGACAAAGATAGGCCCTTATGTTATTATACTAAAGCTCTTTGGAGTGCCATATCGCGGAGTAGAGCAGTTGGAAGCTCGTCGGGCTCATAACCCGGAGGTCGTAGGTTCGAGTCCTGCCTCCGCAACCATAAAAATAACACCATCCATCCGGATGGTGTTATTTTTATATCTGCACCGGCAGAATGGATGCTTTGCGCTCCGGGTTATGAGACCGGCGAGCGCAACTCATTGGGTCGGGAGCCCGAGGGCTTCCGGTAGATCTGTTCAAACATATTGCAAAGCATATGATGCTGCCCGGCCGAAATGGGGAGGAGATGATCATATGAGACAAATCTTTTGGGAAATTCCGGCATACTGATTCAGTTACCGATGACACCGGAGTAGGGATATTTCGTTTTTTCCGAGATTATGAAACACATATTCGTTGTGTTTCATCTGCGACAGAACAAAGAGTGTGTTGACTTTGCCAAAAGCAACAAATCTGATGGCTGTTTTATGATTCCTAAATTTTGCTTGCAAATCTTTTCACGAAATAATTATTTGTACGCCCTTGTCACGGAGGACCTCAAGCGCAGTCTCCTGCACCGGGTTCGCGGTCGCCAAAAGCATATTCGGACCCACATCTGCAAAATGGGTAAAACCGGTGCGACCGATTTTGGTATGGTCGGCTGCGATGATGACCTGTTTGCTACCTGCAATCATGGTGCTGTTGATCATAGCCTCCTCTGGGTGGTAGGTGGTAAGGCCTCCTTGGCAATCCACTCCGTCCAGCGCCAAAACGGCCCAATCCGCTCGATAGCGGATAAGTTGCTCTGCCGTTAGTGTACCGTAGGTAAAACCGTAACGGGCATTAATTTCACCACCGAGCAAAATCACCCGAAAGGTACTGGCGTTGCCCAACTCCATAGCAACCTCCACGGAGTTTGTCACCACATTGAGATTTTGTTTGTACTGCTTCAACATCCGTGCCAACACCAAGGTAGTTGTGCCGGAGTTTAGAAACAGCGTGGCCCCATCTTCAATTTGATCAAGGATACTTCGGGCTATGGTCCGTTTTTCCTCCAGCAGCGATATCTCCGCAGGCGGATCAAGCGGAGTCTGTACCACAGCTACTGCGCCACCGGGTATGCGTCGCAGATGTCCTTCCCGTTCCAGCACTTCCAAATCGCTTCGGATGGTCACTGTAGTGACCCCTTGCTGCCACGCCAAATCCTGAATAGATACTATAGTTTCCTGTTCTAGCTGCTGAAGTATATCTTCCCGCCTTTGGGCGATTTTTGCAGCATTTCGGGACATTTATTGACTCCTTCCCCGGTCAGGTGCATTGAGGCGTTCCCCCACTGCACCACCGGGATGAATGGTGGCAAACTGCTCTTGCTGATAGTTTGTTTCGTAAACCAAAGCCGCCTGCAGCGCATGAAACAGCACAATAGTGGCTGTGGCGCTGGTTGTGCCCTGCATGTTGTAGCGATCTGTTTCCCGGTTCACATGGAGTTTTAGCACCACATCTGCGCCCATAGCCAAGGGGGATTGCAGGTTTTCCGTTACGGCGATCACCGATACCCCTTTCTGCTTGCAGATGCTTAAAATCGGTAGCAACTCTGCAGTTTTACCGCCTCGGGATACGAACAGCATCACATCCCCATGCTGTAAAAAGCCAGTAGCGCCATGAACTGCCTCCGCCGGAGAGATAAAACGAGCAGGGCGCTCAATACAGCACATCAAATGGGCAAAGTGCTGGCACATAATGCCAGAATGACCGCAGCCACTGGCGCCAATCCGCTGTGCACCAGATAGTAGCTCCACCGCTTTGGAAAAAGCCTCCGGTTGGAACTTCTCCGCCAGTTCCAAAATGCATTGTGCCTCGATTTGGTAGGCCTGCTGGGCAGCCTGAATGGCATCTGTTTTCATAAAGATGCCCCCCTTTCAAAATGTTTTCCATTACTATACTACATCTGTGTATTAAATTCAATCATTAATTTTATAAAAAGAAAACAGAAAATCTATAATCTCACAAGAATAAAAAATAGGCGAAAAGATATTGACACAAACGAAGGCATATTATAAAATATAGAAAAGTGTTAGGAGGTTTATTATATGAAAAGAAAAATTACAGCACCCTTCTTTGAAATTGGTCCCAAGTCTTACCTCTACGGTGACGAAATTCTGGAATTAGCAAAAGCTGCCGATGCCGCCTCTGAAAAGTATAATGTTGACATTATCTTTACATGCCCCGTGGTGGATATCCGCCGTGTCAAGGAAAATACCAAGCATATCCACATTTTTGCACCCCATATGGATCCTATCCCCGTAGGTCGTGGCCTGGCAGACATTCTGCCTGAGTCTCTGGTGGCCGCAGGCGCAGAGGGCGTTATGCTAAACCATGTGGAGAAGCCTGTATCCTTCGAGGTTCTGGCTGCAACAATCAAGCGTGCAGAAGAAGTTGGTTTGACCACCATCGTCTGTGCCGATTCCATGGCAGATGCAAGCAAGATTGCATCTTTGAATCCTGATATCATTGTAGCAGAGCCTTCCGAGCTGATTGGCACAGGTGTCAGTGTCGGCCCCGAGTATGTGGAGGCTGCCACCAAGTGCGTTAAAGGCGTCAATGCCGATATTTTGGTTCTCACCGCTGCCGGTATCGCCAACGGTCAGGATGTTTATAACACCATCATCGCAGGTGCAGATGCAACCGGTTCTTCTTCCGGCGTGGCCAAAGCTGCCGATCGTGCTGCTATGGTGGACGAAATGATTGCGGCGGTCCGCAAGGCCTGGAACGAGCGCCATAACTAAGTCATCCAAAAATTTTAAATAACTGGAGGAAATCAAAAATGGAATTTACTATGATTCAGAAAGAGATTCAGTTGCAGTCCCGCGGTTGGATTCCTACCTTCCATGACATCTCTATCGACGTCCATAAGATCGTTGAAGAGTCTGGAATCAAAAACGGCACCGTGTCCGTTGTCTCTCACCACACCACCTGCTCCGTGATGATCCAGGAGTGCTCTCACGACTTTGACACCTTTGATCTTGAGTTCCTGCAGCACGATCTGCTGGACATCATGCGCAAGATGATCCCCGACTTTACGAACGAAGGCGACTACCGTCATCCCGGTCCCGTTCATGCTCAGTTTGGCCGTTACGTTAATGAGCCCGGTAACTTCACCTCCATGAACACCGACGGCCACCTGCGTTCCGTATTCTTTGGTCGTAGCGAGACCTTGACTATCAAGGATGGTAAACTGGATTTGGGTGAATTCGCTCACATCTACTTCATCGATTGGGACCATGTCCGTGCCCGTCCCCGTCAGGTCAATCTGACCCTGTTTGGTACTACCGAGGATATGGCCGACCGCAAGTACAACAACGGCGAAGTTGTGAATACTCTGCGCAAGTTCCCTGCTGAGGAGAAGGCTTATATGGAGCAGTACGACGAGTGGAAGAAGAGATAATTTCCTTTTATGCATGAATGAGGCGAGTGCTCGCGCACTCGCCTCATTTTTGTGCTCCAACGCATCCCCTATGTCGCTGAAAGGAGTATCTTTCCCACAGGCAAAACACTTTATGTTTCAAAAGAATGGACTTTTTATTTAACTTGTGATGAAAAAATGGACTTTCTAAAAAATAGGACTTGCAATGGATTTACAAAAAAAGCAAAAATGATGGATATGTCTTTCCTATAGTGCAAGCTCTTCAAAGATAGTATTTGCCCACCGTTTATGGCTGTGATACCCTTAAACCTCGAGGGTCTCCTTGTGGTGTCAAATTTGGAAGTTCTGATGTGGTGAGGAATAGGCGGAGAATCTCATTGATTTTGCCTCCGGCGGTTGGCGAAGGGAATACAGCCCTTACCGAAGGGCGAATATCCCAGCCTGCGCTGATTCGTGAAGAGGCTTTTGAATATGCCACTAAGGCACCGGGGACCAGTTTGTACATTATGCAGCTGAACGAGTTAAGATATTTCTTCCCGTTTTACCGAAAGAAAAGACTCGGATTAATCGAATCGAGCCGTTCGCTGTGTAGATATAGCTAATCCTAAATCTGTGGGTTGTTGCATTGTTGTTTATACAAGATTAACTGGTCGTTCCAATAATCGGTATCTTCTTGTGTAATGGGACGGATTACACGGCACGGATTTCCGGCCGCAACGACATTAGCAGGAATATCCTTAGTAACAACGCTACCGGCACCAATTACGGTATTATCTCCAATAGTTACTCCGGGGCAGATCACACTGCTGCCTCCGATCCAAACATTATTGCCAACGGTAATAGGGATACCTAAATCGTGTCTATGGTTTCTTACGACGGGATCGATGGGGTGACCAACGGCATAAAGTGCGACTTTAGGGCCGATCAGGACATTGTTGCCAATGGTGATTTTTCCGCAGTCTAAAAAAACGCAGTCGTAGTTGCAATAAAAATGATCTCCTACTGTTGTGTTGCAACCATAATCACAGTAAAAAGGAGGCTCAATATATGCGTCTGTACCAGTAACGGAAAATAACTCGCGAACCAACTCTTTGCGTCGCGCAACCTCTGTTTCTATTGTGTTGTTCAGTAGGCGGGTAATTCGTTTTGCGTTTTGGTGTAATTGTAATAATTCTTCATCTAACTGATAAATGATGCCGTTGCTTTGCAATTGCCTTTCGGTCATAATGGCTACTCCTAACATTACTAAATTATTATCATTCTATCATATATTATAGGTAATGTCAAAACGCTCTGGCCCGGAAGTAACGGATTTCCTGTAAGTCTTAACTTAACGACCTTAGATTTGGCTGGATGTGGTTGGCCGAGGCGTGTTTATATGGCGGGGGATGTCATGTGCCTAATTGCCTGATGGTGATTGGGGCAAATACGGCTAAGTTTTTGAAATGTCATAATCTGTGCGGGTCCCTGTTTTTGCTTTTATCGAGGAGCGGTTAATGCTTGCTTAACGCAAAGAACGAATATATTCTGTTGGTGTCATGCCGCTAACACTATGAAATTGCCTTGAAAACTGCTGTATGCTGGAAAAGTCCATCATTTTGGCAACTTGCCCCACGGAAAACTTCCCTTCACGCAGCAAAACCTTGCATTCCTCTGTGCGGATTTTCGCAATATACTTTCCGGGTGAGGTGCATAGGTGTGTTTGAAACAGCTTATACAAATACGGAACACTGATATGTACCGCAGCTGCCACTTCATCCAGCGAAAGCTTTCTTTGGATATTGTCTGCGATCATTCGAACCGCACCGTCTACAATCTCATTTTCATAAGTAGCAGCAACCATATTATGCGGTTGCTCCGGAGCGGGATTCTGCAAAAGTTCAATCAGCAGTATTTGGAGCAAGGCGCTTCTGTAATCTTCAGTATAGCCTTCTTCCGCTTGCCCGGATAACAGTTTTTTTACGATCGGCTTGAGACGGGAAGAAAGTGCAAACGATTTGTTCGCTATGGTTGATATGATGCCATCACCGGCCCAAAACGAAACTGTCAGAAAGCTCACCGGCACATCTGAATATTGCATGTGCCAGTCATTGCTGTCAATAATCATCAAATCCTGTTGTTCCAGCAATATATCCTGACCACGCACCAGAGTATGTAATTTTCCCCTGTCCACATATACCAATTCATAGGGAAGATGCTTCTCCCCACGAAAATAAAAATTGTGTGCACTTTCCTGATAAAGGAATGTGTATATTCTTTGAAACTCAAGGCTTCTTTCCTTCTTATCTAATACCGGTAATGGAATTTCTCCCACAATTCTGAACGCTTCATCCGCTGTACTATGTATCTGTATGCAGCTGCTCTCTCCCATAGGTAGCAAAGAGAAGCGAGCCCCCTCGTGCAAAGAAACCGCACGATCCAAGTAGAAAACAGAGAACGCCTCTCCTTGATAGAGAATCAGCAGGGACATGCCAGATACATAGTCTATAACGACGGGCGAATCAGCTTCATACAGCTTGATTTCAGGCGTACGCTGTAGATTCATTTGGTTTTTACTGAAAAATTCTGTAATGACTGGGCTATAGGTCAATATCTCTCCAAAGGGCTTTAATTCTGTTGTGGATAGATTTTTGATTTTCACCGCATCTGCACCTCCCTCTTATTTATCTAATTATTAACATATATATTCCAAGAAAGCAAACATTTTTCAAAAAATATTTATTATTTATCATTTTATTTCAAATCTCACGTTATGCCTTGTAAGATTCGGGCGTGTTCGTTATGATAGTGTTGGTGGTATCTTAAACAAAGTATCACTGATAGATAATGTATTTGTATATGTGGAGGTTATTAATTATGGCAGGTCCTACCTTAGTTGTTATGGCAGCGGGCATGGGTTCCCGTTTTGGTGGTTTGAAGCAGATTACGCCTGTAGACACGCAGGGACAATTGATTATTGATTATTCCCTGTACGATGCCAAGCAGGCAGGCTTTGAAAACATCGTATTTATTATAAAGAAATCCATTGCTGAAGAATTTGAGAAGATGGTAGGCAAGCGGATGGAAAAGCATTTCAATGTTCGCTATGTGTACCAGGAGTTAGATCTCCTCCCTGCAGGCTACACGGTTCCTGAAGGACGGGAAAAGCCCTGGGGTACCGGTCACGCGATTGCCTGTGCTGCTGAAATGGTGGATGGCCCCTTTGCCGTCATCAATGCGGACGATTTTTATGGTCCCAGTGCCATTCGTGCTATCGGTAGTTTCCTGAAGGCTGACCACGCTCCTAACCAGCACGCTATGGTTGGCTATCTGCTCCATAACACGGTAACCGAGCACGGTCATGTTGCCCGCGGCATCTGTGATGTAAAGGACGGCTATCTCCAGGGTGTTACCGAGCGTACCCACATCGAAAAGCGCGGCGACGATGCCGCATACACCGAAGACGGCAAGACCTTCGAGCCTCTGTCCGGCAATACTGTCGTTTCCATGAACCTGTGGGGCTTCCAAAAGGAAATTTTCCCGGAATTCCAAACCCGCTTTGAGCGGTTCCTTAAGGAAAGCATGCCCGCCAATCCTCTGAAGTCCGAGTTCTATCTGCCTTCTGTTGCCGATGCACAGATCAAGGAGGGCTTGGGAACCGTGGAAGTGTTGCCTACTCAGGAAACCTGGTATGGCGTTACTTATCGTGAAGACCTGGAAAGTGTGGTATCAGCCATTCAGGCCATGAAGGACAAGGGAATGTATCCCGACAAATTGTGGGAGGAATAATATGAACAAGATAGTTTCACAATTTCAGGTTCGGGGCAATATGGCTCAGTGCAGCCGTTTCGGTTGTGGACACATCAATGAAACTTATTTGGTTACCTGCGATTCCGGCCTGACCTACCTGATGCAGAAGATTAACCAAAACATTTTTACACGCCCTGTAGAACTAATGGAAAACATACAGGCCATCACTGAGTTTTTGTCCAAGAACAGTGATAACCCCAGAAGTTCTATGCATCTGATTCCCACTGTGGACGGCAAGGCCTATCTGATAGATAGCCAGGGAGCGTACTGGAGAATGTACGATTTTGTCCACTCCACCATCTGTCTGCAAAAGGCAGAAACGCCCAAGGATTTCTACTATTCCGGTCTGGCTTTCGGCCGTTTCCAAGGCCAGCTGGCGCAGTTCCCTGCTGAAACACTCCATGAAGCCATTGTAGATTTCCATAATACCAAGGCTCGTTTTGCCCAGCTCCACGCCGCCATGGAAACCAATTTTGAAGGCCGCATGGAATTGTGCCGTCCCGAACTGGAGTTCGCTCTGGCCCGGGAAGCAGAAGCCGGTGCCATTGTGGATAAGCTTGCCAGCGGAGAACTGCCTCTGCGAGTTACCCACAACGACACTAAGCTGAATAATATCCTATTTGATTACGATTCCAGAACCCCTCTGTGCGTCATTGATTTGGACACCATAATGCCCGGCTCTGCTCTTTACGACTTTGGTGACTCCATTCGCTTTGGCGCTTCCACCGCTGCAGAGGATGAGAAGGATTTGGACAAAGTCTGGTGCGATATGGAACTGTTCCGTACCTACACGGAAGGTTTCCTGGAAGGCTGCAACGGCAGCCTGACCGAGCTGGAAGTGCAGATGATGCCTACGGGCGCCAAGCTCATGACGCTGGAGTGCGGCATCCGGTTTTTGGCTGACTTCCTTAAAGGTGACACCTACTTCCGCACCCACTATCAGGGACAAAATTTGGACCGCGCCAGAACCCAACTGAAGCTGGTGGCTGACATGGAGAGTAAGTGGACAACAATGCATCAAATCGTAAAGGAGTGCCAAAAATGAAAATTCTTGTAACTGGCGGTGCCGGCTTTATTGGCTCACACACCTGCGTGGAATTGATTGAAAACGGCTACGAGCCCATTGTCATTGATAATCTGTGCAACTCCAACCCTGAGAGCCTGAACCGCGTAGCCAAAATCACCGGCAAGAAGATTACGTTCTATGAGGGCGACGTTCGTGACGAAGTACTGTTGCGGCAGATTTTCTCTGAACACGAAATCAAGGCTGTCATCCACTTTGCCGGTCTGAAGGCTGTCGGTGAATCCGTGGAACAGCCCTGGCGCTATTACGACAATAACCTGAATTCCACCTTGGTTCTGACCAAAGTCATGAACGAGGTTGGTGTGAAAAACATCATCTTCTCCTCCTCTGCCACGGTTTACTCCGGTGACAATGAGATGCCCTTGAAAGAGGATTCCAAGACCGGCAACTGCACCAACCCCTATGGATGGACCAAGTATATGACCGAGCAGATACTGTCCGGCATGGCTACCGCCGACAAGGAGTGGGGGATTGTACTGCTGCGGTATTTCAACCCCATCGGCGCTCACAAAACCGGCCTGATTGGAGAAGACCCCCGCGGTATTCCTAACAACCTAATGCCATATATCTCCCAGGTCGCCATCGGTCGCCGGGAGTTCCTGAGTGTCTATGGCAATGACTATGACACTCACGATGGTACCGGCGTCCGTGACTATATCCATGTTGTGGATCTTGCTAAGGGCCATGTGGCCGCTATTAAGTATGTTTTGAACAATGTTGGTTGCGAAGTGTTTAATTTGGGTACCGGCACCGGTTACTCCGTGCTGGACATGGTCAACGCCTTTGAAAAGGTCAATGGTGTTTCCGTTCCTTATAAGATCGTAGGCCGCCGCCCGGGAGACCTGGCGACCTGCTACGCTCACCCTGCAAAGAGCGCTGAGCAATTAGGTTGGATCGCCGAAAAGACCTTAGAAGACATGGTTCGTGACAGTTGGAACTGGCAAAAAAATAATCCGAATGGATTCACTCTCTAACAAGTAAGTTGTCGCTATAAATAGAATGCGATCAATGGAGGATAGTATATGAACTACTTGAATATTGCTATATCTACAAACAACACTCCTAAACTGGATCCCACTTTTATCCCCTTTGGCGTGTGGCGCAAAGCGTTTCTTGAAACGGCAACAGAGCCTTTTTCTGTGGCCATAGAGCGGGAGGATGGCAAGATCACTGTTTTACATACCTTCCTGCGTGATTCTTCCTTTGCAGAAGCCAATTACCGCTATGCAGAGCGTACGGTAAAATTTCTGCTGTGGAGCGTAGGTGGATTCCGTGTATACCTGCACGGCGATGAAACTGTCATTGCCCGGATTCAAAAAGCCTACACCTCCACAGGAGAGCGGGCCTTTGATGTGCAGTTTATGCAGGATGTGTACGAGCGTCCTTTTGAAGTACGGTCTGTTTCTAAAGAAGATTTTCCGGAAGCAAATGAGTCCGCTGTCGCTGCCGGTGGCCATATGGAAGGCTGCCGCATCGGCTTTGATGCCGGCGGATCGGATCGAAAGGTTTCTGCTGTCATTGACGGTGTGAGCGTCTATTCCGAGGAAGTGGTTTGGCATCCCAAGACGCAAGCCGATCCCCAATACCAGTTCGACGGCATCGTGGATTCCTTTAAGACCGCTGCCTCCAAAATGCCCCGGGTGGACGCCATCGGCGTTTCCTCTGCCGGCGTGTTCATTGGCAATAGCCCTATGGTGTCCTCCTTGTTTATCAAGGTACCCCGTGATCGACGGGAAGAAGTAAAATCTATTTTTGATCGTGCCGCTAAAGAAATCGGCGATGTTCCCATTGTGGTGGCTAATGACGGTGATGTGACTGCTTTGGCCGGTGCCATGAGCATGAACCAAGGTTGTGTCATGGGCCTTGCCATGGGCACCAGTGAGGCTGTAGGCTATGTTAACGCTGACGGCAATCTCTTGGGCTGGTTTAATGAATTGGCCTTCGCGCCTGTGGATGTGAGTGAAGAAGCTATGCAGGACGAATGGTCTACCGATTTTGGTGTGGGCTGTAAGTATTTCTCCCAGGATGCCGTCATCAAACTGGCACCCCGGGCTGGCATTGAGTTGGATCCCGGTCTTACCCCTGCCGAAAAGCTAAAGGCTGTGCAGGAGCTTGCCAACGCTGGTCACACCGGGGCTTTGCAGATTTTTGACGACATCGGCTGCTATTTGGCTCACACCCTGGTGCTGTACAGTCAGTTCTATAAGCTAAAATATCTTCTCGTGTTGGGACGTGTGGCTTCCGGGGTCGGCGGCGACCATATCGTCGAAATGTGCAACCGGGTTCTGGAGGAAGAATACCCCGAATTGGCCAGTAATGTAACTGTTATGCTGCCTGACGAAAAGACCCGCCGTGTGGGACAATCTGTAGCGGCAGCAAGTCTGCCGGAGGTTAAATGATGCTTTTCAAAAATGGATTCATTTTTGTGGATGGGCACTTCATCCACGGCAGTTTTCGAGTGGAAGACGGGAAATTCACTGAGATTCTCAGCGCCATTCCTGCGGAAGAGGGTATTGACCTGCAAAATGCCTATGTCATCCCTGGGCTCATTGATGTCCACAACCATGGAAATTCCGGCGAAGATTTCTCTGATGGCAGCTATGCTGGCTTGGTAAAAATTGCCCGGTATTTGGCCCAAAATGGCATTACTTCTTTTGCTCCGGCTTCCATGACGTTGCCCTATGAGGTGCTGCAAAAGGCCTTTGCCGCCGGCGCTAAGCTAAGAGATGAGCAACCTTCCGGCTGTGCCCGCATCGTTGGTATTCAAATGGAAGGCCCCTTCTTCTCTGAAAAGAAAAAGGGCGCCCAAAACGGTGCTTATCTGCGCAATCCCGACTTTGAAGCTTTTGAAAAGCTGTATGACGCTTGCGATGGCTTGGTACGCATTGTGGATATAGCCCCGGAACTTCCCGGTGCAGCGGAATTCGCAGAGCGAGCCAGTAAGCTTTGCACCGTATCTGTGGCTCATACGGATTCCGGCTATGAAGATGCTAAAGCTGTTTTTAATGCCGGTGCCACCCACTTGACGCATCTGTTCAACGCTATGCCTCCCATCCACCATCGCAAGCCCGGTGTGATTGGGGCAGCTTCCGAGAATCAAAATGTCCAGGCAGAGCTGATTTGCGATGGTCTCCATGTTCACGAAAGTTCTGTACGGATGGCATTTAAGCTATTTCCCGGTCGAATTGTACTGGTATCCGATGCTCTGCGGTGCTGCGGTATGCCGGATGGCGAATATGAGCTGGGCGGCCAGCAAATCTTCCTGCAGGGAAATATTGCCAAGCTACAGGACGGCACAATTGCCGGCGCTGCCACAAACCTCTATGACGGGATGCGAAACGCAGTTGCTTTTGGCATTTCCAAGGAAGAAGCAATCCTCTCTGCTACCCTGAACCCTGCTAAAGCACTGGGGTGTGCGGACAAGATAGGCTCTATCACCGTGGGCAAGCTGGCAGATTTCGTTCTTTGCGACGAAAATCTGAATCGCAAAGCTGTGTATCAGGAAGGTTGCCTTCTTTAATGATTTCTTGGCGATAGATCATTGATCATAACATGAGAGGCCATGTACTGCACCTGTAAAATGAAAGTAGACACTCACAAAAGTGTGGGTGTCTACTTTTTCTATTATGTTGTAAAATTGGATTAGAAGGGGGTAAACAATTTAGAAAAGAATGGGATAACACATAGGAAATTCAGCAAGGAGAAGAAATTAAAATATACCAAAATTCATTTGGATGAGTACAGTTCGGTTTGGGAGATGTATTATTTTGGATAGTTTTGGTTGAATCTATTTGCAAAGTATTCAATCAAAAAATTCAAGAATGTACTACGTGTTTTTGAATTCGTTTTGGTACCGTTCCAAAAGACATAAGTTAATCGCTGAACATCCGGAATAGTGGGGATAAATACAACGGAGCCGTTCTTGATGCCTCGCCAGGATAATTCAGGACCAATCGTGATCGTCATACCCGCACTCACATATTTTATCAAGCAGTGCAAGTCTCCGCAAACCATAGATATTTTAGGCTCAAAACCCGATTGATGGCATAGGAATAATGTATTTTGCCAAAGGCTGTTGTTTCTATCAAGCAGAGCGAATTCTTCATCAGTTAGTTCATCAAAATGGACAGAGTCTTTGTGTGCCATAGGATGGTTGACAGAGACTAATAATTGGAGATGCTCAGCTACTAAGCATTTACGATCTGTATACTCCGGGCTGGGGGGTGTGCTTGCAATGCATAGATCAAGATCGTGGCAATCCATGCTATCCTGGGTATAGAATAGGCGGAAGTATACATCGGGATGCAGTTTCTTGAATTCAACAATGCAATCAACTACAGTTTCACGGTGTTGCTGAACCAAAAGATTAAGCTCCCCGTGTAACGAACCGTCTGCGTTCTTTGATTCTTGTACAGCTCTGTCGAGTTCGCCCAAGGACATGGATACAGAGCGATAAAATTCTTCTCCTATATCAGTCAGTTTCAGCTTGTTTTTGTGTCGATCGAATAGCGGTTGACCGAGTTCCTTTTCCAGTTTGGAAATGGTTTGAGACATGGCTGGCTGCGGAATCATATGGTGTGCCGCAGCATGTGAGATATTGAGCGTCTTTGCAACAGTTAAGAAGTATCGCAATTGAAGCAGTTCCATTGATATTCACACCTTTGTTAAGCATATAATATATTGTATATTATATATACAAAATTATATAATTTTCAAGATTAAATTTTAATATATAATAAAACAGCAACATAAATAGCAACATAAACAAAATTTACTGTAAATAGTTTGGCACAGTGAGCAAAATTACCGGAAGGAGAAACAAATAATAGCGGAGATATTTGAGGTAATTATGCTCGTAAGTTTTGGTGTGAGCTGGCCTATGAATGTCATAAAATCGTAGGGGCCAGAACGACCAAGGGAAAGAGACTTTCGTTTTGTGCTTGATTTTGTTTGGTTACATAGCCGGTATGATTGGTAAGTTTGTGAATGCGGTGTATATGGCGAGCATCCAAGAGAAATGGGATGTTTTGTTTTTCTATTTCCTTAACTTCATTATGGTATCAATTGACTTTAGCCTGTATTTCCGCAATAAGCGTTTGGCGAATACCGGCAAAGCAAAAGTATAAGCTGCATTATCGTTGCTTCACGGAA
Organism: Faecousia sp.; assembly: GCA_045589055.1. Taxonomy (GTDB): domain Bacteria; phylum Bacillota; class Clostridia; order Oscillospirales; family Oscillospiraceae; genus Faecousia. The sequence goes on along the minus strand of JAZNFH010000018.1, from coordinate 19,040 downwards.
AGCTTTAATATAGGATTGGAAACCAAAGACGAACTGAAAGGTGAACGGGATGAAAGCGATTATTAACGGTAAATTGGTTTTTCCGGATAGGATCTGCGACGGTAGCATCCTAATAGATAACGGCAAAATAATAGCCAGCGGAGATGTATGCGTACCGGATGGTATCGAAGTTATTGACGCACAAGGACTGTATGTGGGTCCCGGCTTGGTCGACCAACATCTGCATGGTTATAGCTGCTGTGATGAACGAATTGACGCAGTTACTAATACAAGGGCGGTGGCAGAAAACCATTTGAAGCATGGTACCACCACCATGACACCTTCTGCGGCATATTCTAACTCCAGAGAAGAGTTCTATGCCATCATTGAGCAGTGTAACGAGGCGATAGAGGCAGGAGATACTTCTATTGCCGGAATTCACTTTGAGGGTCCTTTTACCAACCCTGCGAGAGGTGCAAATTCACATTTGACATGGGAATACTCCGAACAGGAATGTGATCGCATTTTTTCAGCGGCGAAAGGAAATGTCCTTCATTGTACTTACGCGCCGGAAATGCCCCATGCGAAAGCTATGGAATCCGTGCTGGCACGGTACGGTGTTGTAGCTGATATCGGACATACGAATTCTGACCCGGAAAACATTTACAGAGCTGTTCGAAACGGCGCGAAAATTGTGACCCATCTATTCGATGCAATGGGTAATTGCAGGGAAAATCCGGCAGAGGTTACCGGCGACCCGCAGGATTGTGTTTCGGATATTGTGATGAGCATCCCCGATCTTTACTATGAACTGATTTGTGATTCCAGATGTATTCATGTTACCGCAGTATCCCAAAGACAAGCACTGAAGAATGCCGGTGAGGACCATATCATTTTGATTTCGGATTGCTCGGGACGAGCTAGTGTCTTGAATTATAATGATTTTCCCCAAGAAGATCAGCGAAGCGCAAGAGATTTGAACTTTAATCTGCAGGGACAACTGGCAGGCAGTCGTTTGACGCTGGCAATGTGTGCGGCAAATTTCAAAAAGGTAACCGGTGTAGATATGCGAGTGCTGTTTAAGTGCGCGTCCACCAATTCTGCCAAGGTCTTAGGCTTGTACGGGCGGGTTGGTTCGATAGATGCCGGAAAAGATGCCAATATTATTTTTGTCGATGAAGATTTTATGGTAAAGGAAGTCTATTTTCGTGGCGATAGAGTCGCTGAAATTCGGCAATAAGATTTGCTTTATCTGCAATAATAATGAATAAGTATCGGCGTTTTGATGATTTATTCGCATAATTAATATACATATTATGCCCAAAAATTATCATCTTTAATAAAATGCAAAAATTTTTTGAAAATATCTTGATTAATTTGTATAAATTTGATACAATGTAAACACGTTCAGCAGAAGCTGAGTGTAATAAAAGGAGGAAAAAAACAATGAAGAAACTCACAGCACTATTACTCGTTCTCGTGATGGTTATGGGAGCTCTCGCAGCCTGCGCACCCAGTAACCAAACCAGCACTAACAACCCGCCTGTAGATTCTGAGACTCCTCTGGTCATTCAATGGGATCAGGCTGACAACACCGACAAGTTTGAAGCTCCTCACAAGAGCACTGGCTTGTCTTACCACACCGTTATGATGTGGAACCAGTTGTTCAAGTTTGATCGTAAGTACGCTGAGTCCGATGAGAGAACCTACGCATGGGAATTGGCCACCGGCTACACCCGTAGTGAGGACAACAAAAGCATTACTTACACCCTGCGTGAGGGCGCAAAGTGGTCCGATGGCGAGCCTATCACTGTGGAAGACGTCGTATTCTCCGTTATGGCTGCCATTAAGGATCCCGTTTCTAACCAGGCTGGTGTCTACAAGGATCTTGTCGGCTACCAGGAATTTGTGAACGGCGAGACTGACGAGCTGGCCGGTGTGACCACCAAAGACAACACCATTACCTTCACCATGACTATTACCAGCGCTGTTCAGCACTACAACCCCTATGTTCTGCCCGCACACTGCTTCGAGGGTATTGAGTGGAAAGACATCTCTACCGCTCGCTACTGGTATGCACCTGTTACCTCCGGTCCTTACAAGTTCGTGAAGGCAAACTTCCCCGACTATGCAATGCTGACCCGTAACGAGCTGTATTTCGGCGAGCCTGCTGGCATTAAGAATGTTACCTGCGTTTCTTACGAAGCTGCCACCACCGATGCTGCCATTGCATCTATGATTCAGGGTACCTCTGATATTACCACCAGAACCGTTACCTCCAGTGTACAGCTTGCAAGCCAAATCGTCGACATGAATCGTGACTGCAAGATTCTTACCATGCGTACAGGCGCCTATCGTGCTCTGATGTTCAACGATGGCACCAGAACAGACGGCAATAATAACGAGCTGCTGGTGAACAATAAAAACGTCCGTTTGGCCATCTCCCTGCTGGTCGACGAGGACACGATCGCTGATTACGCCGAGGCCACTGCCGTGAAGGTCTTGGGCGACCCCAGAAACCCCCTGACTACCCATGAGTTCGACAATGCCAACAAGTCCCTGGATTTGGAGAAGGCAAAGCAGCTGCTGGATGCAGCCGGCTGGAACTACAACGACAAGATCGAAATCTTCTGCTACTACGCCGACCAGATTTCTCGGGACGTCCTGGAAATCATCAAGGCTGATGCCGCTAAGATCGGCGTGAAGATCGAGATCGATGTAGTAACTGAAAACGCCTCTACTGCCATGAACACTGAGCGTAACTGGGACCTGCTGTTCTATCAGGCCCCCGGTACTGAGAAGTGCCCCTCTTCTGCAGCCTCTCAGCTGTGTACCACCAGAACATATCGTCCCTCCACTGGTGCTAACTATGCTAAGTATAAGGAATTGTGGACCGCATGGAGCAGCATCGCTGATTCCTACTCTCCCGAGGGCATCGCTGCTTCTCAGGCGTTGGCCGCTTTCAACTACCAGAATACCGACATCATTCCCATCTACTCCTCCGACAGCCTCGTTGTTTACAATGCTGCTCGCGTTCAGATTCCCGAAACCGCATTTGACAACAATGACGAAGTTCTGGATCTGCACCTGTGGAAGATGCTGAAGTGATTTGATTGAATCGGCATCTATCTGAATAATTAACTTGTGGGTCGCAGCGGGCCAACTGCTGCGACCCCTATCCTCAATTATGTGCGTTTGTTGGTTGGCACTTTCATGCTATTTGCAGAGAGGTGATTGTTCAAGCGTATGAATGTGGATAATTACACAACATTTTTCAATCACCTTTGTTCAGGCCGCATGAACCCGTAGATATTCTTGGGCCTAACTGTGGGATTAACTCTTAATACAGCTACTTCTAATGGAAAGGGGTTTTTTCATGTTTAAGTATACTCTTAAAAAACTTTTGGCAATGATTCCCAAGTTTTTGGCTATTACTGTTTTTCTGTTTGTCCTACTGGAGATTTCTCCCGGTGACCCGTTGACCCGTATGGTTGACCCCGAGACCTATGCGGACATGACTCCGCATATGATGGAGGAGTACAGAGAGAGTTTGGGTCTAAATCGCCCTGCCGTAATTCGGTATTTTAGCTGGCTTGGTGGCTTGCTGCAGGGAGATTTTGGTTATTCCATGTCTGCCCGTATGCCGATTGCGGATTTGGTCGCCGACCGTCTTCCGTTTTCTATGGAGCTGCAGTTTGCAACGCTGGTGCTCTCCGGCTTTATTGGCGTAGCCTTGGGTTTCCTATGTGCTGTTTTTAAGCGTACCCCTATCGACTATCTATCCAGTGGTATTTCGGCCTTTGGTATTTCACTTCCGGAGTATTTCTGGGCTTTGGGCTTTATGATCATCTTCGGTATTACACTCAATTGGTTCCCTACCGGTGGTCGTATGCCCACCGATATTGAGAATCCCACGCTTTGGCAGCGTCTGCCTTACATGGTGCTGCCTGTTAGCGCCATGGTGTTCCATATGTTCTGTAGTCTGACCCGTCAAACCAGAAGTACTATGATTGACGTAATGAACAAGGATTACATCAAGACCGCGCGTTCCAAAGGTCTGCCTGAGTCAGTGGTCAATGTTAAGCACTGCCTGCGTAACTCTATGACCCCTATCATGACCATGCTGGTGATGCGTCTGCCCCGTTTGATTGGTGGATCCATTGTCATTGAGCAGGTGTTCAACTACATTGGCATTGGCGCTATGACTGTGGCCGCATCCCAGAATTTGGACACGCCTGTAGTTCTCTTTAATATTACCCTTACCGCAACCATGACGCTGGTTGCAAGTACCTTGATCGATATTTTAACTGCTGCGCTGGACCCCAGAGTCCGGTTTGAATAAGGCGAGGAGGACAACATGATGATTAAAAGTAACGTCGCTGTAAAGAAACCTGTTAAGTCCTCTAACGCCAAAAGACGGATTCAGAAATTCTGTAAGAACCCTTTATCCGTCGTTGCCATGATAATTTTGCTGATTCTGGTTGGTGCATCAATTTTTGCGCCCCTTTTGACCCCCCACGATCCCACTGTAATGAATATTTCTCTAAAGTATGCGGATCCCTCTCCGGAACACCCCTTGGGCTGCGACCGCTTGGGCCGTGATATGCTTGCCCGTATTCTGTACGGTGGCCGTTGGTCCTTGCTGATCGGCGTTCTGACCTCTCTGTGTGCGAACACCCTGGGTGCTTCCATGGGCGTTATTGCCGGTTATTTTGGCGGCAAGGTGGACAGAGCAATCGTAACTGCAGCCGAATTTATGAGCCTCTTCCCCACAATGCTGGTTTTGATTTTGGTTGCTTGTATTACGCAGATTAGTATCTGGATACTGGTTGGTATGTGGACGATTACCGGTTGGGTAGGTACGATGCGTATTGTCCGCGGCCGTGTGCTCTCCTTAAAGCAGGAGCCCTTCGTTGAAAGTTGTGTGGCCAATGGCATCCCCAAGCGGTCCATCATGTTCCACCACATTATCCCCAATACCACCGGCCCCATTATTGTCAATGCGACGATCAATGTTGCAGGTTACATCCTCAGTGAATCCAGCCTGAGCTACTTGGGTTTTGGTTTGGATTCTTCCATTCCCACCTGGGGCAATCTGCTGAATGCTTCTAAGACTATGTCTGTTATTTTGGGTGAGCCCATGCAGTGGATTTGCCCTGCAGTCTGCATTCTGACCCTGGTTTTGGCTATTAACTATATTGGCGACGGTCTGCGGGATGCCCTGGATGCTACCACTCGATAAAGGAGGTCACAGAATATGATGAATAAAGATGTCATTCTGAGTGTTAATGACCTTAAGACGGAATTTGCAGTGGGTAAAAAGCGCGTCCACGCCGTCAATGGTGTTACATTTGAGTTAAAGCGCGGAAAAACACTGTGTATCGTTGGTGAGTCCGGTTGTGGCAAGAGCCAAACTGCACACTCTATTATGCAGCTGTTGGCTAGCAACGGTTATATTGCCGGCGGCTCCATCAACTATATCCCCACACCCGATGCTGAACCCATAGAAATCAGCAAGATGAAGCGTAACGGCAAGCAGATCCGCCTGATCCGCGGCTCTGAAATCGCAATGATTTTCCAGGATCCCATGTCCTCTCTGAACCCTGTTTACACGGTGGGTTATCAGATTGAAGAAATGCTTCTCCAGCACGAGAAAATCAGCAAACAGGAAGCACGGATTAGAATTATTGAGATGCTAAAAGAGTTGGGCATTCCCAACCCCGAGGCCCGTTACAATCAATACCCCCATGAATTCTCCGGCGGCATGAAGCAGCGTATTATGATTGCAATCGCCTTAATTTGCAACCCCAAGATTCTAATTGCTGATGAGCCAACCACTGCATTGGATGTTACCATTCAGGCACAGATTCTGGACCTGATTCGCAAAATGCAGAGAGAACACGGTACCTCTGTAATTTTCATTACACATAATATGGGCGTTGTCGCTGAAATCGCCGACGATGTGGGCGTTATGTACATGGGACGCATTGTGGAGCAGGGTTCTGTTGAACAGATCTTCAACAATCCTCAGCATCCTTATACCAAGGCACTTATGCGCTCTGTCCCTGTTTTGGGCATGGATCGTAACCGCGAGTTGGATACTATCGAAGGCACCACACCGGATGCTTCCGTTGTGTTTACCGGTTGCGAATTTGCAGAGCGTTGTCCCCTCGCAAAGGATGCCTGTTTTAATCGGTTCCCTGTAGATACTGTTGTCGAAGAGGGACACCGGGTCCGTTGTCTGTTGTTTGAGGAGGGCGAGAAGAATGGCTGATAATCGCAAGGATTTGTTGGTTGTAGAAAACCTCACCATGGAATTTGAAAGCGCAAAGCGTTTTCTTGAAAAGAAAAAGCCCAGTGTTAAGGCTGTCAACGATGTCTCCTTTGCGGTCAAGGAAGGTGAAACCTTCGGTCTGGTCGGAGAGTCTGGTTGTGGCAAGACAACCTTGGGCAAGTGTGTTGTTCGCTTGCTGAAACCCACCGCTGGCAAGTTGATGTTCAATGATGATGGTGAGTGGAAGGATCTGTTGGATCTAAAAAAACAGGAAAGCTTTGAACTGCGGAAAAAGTTGCAGATCGTATTCCAGGACCCCTATGCTGCGCTGAACCCCCAACACACTATTTTGGAAGCTTTTGACGAACCTATGCGTGTTCACGGTATTGGCGGTAAGGACAAAGAGGCCAGAAAGAAGCTGATTGCTGAGGCATTGACCCGTGTTAATCTGCAGCCTGACTATATGTACCGTTATCCCCATGAGTTTTCCGGTGGACAACGCCAGAGAATTTGTGTGGCAAAGGCACTGGTGTTGCAGCCTAAAATGATAATCTGTGACGAGCCTGTCTCTGCTTTGGATGTATCCGTGCAGGCACAGCTGCTAAACCTGATGAAAAAGCTTCAACGTGAGTTGGGTATTACTTACATCTTCATCGCCCATGATTTGTCCGTTGTTCAGTATATGTCGGATCGAATCGGTGTTATGTACTTGGGCAATATGGTGGAGTTAGCGGATGCTGATGAGCTGTATAATAATCCTATGCATCCTTATACGGAGGCGTTGTTGAGTGCAGTTCCTGTACCTGTGGTGAATGCCAAGAAGGAGCGCATTATTCTGGAAGGTGATGTTCCTTCCCCCATGAATCCTCCCAGCGGCTGTCCTTTCCACCCCAGATGCTCCAAGTGTATGGAAATTTGCAAGCAGGAAAAACCTGCACTGCGTGAGACGGATCAGCAACATTTTATTGCATGCCATCTCTATAACGGAAAATAAATATTATTGAGAAAACCGGAGATATTCCGAAAATGCCTTTTCTCTTTTCAAAGAGAAAACATTGGAAAACTTCGTTGCGGTTTTCAACAACCACCGGTCTGATTGTTGGCTGCGGCAACCTTAGGTTTGCCGCAGCCTTTTCAAAATTGTATTTACGATGGTTCGATTAAGAAAAGATTACTTCAGTAAATGATCCTGTCATTCAAAACTTAGGAGGAACTTAAAATGATCCTTGATAAATTGTCCAATGCTGCCCAATACCACGGCATGCATGCCGGCATCGATATGGTGTTGGAGGCTGCAAAGGCCTATACACCGGAGAACTTTCAAAAGGGCCGTGTTGTTCTGGATGGAGATCACGTCTATATGAATATGGCTACCTATGAAACCCACCCTGTAGATAAGGCTGTTTTTGAGGCCCATAACCAGTATGTAGATGTAATGGTCATGGTCGAGGGTACGGAAACAATCTATGTGAAACCTACGGAGAATCTCTGCCATGTTTATCAGGCGTATGATCCGCAAAAGGATGCACTTCTGGCTGACTTTGATACGGATACCACGGCTGTTCGGTTAGAGGCCGGCAGTTTTGTAATTCTACTGCCTCAGGATGCCCATTCTCCCGGTTGCCATGCGGATGGTCCGGTGAATGTCAAGAAAATTATTGGTAAAGTTCGGATTTCTAAATGAGGAGATTTTATGGCCATTTATCTGGCAATTGATTTAGGAACAACAGGCTGCCGCAGCATTTTGTTTGATCAATCGCTGCGGCAGTTGGCCGTTGCCTATGAAGAATATGGGTTGATTACGCCCAAGGAAAAATGGACTGAGCAGGATGCTGAGAACTGGTGGGTTATGACCAAGCAGACTGCGCTGGCCGCCATTGCGAAGGCCGGCATCTCCGGTAGGGATATCAAGGGGATATCAGTCAGTTCTCAGGGGATCACCATTGTTCCGGTTGATGAGGAAATGATGCCTCTGTGTAATGCATTAAGCTGGCTTGATGTCCGTGCGGAAGCGCAAAGCAAGCAACTGATAGAAGATTTTGGAAAAGATGCAATATATGTACATACGGGGAAACCGATTGATCCCTGCTATACACTACCAAAGATCTTGTGGCTAAAGCAGGAAGCTCCTGAGATTTATGAGAAGGCTTGGAAATTTTTGATGCCAATGGATTTTCTCATCGGTAAATTTACGGGGAATTGTGTTACGGATCATTCTATGGCATCTGGAACACTTTTCTATGATATTAAAAACCGGTGTTGGAGTCGTCAGATTTTAGAATATTACGGAATTCCGGAGGAAAAACTGCCGGCGCTCGCTTGGAGCGGACAAACTGCGGGAAAGGTTTTGCCTGATGTTGCAAGGGAACTGGGGCTGGACGAAAACTGCGTGGTGGCAGTTGGCGCACAGGATCAAAAATGCGCTGCGTTCGGCATTGGCTTGAATGAAGGCGTCATGACTATCTCTTTGGGCACAGCCGCTGCCATCACGAAGCGGTGGAATGAAGCTAGGACGGAGGAAAAACGCGGGGTTGGTTGGTGCGGCTATGTTGCTCCTGGAAGCTGGGTTACAGAGGGCGTGATCAATACCGCGGGGACCTGTCTGCGTTGGTGTCGTGACTTGCTTTTTGCGGGCGAGAGCTACGATACAATCAACGCTGAGGCTTTGGAAGCACTGAAACGAGGTAGTTCCATTATGTTTTATCCCTATATGAATGGCCCGTCTTCTCCAGATTTCTATCCGGACGCCCAGGGATGCTTCTATGGTGTAAATATAGCCAGTAAGCGGGGGGATTTTGCCCTGGCAGTGATGGAGGGAATTGCATTTCAAATCCGGATTTTACTGGAGGCTATGGAGGCCTATGGAAATGTGCATACGCTGAGTTTGTTTGGCGGAGGTGCCAATAGTGAATTGTGGTGTCAGATCATTTCTGACGCGACAGATATGCGAATTCAAGTGCCGGAAACCACGGAAGCTGCCGGAGCTGGCGCGGCTATGCTGGCAGCCATGGCAGCAGGAGAAAAACTAATGCCCCTCTCGATTTCCCGTAACTATGTGCCGTCTGCACGGCGGGACGACTATGAAGCAAAGTATACAAAATATAGAATGTATGAAAAGCGTCTTTGGGATGCTGGATTACGTAAATAAGTTATTCTATATTCATGAGGAATGCTGGATGATTTCTTCCAGCGCGTATATGAAAGGAGATAAAAAATGCTGAAAGCAGGAATGTCCCGCGTGGACATCACACCACCTCAAGGACTGGAATTGGCGGGATACCCGCATTATCCTCGCAATAATACTGGGGCACATGATCCGTTGTATGCCGCCTGTATGTATCTAAACAATGATGGTATGGAAGTGGCGATGGTGACATTGGATCTTCTGTTCTTTTCTAAGAAACATGTCAAGACGGTCCGTGATTTGGTGGAGAACAAGTGCGGTATCCCCGGTAATCATGTGATGATTAGTTGCTCCCACACCCATTCCGGTCCTTGGGCCTCCGGCCGACTGGATATCGAAAGCCTGGAAGCTGGTAAGGAGCAGCCTCATGAGTATGTTCAAAGCCTGATTCATAAGATTGTATCGATTATCGATGATGCCAAGAGCAATGCATTCCCTGCCTCTTTTGGTGCGGGTACTGCCTTATGTGGCGCAGAATCCGGTATTGGCGGTAACCGGAGAATCCCCGGAGGCCCCCACGATCCTTTGGTCAGCGTTATGGCTGTGAAGGACGAAAAGGATGTCATTCGCGGTATGTTTGTGAACTACACCTTACATCCCACCTTCATTCATGAGTGGAGCAATGTTTGTACCGCAGACTATCCCTGCTATCTGAAGTTGGAACTGGAAGAGCGGGAGCCCGGCGTTGTTGTAGGCTTCTCTCAGGGCACTTCCGGCAACCAGTCCAGCCGTTACTATCGTCAGGGCGAGAGCTACGACGAGGCAGAGCGTGTGGGCCGTACGCTGGGAAAGGCGGCACATTCTGTATTGGCTAAGATGCAGTGGCAGTCTGAACTGCCCATTAAGGTGGCAGGGGAGACATTGTCCTTAGAACTGCGGGATTTTGGTACTGAAGAGGCGCTCATGGAGCAGGTGGCTCATGATGAGGAAGTCTATAAGGATCTCTATGCCCGTTATGGTACATCTACAGTCCGTGAGGAGTACTATCTGTGGCAGAATGCCAATCTAAAGCTGCTGGGCTCCGAGGATCAGTTGGGTTATGTCCGCATGCGCAAACAAGGCATTAAGGTGGAGCTGCTGGAGGATGAGGCTCCTGCTGAAATTCAAATCTTCCGTCTGGGTGGTGTCTGTGTCATTGGCCTACCCGGTGAATGCTTTGTGGAATATGGTCTATATCTAAAGGCAGTTGCTGGTTTTGGAATGGTTGTGGTCAATGAATTGACCAACGGTGTGTTACCCGGCTATCTGTATACCCCCGAATCCTTAGTCACCGGTGGCTATGAGACCGATACCTCCATGTTGGGGGAGGGCTTTGGACGAAAACTTATAGATAAGGTCCTTGATACTGTGGAACTGGTAAGATAATCAGGAGGAATGAATGATGATTTTTGGTGAAGATAATTTCAAGTTTAAGTGTGCGGATTTCTATCCTTTTAAGGATACTGCAGAAATCGATCGTGTGAGAGCCATCACCAAGGAAGATATTATGGCGTTTGGTGGTAAGCATCCCAACAATCCCAACATGAAACTGGAAGTGATTCCGAACGACCAGTTTGAAATGATTATGCTGACGGATATGGTCAAGAGAATCATGGATTCCGATCGGTTGGACCAGAAATGCGTCATGATTATGTGTAACCCCAATCCCACCTATATTAAAGTGGCATATATGCTACATCAGTTGAACATCAACTGCCGGAATGTGAAATTCTATATGATGGACGAATGGGCAGATGATCAGGGCAATATCGCTCCCTTAAGCTATAAGGCTGGTTTCGGTAACGCATTTTACCGCTATATGGTTTCAAATATTATGGATCTGGGCTTTCAGGAAGAAAACTTCATCTACCACAGCAATGAAACGACACCGAATTTCTCCAAAATGCTGGAAGATGACGGTGAGGCAGATATTGTCTACTCCGGTCCCGGCTGGCCGGGACATCTGGCCTTTATTGATCCCGTCAGCGATTGGTTCTGTGATTCCATGGAGGAATACTGCGCGCAAGGCGCCAAGGTGGCTAGCTTGCATCCTTTGACCATTGCGCAGAACTCCCTGCATGGTGCATTCGGTTGCTCCGGTGATATTTCCAAGGTTCCTCCCAAGGGTGCCATGATGGGCCCCAGAGATGCAATGAAGGCTAAGAATGTGCTGGATATGCACGGTATTACAACTGCGGGCAGCCATGTATCCTGGCAACGCTTGACCTCCCGACTGGCTTTGTTCGGAAAGCCTACGCAGGAGGTACCTGCTTCCGTTTTGCAGTTGCGTGAGAATCCGACTCATGTTATCATGAGTGATAGCATTGCTTCTACCATTACTTGTGACGATATGTTCCAATATTAAAGGGTGATATTATGATTTCTTGTGCTGAGTTTATTCCTGCATATAGTGAATTGTTCTGCTTTTTGGATGCAAAGGAAGGAATGAAAGGAGTCAAGCAATATTGGGACTTTCGGTTTAACCCAAAATCCACCAATACTCGTTTGGGAAAGGCGTTACAAAAAGAAGGTCTTCGGGGTTGCTATACTTATTGGTCCGGTACACTGAATGAAGAGGCTGCGGATTTCACAATGTATCTCAACGAGCCGGCAGGGTGGTTTCATTTGGTGATGCATCACTGCCCGTCTAAGGGACGCTTATTGGAATGCCAGGAAGAATTTGGATATCAACCGTATCCACATTATTGTTTGCATTGTGACTGCTACCGCTATGCTATTGAGCAGGTGGGATTGAACTACATTTATAATTTTTCCGGTACCGACAGGGCTTCCTGCTCCATCTTGATTTATGACCCCAAAGTATTTAACGGGCAGGTCATTGTGGACGAGAATACCTTAGTGATGGATAAAAAGGCTTCTGATAATGCCTATTTCCATCCGGAATTCCATAATAGCTTGAATGCAGGTGTGAATTATATCGGGGAGCGCTTTGGAAAGACTGGTTTGCAGGAGTTCTTTAGAGGCTATACCCAAAAGGTTTTGGGGCGTACAATTGTGGGCATCAAGGAACGCGGGTTATCTGCGCTGGAGGAACTGATTCGAGGCAGTTACGAAAAGGAAAACGCTCTGGACGTACTGGAGCTGATTCGTACAGATAAGACCTTGCAGGTAAATGTCTCTGCCTGTCCTGCGATTGGGCATATTGAGGCGCTTGGTTATTGCGTCAGCCCCTGGTATCGCTACACGACGGAGATGGTGATGGAGTCTCTGGCAGAAAGTACCAATTTGAGCTTCACTATGGACTCCTATGATGAGAAAACCGGGAAGGCACAATATCATTTTGTGGTAAAATAAGGAGATAAGGTTATGACGACAAAGGAACTGTTTGATTTGAAAGGTCAGGTGGCTATTGTTACCGGTGGCAGAGGTTTGTATGGTGCTTCGATTTCTGCCGGCCTTTGCGAGGCGGGGGCCATCGTGGTGATTGCCTCCAGAAGCGCTGAGAAGTGCGAAGAATTTGCCAAAACTCTCCGCGAGCAGGGATATGAAGCTTATGGCATGAAATTGGATCTGAATGATGATGACTCTATCAAACAACTTGCAAAGGACGTTTGGGAGAAGTTTGGTCGCATTGATATTTTGGTGAATAATGCAGTGGATCGTCGGAATCTGACTTCTTTAAACGATGCTACTCGGCAGAAGTTGCAGGATTCCGCAAGCACCAATCTCAATGGTCAGATATTGCTGAGTCAAGCTGTTATCGAATACATGATTCATCAGGGATACGGAAGCATTGTGAACATCAGCTCTATGCGGGGCTTGGATTGCCCCCATTTCCCGCTATATCCTGAGGGATGGGGTGATCAGCCTGTGAACTACACTACTGAGAAATGGGCAATGGTTGGTTTGACAAAGTATATGGCAGGCCGCTACGGCAAGAATCACATCCGCGTCAACTGCATTGCACCCGGTGGCTTTAACCCCGGTTTGGCCAATGACCCTGTCCGTCATCAGTTTGTCGACAATTACATTGCAAATTGTCCTCTTGGCTGCTGGGCAAATGAAGACGATATTAAGGGGCCTGTGGTATTCTTGGCCTCTAAGGCGGCCAACTATGTTACAGGTGCTACCATCGTAATGGATGGTGGCTGGACCATTTGGTGAGGTGGATGGCAATGAAGTATATCTCCGCAAAGGGACAGAATTTGTCCCGGTTCTCTTTGGGAACGGTTCAGCTAGGTATGAAGTATGGATTGGGTGAGCATAGTGCCAAACCTTCCGAAGAGACGGCATTCGCATTGCTGGACCATGCCATGGATCTTGGAATCGATAACCTGGATACTGCGAACAACTATGGTGACTCTGAGGCAGTTATTGGCCGTTGGATGGCCAAACGCCGTAATGAAAACAAGAGTTTGCCCTGGGTTGTCACCAAAATTGGCCCGCTGAAGCATGGTTCCTTTGATATTCTGAGAGATGATATTCTTAGACAGACAGAAGGCTGCTGCAAGAATCTAGGCGTGGAGACACTGGACTGCCTCATGATGCATAATTTTGAGGATTACGAGCAAGACCCGGATGCAGTTCGGAAAATCTTCCAGGAAATGAAACAGCAGAACCTTTATCGTTACAGCGCACTGTCTGCATATTCTCGCCATGACTATGGGATGATTGCAGAGTCCGGTTTTGATGCAACCCAAATCCCCTTAAATGTTTTTGACTGGTCTCAGATCGAAAACGGTGGTATTCAAAAGCTTGCCGATGCAGGGATGATGATTTTTATTCGCAGTGTATTTCTGCAGGGACTGGTGTTCCATACCCCTGAGGATCTCGATCCTCGACTGGATTTTTGTGTGCCGTATTTACGGCGATTCCATGAGCTGTGTAAGGAATTTATGATTAGCCCTGCTGTTCTCGCGCTGTCCTTTGTGTTGTCTGTTCCGGGTGTCACTACCGCTGTTTTGGGTTGCGATACTGCTGAACAAGCTACTCAGAATTGCAAGCTGTTTGATCAAACGGTTTCTCTATCTGACGAACAGATGGAGAAGCTTCATGCAGCATTCCAAGGAATTGATCCCAGAGTGATTAACCCCGGCAGTTGGTATAATCACACTTAAGGAGGGTCAACTTGATGAAGGAAGCAGATTTCCGGATGGTTGAACTTTATCGGGATTTTCTTCCGAAAAAAGTATTTGATGCGCACATGCACTTGTATTTGGGGACGGCAATTCCCAAATTTAGGGGGCCACATGGGCAGTTTCCTCTAGAGAAGGCTACACCAGCGGATTATTGTGCAGATATGTTGCCGTTGATGCCTGGCGTAGAGCAAATCCGACTAAATATGATGCCTATGCCGGATCCAATCCTGAATGCGACAGAAAATGGGCTTCGGGAGAGTGCACATGATCATATCCGGAATCAACTTTCCCATCATTCGGAACACATAGGCAGTGCATATGTATTACCGGGTGATACAGAGGAAGATATTGCTGAAATGTTGTCACGGGGTATGAGGGGATTGAAACCTTACTGCTATGGGTCGGGGCAGGCCACCACAGGAAATTCCAGAATTGCGGAATTTTTACCGGAAGCGGCCTGGGTTGTGTCCAATCAGACTGGGACGCCGATTGTACTGCACATGATGCGAACCAGCCTGGCAGACCGGGACAATCTATCCTACATCTGTCGTATGGCCCAACAATACCCCAATGCACCGCTGGTGTTGGCGCATTGTGGTCGGGGCTTCGCGGCGTGGACGGCGGTTTGCAATATTCCAAAGCTGCCTGATCGGGAAAATATTTGGTTCGATATGTCGGCTGTATGTGAGGTGGGTCCCATGATGGCGGCCATTGCTAAAACCGGCGGAAAGAGAATTATGTGGGGCTCAGATTGGCCCATTTGTATGAAGCGTGGGCGGGCTATTTCCATGGTAGATGATCAGCTTTGGGTGACGGAAGCGAACATAAGTGGTGGCAACTACGCGATTTTGACAACTGAAGCGCTACTTGCTTTCTACCAAACAGCCCTTTTAATGAATTTGGATCAGACACAGATAGATGACATTTTTTACAACAATGCGGCAAGACTATTTGATAAAAATTAATTGGATTGATTCCTTTTGAAAAACAATAAAAAAGGAATCCACATTGACGGGAGTACTTATGTATTATACTTATTCATATGAAAATTTGAAAAGCTTCTGCGAGGAGGCTTTTAAGAAATTTGGTTTTACTGATCATGAGGCTTGGGTGATTACCGATGTGTTGCTGTTGGCAGACCTATACGGTATTGAATCTCATGGAACTTCGCGTCTCGTAAAATACCATAAGGATATTGAAAAAGGGTTGGTGCGTTTGGACGCGAAGCCTGAGACGGTATTTGAGACACCGGTGTCGGCAGTTATCGATGCGCATGATGGGATGGGCCAGCTTGTTGCTTATAAGGCCATGGAAATGGCAATCGAGAAGGCAAAAAAGACAGGCATTGCATTTGTAGCTGTTCGTAATTCCACGCACTATGGTATCGCGGGTTACTATGCAAAGATGGCTTCCGATCAGGGTTTGATGGGTTTTTCTACCACCAATACCACAGCGATCATGATTCCTACTTTTGGAAGTAAGGCTATGTTGGGATCTAATCCGTTAGCATTTGCCTGTCCGGCAGATCCGTATCCCTTCCTGTTCGATGCATCTACCTCTGTGATTACAAGAGGAAAAGTGGAAGTTTACCATAAGAAAAATAAGCCGCTTCATGATGGTTGGGCTATGGATTCCAATGGTGTACCCTGCAATGATGCATTTGAGGTGTTTGATTGCATTCTCAAGGGGAAGGGGGGCGGCATTCTGCCTCTGGGTGGTTACAGTGAAGAATCCGGTAGCCATAAGGGTTACGGATTTGGCATGATTGCAGAGCTGCTTTCTTCTATTGTTTCTCTGGGTGATACTTCTAATAAGACCAACAAAGGGGGTCATAGTGGCATCTGTCATGGATTTATGGCGATTGACCCTGCGATCTTTGGTGACGCGCAGGCCATTCGGCAGCACTTGTCCAATTACTTAGAAGATCTGCGCCAGTCCCCCAAGGCCAAGGGCCAGGATACCATTTATACGCATGGACAAAAGGAAATTCTGGCTATGGAGGAACGGATGAAATCTGGTATCCAAATTAACGAAAATACCCTTGCGGAAATGCGGGATTTGGGTTTGTATTTGGGTATGGATGTGGTGAAATTTTTGGGAGAACAGTCCTTGAAGGCCCAAAGTGGAAGAGCTTTGTACAAAGCTTAGGGAAAGGAAGATTCATAATGCGGATTATTGATTTTCATACCCATCCGGGGTGGAACACAACGCAGCAATTTGGCTATGACATGACGGATGAACGGTATGTTGCTATGTTGCAAAATGCAGGGATTTCCATGAGCTGTGGAAGTCCGATTGATGTTCCAATTTTCTATCGGGAAGTGGAAGAATATGAGAGGCTGATACCGGAACTCAACTCAAAGGCGTGGTCTCTTCAAGAGCAATATCCCGATTTTTATATTCCCGGAATTCATATTCACCCTGCGTTCCCGGAGATGTCTTTGGAACAACTTCGGCTTCACAAGGCCCGGGGCGGCAAGCTGGTGGGTGAATTGGTGGGCTATTTGATGGGGTATGAAAGTTACAATACTCCGGAAATTATGGGTCTGTTTGAGACCTGCCGTGATCTTGGAATGGTGTTGAATCTGCACCAAAAGTTGGTAGCGGAGGCAGAAACCATTGCCGCTGCATTTCCTACGATGCCTGTGGTGATGGCCCACCCGGGGTATAAAAAGCAGTACCTTGAAAAGCTGGCTGCTATGGAAAAACACAAGAATCTATACTTGGATTTGTCCGGTGATGGGATTAGAATTACAGGGATGCTTCGCTACGGCGTAGACAATGTAGGCGCGGATCGTTTCTTGTTTGGTACCGATTTTCCCGCCTATAAGCCCGCTACATATGTTCACTCAGTGCTCTGTGAGGATCTGACGGATCGGCAACTGGAAATGATTCTGTGGCATAATGCTGCCACTCTCTTAGAGCTTGAGAACTGATGTAGATTTACAGAAATAGGTGGTTTTTGTGTGCAAAAAAATAATTTCTTATTTAATGGTAATTGTTATTGCCCTAATGATGGCTGTAAATTACCAAATCTTTGTTTTCCCAAATCAATTTGCACCTGCTGGACTGAATGGTGTATTCACAATGATTCAGCACGTCCTTGGCTTTAAGCTGAGTTACTCCAGTATTCTAATAAATATTCCCCTTGCAATTTTGGCATATTTATTTCTGGGTAAAGCAAAGGCGATTAGAACAATGACATATACCATCGCTTTTTCTGTGTTTTTGCTGCTGCTGGATCAAATGGATTTGAGCGCATTTGTATATTCAACAACAGTCAGCGCATTGTTAGGGCCCACAGCGGCGGGCTTGATTACCGGGTTTGGTGGATATGTGATGTATCGGATCAATGCTTGCTATGGTGGCACGGAGTTTGTTGCGGGTTTTATTCATCGTCGATTTCCGAATTTTAATTTTTTTAATGTAATTTTTGTGCTCAACGTCTCCGTTGCCGTTGCTTCCTATTTCGTCTACAATTACAGAATTGAGCCGGTCCTGCTGTGCATTATCTACAGTTATTTCTCAAGTAATGTTCGGGACAATTTGAAGCGGAAGCACCAGGAAGCTGTGCGCTGTGAGATTATCACAGAGAATCCCGATGAATTGGGCAAGTTAATTATTAACCAATTCCATCATACAGCTACGATTGTTCAAGGAACGGGTCTTTACTCGGGACAGAAGAAAACGGTTATAGTGTGTGTTATTAATCCTAGCCAAATTACGGAATTGAGCAAAGCAATAGCCGAGTTTCCGGGGTGCTTTATGACAATGAGTCCTGTGAGTTCTGTTAACGGCAACTTTGCGCGTTTAGACAGTCACTCTATTCCGGAGCGAATTTACTATGACGATGGACAGATTTTATCAGACACATAATAAACCGATGTTAATTTTAGAAAACAATTCATAGTAAGCAGAAAAACCAAATTACGGCTTGTGGTAGGCAGACCTACAAAGATGAGCGCTTATTTTTGTATAACGAAGGGGTCAGGCGTATGCCTGACCCCAATGTTTTTATAGAACCTTTTTAACACCGCGTGCCTACAAACAAGCAGATGTAGCAATACACTATGTGTTTGGATGGAATGGAAAAAGAGCAATAATTAGCGCGTTATCTCCCTAAAGTGGATTTGCTAAAAAATTACATAATGGGCGATAAAGGGGGCTATCAGGACAAACTTCGTTTCGCCAGGGTGCTCCACGCAGGTAAGCTCGAAGCAAGGATGGGCATGGAGGATAGGTGGACGGTTTCGGATTCCATAGAGGAACTGTTCGGTCAGTACCACGTCTATCCCGGGGAGCATAATGCGTAATGGTAGCTTGCACGACTGTTGTGTTGGGACATGTATTTCAAAAAACAATCAAAATCCGTATGGCGTTTGGTTCAAAACCCATGTATACTAAAAGGGGCTTTTGAAAAAGAGCTTACTTTTATAGAATTATAAAGGGGACCAATTATATGTCTATTACACAAGAAACTTATCGCCATGCCAAACAAGTGATTCCCGGCGGTGTTCAGTTGTTG